>CAZOGV010000086.1:2326-11517 GCA_964579225.1 uncultured Akkermansia sp. | reverse complement strand
TTGCGAAATTGGTTCTTCGATGTTTCAGTGGGTAGAGTGTAGCGGAATCCCGCGCGGCGGGATTTCGTGGCCGCTGCATTATCCGAACGAAACCGCTCCGCGTTTCCGCTACGTTCGGAACGAAGGCACCATGCGGAGGTAGCCGATGTTTCCTGTGACTTTAAGCGTAGCGGAATGACGGAGTCATTTAGTGGCCGGCAAACCCTCCGGCACGGGCATCTTGCCCGTGGACGAAGCTCGCGTGCGGGACTCGCTTCCGAACCCATGGGCGGGACGCCCATGCCACCCCGATCCGCTGACATCACTTCCTGTCACACCCGTCCGGGCCGACGGCCCCTCCGGGCACGGGGGCGGGGCCGGAGGAGAACCGGTCGCCGACCGGTTCTACAGCAAGCCGAGGCCGTCTTCCTCGGTGTCGCGGGCGGCGAGGCCGTGGATGGCGGGGGCGAGGCATTCGGGCGAATCGAATTCGGCGCGGTTCATGCGCGGGCTCACCGGGGTGGCGCTCATCGCGGCGGAGTCGGCCGGGGCGAGGAGCGCGGCGAGCGCGGCTTCGTTGGCGCGCGGATCGAGCCAGGCGCGGCAGGCCTCGGGCGTGACGAGCAGGGCGGGCATGCGGTGGTGGATTGGGGCCATGAGCGCGTTGGGCGCGGTGGTTTCGGTGCCGTCGGCGTCGAGCCCGAGCGCGACGAGCAGGGCGCGGATGCGCGTCTGCTCGAGCACGAAACGGGTGCACATGGCGGCGGGAAAACGGAGACGGGAGCGGACGCCTACTGAGCTCTGGCGGCGGCGACTTCGGACTCGATGGCGAGGCTGTCGAGCAGCTCGGCGCTGGTGCGGGCGATGCCGAGGCGGGCGAGGCTGCTGGCGGGGTAGAGGTTTTGCGCGTGGAGCCACTGGGTGAGGGCGGCGGCGACGCGGCCGGTTTCCTCGTGGCGTTTGGCGGTGTCGACGCGGCCGACGAAGGCGGCAACGCGCGGGGCGAGTTCGCCGCGGCGCTGGTTCACGGCGACGTCGTTGGGCGTGAGCTGGGTGGCGGCTTCGAGGGCCTCCCACGCGCCGAAGCCGTTGTTTTGGGCGAGGAGTTCGTGGGCTTGGGCGAGGAAGATTTCCACACGGGAAAATTTTTCGATGACTTCGCGGAGTTGCGGGCCGCGCACGGAGTCGGAGAGCAGGGCGATGGCGAGTTCGCTGCGCTGGTCGTAGAGGCGGCGCAGGTCGCCGCGCTTCATGGCGTCGTCGAAGAGGAGGGCGGCCTGCGAACCGATGTCCACTTGGTTGGCCATGTTTTCGGTGTAAGTCTTGAGCGCGGGGTTGAGCGGCCAGAGGCCGGCGGCGCGTTGCACGCCTTCCTGGGCGCGCATGAAGTCGCCGGTGGCGGCGGCTTGCTGCGCGGCGTAGAGGGCGAGGGTGCTCATGCGCTGGGCGGCGCGAATGGCGGAGGTGACCTCGCTGGAGCGGAAGTCCTTCGCGTTGACGCCGATTTCGGCGACGAGTTTGTCCACCGCGTCGTAGTCCTTCAGGTCGGCGAGCCGGCGGGCTGTATCAACTTGTTGATACAGACGGAGCAGGGTCTGCTTTTTTTCGCGTTCGAACTGGGCGACGCCGGGGAGGAATTCGCCGAGGAAGAAGGTTTCCTGGAGGCGTTCGAGCGCGCCGACGAGCTGGCCGTCGGCGAAGTTGGCGCGCACGGCCTGCATGGAGGCTTCGGTGTCGTTGATTGCCTCGCGGGAGAGGAATTCGAGGGTCTCGACGGTGACGGCAAGATCGCTGGAGGGCAGGAAGGATTGGATCTCGCTTTTGCCGATGACGAGTTGCTGGGCGCTGCCCTTGAAGATGTAGCGGTAAAAGCTGGCGGCGATGAGGCAGTGCTGGAATCGGCGCTGGAGAAACAGGTTCACGATCGCGGTCTGGAACTGGATCTTGGCCTCGACGCCGGTGAGCATGGCGCCGGATTCGGCGGCCTGGATCTTGGCTTCGGTTTCGGCGAGGTCGCGGGCGCGGAAGAGCTGGGCGACGGGGCCTTGGGTGGAGCCCGTGCCGATCTGGCCACGGGTGCCGCCTTCGGCGCCGCTACCGCCGCCGCCTCGGCGGGTCGTGCCGGTGCCGCCGGTGGTGGCGCCGCCGCCGGTGTCGCCGGTGCCGCCCGTGTTGGTGGTGTCGCCGATGTTGATGCGCGGGGCGACGTTGCCGGCGGTCTCGGAGGCCTGGGCGCCGGTGTTTTCGACCACCTGGGTGACGTTGGCGACGCCTTCGCGGGCCATGGTGTCGCCGGCAAAGGCGACGTCGAGGCGCTGCTGGCGGCGGATGCGGTCAAGTTCGCCTTGGGTTACGGAGAGGGCGTCGCGCTCGTCGCGGATGCGCCAGGCGTTAAAAACCTGGTTGGCGACGGAGAGGCTGGCGCCGCCGTCGATCTCGTATTCAGCCGCCCGATACAAGAGCTGCCAGGCCTTCTTGGTGTTTTCGCCGCCGGCGTCGCCGGTGCGGGTGGAGAGCAGGTTGAAAACCTCGCTCATGACCCCGCGATAGACGTCGTTGTCCACCGACTCGGGCTGGGCGAGGTAGCGTTCGAAGCGGGCGCGGAAGGCGCGCATCTGGCCGACGTTGTAGGTGTGGCCTTTCCAACTGAGGGTTCCCTCCTCGGGGTTGAAGGCGTCGGAGTCGGTGTCGAAGGCCTTGTTGATGATCTGGAGGAGGGTGTTGCTTTCGAGATTGCCGGTGCCGAGCACGTTCATGGCGTTGTCGGCGGCGGTGCGCGCGCCGGCGGCGTTGGGCAGGGTGGAGCCTGCGGGCGCGGGGGGTGTGGAAGGAGCGGGAGGGGTCTGGGCGAGAAGCGGGGCGGCGGCGAACGAGGCGAGAAGGATGGCGAGGCGGGGCGTGCGCATGGCGATGGGGAGCGGGGAGGCTGACGGGGCGGCGGGCGGTTAGAGTTTGCGCAGTTCGGTGACCTGGAGGAGGCCGCCGCGGCGCACGGTGAGTTCCATCCGGTAGCGCTGGGCGACCATCAGGTTGGCGTTGAGGGAGTCGGCGATGAAGACGGGCAGGCGGCCTTGGTGGGCGTCGAGCGGGAGGGGGCGGACGGCGAGCAGGCGGCCGATGCCTTCCTTCCATTCGAGCTGCGCGTCGATCTCGGCTTCAAGGGTGTAGCGGTTGCCTTGGAGGTTGTCGGGCGATTCGAGGTAGGCGGCGACGGGGAAAGGTTCGCCGCTCTGGCGCGCGCAGCCCGCGAAGGCGGCTAGCAAAAGCGGGGTGAGCAAACAGGCGAAAACGAAACGGCGCGAGGCGGTGCGGGGCATGGGGGAAAGCGGAAGAATCTGGGAAAAAGCGGAGCGGAACAACGGTGAAGACGTCTGTTTAGGGCCAACGTTGCACGCGACAGCCATGAAAAACGAGCGCGATGCCAAAAAACGCGTGTGCGCCGAGCACGAGCAGGGCGAGCGGCGAGCCGGCGAGGCGGCCGGGGTCGAGTAGCGCGACGGCGTCGTAAAAGCGCGAGTCGCGCATCGCGGTGAGGTAGCCGGACCAGCCCCAGTAGGTCGCGATGAAGGGCCGCACCGCCCAGACCAGCGCGTCGGGCAGGGCGAGCACGACACCGGAGAGCGGGAGTTGAAAACCCACCAGATAGATCGAGAGCAGGGAGGCGCGTTCGGAGGAGGTGAGCAGGGCGGAGAGCCCGAGGCAGACCACGCTCATCGACGCGCCGACGGAGGAGAGCACGGCGAGCTGGGGCACCCACGCGCCGGGGAAGGCGCAGATGAGTTTGACGAAGATCGTCATCCACGCGCCCTGGGCCGCGCCGAGCAGGGCGACCCAGAGGATCTTCGCGACGGCGTAGGCGGCGGGACGCAGGCCGGCCATGCGTTCTTTCTCGAACAGCGTGCGCTCGGAGGCGATTTCGCGCGCGCCGTTGTTGCTGCCCATGAGGCAGAGGAGGATGACCTGGAAAAGGATGAGCCCGGAGACGAGCGTGGCCGTATCCGCCGCGTCCCTGCGGAATTCGGCGCGGGCCTGGAGCGATTCGAGGATGCCGCCGGTGGGTTGGAGTTCGAGGCCGCGCAACTGGGGCAGGCCGCCGAGCGCGAAAATGACCACGAGACACGGAAAGCCGAAGGTGATGGCGGCGGTGAGCGCGAGCGTGCCGCGGTCGCGGGAGAAGAGCCGCCAGCGGCGCGTGAGCAGCGTGAGAATTTGGGAAAAAAGTCCCGGACGCGGCACCGGATGCGGGGCGGGGTAGGACTGGGCGGTTTCGGCGAGTGGGGCGACGAGGGGGCGTTTCGCGAGCCACTCCTCGACGTCGTGCTCGGCGAGGCGGTCGTAGAGCGTGAGCGCGTCGGCGATGCCGAAGTGCGCGAGTAGTGTGGCGTGCGAGCCCTGGAAAACCACCGCGCCGTCGTAAACGACGGTGACGACGTCGAACTGGTCGAGCTTGGCGAGATTGTGGATGACGCAGAGCACGGTGCGCTCCTGCTCGACGACGAGGCGGCGGAGGACGGCAAGGATCTGGTCCTCGCTGCGCGGGTCGAGTCCGCTGGTCACCTCGTCGCAAAGGAGGCAGGCCGGCTCGGTGGCGAGTTCGAGGGCGAGGCCGAGGCGGCGAAGTTGTCCGCCGGAGAGTTTTTCGACTAAGGTGTCGGCGCGCTCGGCGAGGCCGACGAGGCCGAGCAGGGCGGGCAGGCGTTCGGCGACGACGGCCTTGTCATGGTTTTTTCGATACAGACGGAGCGCGGCCTCGAGCGCTTCGCCGACGGTGAGCTTGCCGTGGGCGATGCTGAACTGCGGGGCGAAGGCGACCTCGCGCAGGAGAGCTTCGCGATCGGCGGCGGGCGCGCCGCGCAGGAGAATTTCGCCGCGCGTAGGGAGAATGCCTAGTAGGCCCTTGAGGAGGGTGGTCTTGCCGCAGCCCGAGGGGCCGATGAGAGCGTGAAGTTTCCCCGGGGAGAAATCAGCGTCGGTGGAGCGAACGAGGGGGGAGGCCCCGGGGCGGGGCAGGACTTCGAGCGAGCGGCAGGCGAGCATGCGGGTGTCTGGTCACGAAGGCGCGAGTCACGCCCGCTGGCGAGCTTTTGAAAATTTCAAGCTCCCGTCACGCGCATTTCAGACTAATGTTCGTATTACAAACATTGGCATCAGGGTGGGGGCGGGGTGAGATCGAAGAAACGGGAGGTCGGAAAACCCGTTGTTGCGCGGCGGCGGGCTTTGGGCGTCGATGCGCGTTTACGTTGTCCGCTACCCGAACCTGAATCCGAAACCCGAACCATGGATCGCATCGCCTCCGCTTTTGCCCGCGCCCGCGCCGAGAACCGCGCCGCTTTCGTCGCCTACCTCTGCGCTGGCGACCCCGATTTCGCCGCCTCGCTGGAGGCGTGTCGCGCGCTTTTGAAGAACGGCGTCGATATTTTGGAGCTCGGCGTGCCGTTTTCCGATCCGTTGGCGGACGGGTTGACCAACCAACTCGCCGCCCAGCGTGCGCTCGAAAGCGGCATGACCATGGCGAAGGTCAACGAACTGGTGCGCGCCCTCCGCGCCGAATTTCCCGAGACGCCGCTGGTATTCTACACCTACTACAACTTGGTTTTCTCCAACGGCACCGACGCCTACGTGCGCGATGCCAAGGCGGCCGGGCTCGACGGCATGCTGGTGCTCGATCTGCCGCCCGAGGAGTGCGCCGATGTCGCCGCCGCGTGCGAACGCGAGGGCTTGAAAACCGTCTTCATCGTGGCACCGACCACGCCGCCCGAGCGCCTGCCGGCCATCGCCGCCGCCGCGACCGGGTTTATTTATTATGTTTCGCGCGAAGGTGTTACCGGAGTTCGTGACGCGGTCGCCACCGGCATCCCCGAGGCCTTGGCCGCCATTCGGAAGCATACGCCGCTGCCGGTGGTGGTGGGTTTCGGCATCGGCAAGCGCGAGCACGTGACCGAGGTCGCCCGGCATGCCGACGGCGTGGTGGTGGGCAGCGCCTTGGTGAACGTGATCCGCGACCATCTGGCCGACCGCGCGGCCATCGGCCCGGCCATGGCTGCGAAGGCCGCCGACCTGACCGCCGGCACGCGTCGTGACTGAGCGCCGAGCCGAGCGTGCGCGATAAGCGATTCCGGCAATCAGTTCGGATAAGCGGACGCGTCCCGCATATTTTGTCTTCCTTCTATCCGTCGCGCCCCGCCGACGCCGGGTGGAGTTTTTGTTTTACTTTGGAATAGGCGACCTCTGTCGTGCGCGGCGACTTTAACCAAATCCGACCACTCGTGAGCAATAAACACACACGTAAGACCTTTTTCGCGAAGGCCGCCGCCGCACTTGCCGGCTTCGGACTGCTCGGCGGCGCACGCCTGGGCGCGAAAACGGACGCCTCCGCCGCATCCAATTCCACTGCTTCCGGCACGAGCAACTCGTTCACGATTCGGACCGATGACCGCGCGGTTTCCCGCTCGGCCGACTCCGTTTAACCGCGTCTCCCGCGCCAACCTTACCAACGGCCCATGTCCAACCTGTTCCCTAAGTCGGTCAACAAGCTGCCGCTCCAGATTCTGATTTTTATCGGACTCACCGCAGGCATCGTCTCCGCCGGCATCAATTACTACGCCACGCCGAAATACACCCGCGTGGGCTACGCCCCCACCCAGCCCGTGCCCTTCAGTCACGCGCTGCACGCCGGTCAGTTGGGCATGGATTGCCGCTACTGCCACAGCAACGTCGAGAAGTCTGGCCACGCCAACATCCCGACCGCGCAGACGTGCATGAACTGTCACAACCAGATCAAGACCGACAGCCCCCTGCTCGCCCCCGTTCGCGCCGCCTACGAATCCGGTGATTCCGTGCCTTGGGTGAAGATCCACGAGGCCCCCGACTACGTTTACTTCAACCACGCCGTCCACGTCGCCCGCGGCGTTTCCTGCGTCGAGTGCCACGGCCAGATCAACGAGATGGAAGTCGTTTCCCACGCCAAGCCGCTCTCCATGGGTTGGTGTTTGGAGTGCCATCGCGAACCCGAGAAATTCGTGCGCGATCCCAAGCTCGTCACCGACCTCGATTGGAAGCACCCCGGCGGCGAGAAGGCTCGCGTCGAAGAGGGCAAGAAATTCGTCCACGACTGGAACATCCAGCCCCCGCAAAGCTGCTCCGGCTGCCACCGCTAAGCCTTAAGAGCACTACGCCACCACTCCAGCACCGCCGCCGATACGACCGACGATGAAACGCAAATTTGACCATTCCACTCCCGCCGACGTCTCCACCGAGTCCATGACCGGTCGCCGTTATTGGCGCAGCCTCGACGATCTCGCCGCCACGCCCGCCGTGCAGGCCCAGATCCAGCGCGAGTTCCCCGAGGGCGCCGACAACATGAACGGCGTCGATCGCCGCAAGTTTTTCAAGCTCATGGCCGCCTCCTTCGCCCTCGGCGGCGTGGGCCTGGCCACCGGTTGCCGCCGCCCCGAGTCGCACATCCTCGCCTACGGCAAGTCGGTCGAAAACATCATCCCCGGCCTGCCGCTCTACTACGCGACGGCCATGCCGATCCGCCGCAACGCCGTTCCCGTCCTCGCCGAGACGCACTCCGGCCGCCCCACCAAGCTCGAGGGCAACCCGACTTTCGCCAACTACGGCGGCGCCACCAACGCCATCGTGCAGGCCTCCGTCCTTGATCTCTACGATCCGGATCGCGCCACCACTCACACCATCCGCGGCACCGCCGCCAACGCCGCGCAGATTCAGGACGTCCTTTCCGCCATCGGCTCCGAGGCCCGTTCCGCGCGCGGCGCCGGTCTCGTGTTCCTCGCCGAGACCTCCGGCTCGCCGACCCGCGCCCGCCTCGTCGCCAAACTTCAGCGCGAGCTGCCCGAGGCCGTCTGGGCCGAGTATGAGCCCGTCGCCGACGAGCCGCCCGCCGCCGCCGCCCAGGCCGCCTTCGGCCGCGCCGACGTGAAGCCCGTTTACCGCTTCGCCAAGGCCAAGCGCATCCTCTCGCTCGACGCCGATTTCTTCGCCACCGAGGCCGGCTCCATCGGCTACGCCCGCGATTTCGCCAAGGGCCGCAAGGCCCTCGACAAAAACGCCGACCTCAACCGCCTCTACTCGGTCGAGAGCACCTTCACCCTCACCGGCTCGATGGCGGATCACCGCCTGCGCCTCGCCAGCGGCCACCTGCTCGCCTTCACCGCCGCGCTCGCCGCCCGCATCACCGGTTCGGATCAGTTCGCCAAGCTCTCCCAAGGCCTCGAGTTCAAGGACCAGGAGCAATGGCTCGCCGCTTGCGCCGCCGACCTCCTCGCCAACAAGGGTTCCAGCCTCATCGTCGCCGGTTCGCACCTGCCCGCCGAGGTCCACGCACTCGTTTACGCGCTCAACGAAGCCCTCGGCGCCATCGGCTCTACCGTTGACTTCGTGACCGCCCCCGCGCCCGCCTCGGCCGGCATCGCCGACGTGGCTGCCGCGCTCCACGCCGGCTCGGTCAAGACCCTCGTCATCCTCGGCGGCAACCCCGCCTACAACGCCCCCGCCGACCTCGATTTCGCCGCCGCCATCGCCAAGGCCGGCCAGGTCGTGCGCCTCGGTTACCACGTGGACGAGACCGCCGCCGCCGCTCGCGCCGGCGCCTTCATCGCCTCGGCCCACTACCTCGAATCCTGGGGCGACGCCCGCACCGCCGACGGCACCATCGTGCCGGTGCAGCCGATGATCCTCCCGCTCTTCGGCGGCCTCACCGAGCTCGAAGTCCTCGCCCGCGTCCTCGGCGAAACCAAGCCCGACGCCTACTCTCTCGTTTACGAAACCATCACCGGCCTGAACGCCTTTGGCGGCATCGACGGCGAAAAGGGTTTCCGCCAGTTCCTCCACGACGGCCTGCTCGCCGGCTCCGCCTACTCGGTGGCCAACGTCTCCGTCTCCGCCGCCGGCGTGAGCGCGCTGCTCGCCAAGGCCGCCGCGCCCGTCGCCATCACCGAGGACAGCCTCGAGGTCCGCTTCACCGTGGACACCAAGGTGGACGACGGTCGCTTCGCCAACAACGGCTGGCTGCAAGAGTGCCCCGAGCCCATGTCGAAGCTCGCCTGGGACAACGCCATCCTCGTTTCGCCCCGCCTCGGCGCGAAGCTCGGCATCGAGCCCGGCGGCTCCCTCTTCCAAGTCGCCCGCAAAGAGACCGCCACCTTCACCGCCGGTCGCGAGGCCTGCTTCATCGGCAAGCTCACCGTCAA
>CAZOGV010000086.1:0-2226 GCA_964579225.1 uncultured Akkermansia sp. | reverse complement strand
CACTCGCCGCCCATCTACGGCGACATGAAGCCGAGCGAGTTCGCCAAGCTTTCCCGCGAAGAACGCGCAGCCATCTCCGCCGAGCGCTCCCACACCACGCCCCGCGGCGGCTCCTCGATGGAGACGCCCGATTTCGACGGCGTTCACCAGTGGGGCATGTCGATCGACCTCAACACCTGCATCGGCTGCAACGCCTGCGTGATCGCCTGCCAGGCCGAGAACAACATTCCCATCGTCGGCAAGGATCAGGTCATGCGCGGTCGCGAGATGCACTGGATCCGCCTCGATCGCTACTACTCCGACGGCAAGCTCGAGGCTGCCGCCTTCGGTGGTCCCGGCAACGTCGCCCTCCCCGAGGATCCCCAGGTTTCCCTCCAGCCCGTGGCCTGCATGCACTGCGAACTCGCGCCCTGCGAGACCGTGTGCCCCGTCAACGCCACAGTGCACGATCAGGAAGGCCTCAACACGATGGCCTACAACCGTTGTATCGGCACCCGTTATTGCGCGAACAACTGCCCGTATAAGGTCCGCCGCTTCAACTTCTTCGATTACAACGAGCGCCAGCTCGACAAACTTTACCTCGGGCCGCTCGCGCCCAAGGGCATGCCCGAGTTGGTCAAGATGTCGAAGAACCCCGACGTGACCGTGCGCATGCGCGGCGTGATGGAGAAGTGCACCTACTGCGTGCAGCGCATCCAGCAGGCCAAGATCAAGCAGAAGGTCGCCGCCGGTGCCTCCGCCAACGTCGAGATTCCCGATGGTTCCTTCAAGGTCGCCTGCCAACAGGTCTGCCCGGTCGAAGCCATCGAGTTCGGCAACATCAAGGACGTGAACAGCCGCGTCTCGTTGGCCAAGGCCCGCGAGCAGGACTACGCCCTCCTCGGTTACCTGAACATCCGTCCTCGCACCACCTTCCTCGGCAAGCTGCGCAACCCGAATTACGAGATGCCCGAGTTTGCCGGTCTGCCTGCCGAGAAGCGCAAGCCTTTCAGCCGTCAGGAATACAACACCAAGAATTATCCCGCCAGCATGGGCCACGGTCACGACGACCACGGTCACTCCGCCGGCGAAAAACCGCACGCCTCCCTCGGCTCCAGCATCTTCGGAGGTAACAGCTAATGGCTCACGCTAATCACGATCACGCCGCCCCGGCCATTTTGGCCGAGGTGAAACCGGCGTCGCTCCCGCGCGCGACCCTCGTTGAAAACAACCGCAGCTTCAACTGGGTCACCGAGAAGATCTGCGGCATCATCGAGGGCAAGACCCCCACCTGGTGGTGGGTCCTGTTCACGATCTGCGGCTTCCTCGCGACCTTCACCATCGGCAACCTCATCTACCTCGTCACCACCGGTGTCGGCGTGTGGGGTCTGGCTAATCCGGTCAATTGGGGTTGGGCCATCGTCAACTTCGTGTTCTGGATCGGCATCGGCCACGCCGGCACGCTCATCTCCGCGATTTTGTGCCTCCTGCGCCAGAAGTGGCGCACCTCGATCAATCGCGCCGCCGAGGCCATGACGATTTTCGCCGTGGTTTGCGCCGGTATCTTCCCGGTGTTCCACGTCGGCCGCGTCTGGTTCGCGGTGTTGCCCGGCTACCTCTTCCCGGTGCCCAACGCCAACGCCATCTGGCCCAACTTTCGTTCCCCGCTCGAGTGGGACGTGTTCGCCGTCTCCACCTACGGCACCGTTTCGGTTCTCTTCTGGTATATCGGCCTCATCCCCGACCTCGCCATCCTCCGCGACCGCTTTTACGCCAAGGGCCAGAAGGTCAAGTCCGCCATCTACGGTCTCTTCGCCATGGGCTGGCGCGGTTCGAACCGCCACTGGAGCAACTACGAGATGGCTTACCTCATCCTGGCCGGCGTTTCCACGCCGCTCGTGTTGTCGGTGCATACCATCGTTTCGTTCGACTTCGCCGTCTCGCTCCTCCCCGGCTGGCACACCACGATCTTCCCGCCCTACTTCGTCGCGGGCGCGATCTTCTCCGGCTTCGGCATGGTGCTCACCCTCATGCTCCCGCTGCGCGCCATCTTCCGTTTGGAGGATCTCATCACGCAGTATCACATCGACTGCATGTGTAAGATCGTTTTGGCGACCGGCACCATCGTGGGCTATGCCTACGGCATCGAGTTCTTCATCGCCTGGTATGGCGCCAACCCCAACGAGGGCTTCGCCTTCGTGAACCGCGCCTTCGGCCACTACGCCTGGGCCTACTGGATCATGATCG
>CAZOGV010000085.1:0-11562 GCA_964579225.1 uncultured Akkermansia sp. | reverse complement strand
ATCGTCGCGAAAGTTTTGGCATGTAGCCCGCTTCGTGAGAAGCGGGATTCTTGCAGGCGCCGCACCCTTTTGTCCCGCCTCTCACGAGGCGAGCTACGTCCAATCCTGGAATCCGGGTTTGACGGAGCGGCGGCATGCTCGTCGCCGCTCCGTGCCAGTTTTTTCGCAACGGTTAATAATCATCGCGTGTAGAGTTGTGTTGCAAAACGCGCTCCGGAAACGGGGCGCGTTTTTGCGTTTGGCAGGCGGGGTGGAGGCAGGCAGGAAGGCGGACATGGAGATACTGATTCCCTTAGCGATGATCGGCTTGTTCGCCGCCACGGTGTTTTTCACGTTTCGTTCGGCGTCGAAAATCAGGAAGGAGTTTCCGCGTTGGGCGGAGGAGCTGGGCTGGACGCCGAAACCGCTGACGAGTTGGACGGCTTCGCCGGAGGCGGAGGGCGTGCACAACGGCCGTCCTGGCCGGATCTACACGTATGCGACGGGGTCGGGGAAATCGCGCACGACGTGGGCTGCGGTGGAGTTGCGCGGGGAGGGCGCGCCGGGTTTGGAGCTGGCATTTACGCGCCAAGGTTTTGGCACGAAGGTGGCGAGTTTGTTTGGCGCGAAGGAGGTGGAGGTGGGCGACGCGGCGTTCGATGCGCGCTGGTTTATTCGCACGAATCGGCCGGAATTCGTGAAGGCGGCCTTGTTGCCCGAGGTGCGGGCGCGCATAGACGAATTGACGACGCGGGGCGGGCGCGGCGTGCGTCTGGAATTTACGGGCGGCAAGGCGGTTTATGCGGAACAGGGCGGATTTAATGCCGCGGTGCGTGCGCGCGTCGCGGCCGCCTTGCCGGTGTTGGCGGACCTGGTGGCGCTGGCCGAAGTGGAGAGGACGAACTGAGCGCGAAACGGGCGCGGCGGCGGGCCGGTTGACTCGGCGGGGGCGGGCGCTAGGGGTGGCGCTCATTTTTCACCCACCCACCCTCACCATGTTCCGCCGCGCTTTTTGTGCTTTGGTCGTTATCACGATGTCGTTCGCCCTGCCAGGCGGATTGCTTGCCCAGGAAACGTTGGAAGCGCCGGGTGGCGCGGAGGCGACAAGCGGGAGCGATGCGGCGACACAGGCGGTCGCGGCGGTGGCGACGGGCGCGGTCGATACCAGCCCGCCCGACATCGTGAGTTATCTGGTGCATCTGACGCTTGAGGCATTCGGCGTGGGCAACCAGGGCAACACGTGGCGGCACTACCTGATCGCGTTGCTCATTTTGGTGGCGTCCTACGTGTTCCGAAAACTGTTCACGCGGCTGGTCTTTGGTTCGCTGCGACGGGTGACGTTGCGCACGAAGTCCACCCTGGACGACGAGTTGTTTGTTTCGTTGCTGACTCCGGTGGGCGCGTTTATCGCGGTGTTCGGCGCGGTGGTGGCGGTGAAGGTGCTGAAATTTTCGCCGGAGGCGGAGGAGGCGCGGATCTACATCCAGACGGTGGCCTTCGCGGTGGTGACGCTGTGGTTTTTCCTGAAAGCGTTCAGCACGGTCATCGACCACCTGCACGTGGCGGCGAAAGCGCGCGAGATGAGCGTGGCGGCCTTCATGCCGTGGATAAAAAAGTCCCTGTTCGCGATTATCCTGATCTTCGGCGTGCTGCTTGTGGCGCAGCAACTCGGCGCGGATGTGAAGGCGTTTCTCGCCGGTCTCGGCATCGGCGGCCTCGCCTTCGCGTTGGCGGCGCAGGATACGCTCGGCAACGTCTTCGGCTCGGTGGTGGTGGCGGTGGACCAACCCTTCCGGGTCGGCGAGTATGTGCAGATCGGGCCGCACATGGGCACGGTGGAGGACATCGGTCTGCGCTCGACCAAGCTGCGCACGCCGCAGCGCACCTTGATCGCGATCCCGAACCGGACGGTGGCGAACGAGGCGATCAACAACTTCGGCCGCATGACGCAGCGCCGCATCGAGCAGACCATCGGTGTGACCTACGGCTCCAAGCCCGAGCAGATCGAGGCCGTGCTGGAAGACATTCGCGCCCTGCTGAAAAACGACGCCGCCGTGCATCAGGATTTCATCGCGGTAAATTTCCTGAACTTCGGCGCCTTCTCGCTCGATATTCAGATCATCTACTTCGCGGCGGAGACGGATCTGCGAAAGAGCTTCGCTCTGCGCGAGCGCATCAACCTCGCTCTCATGCGCCTGGTGCTCGCGCGAGGCTTGAGCTTTGCGTTTCCCACCCAGACGGTGGAGTTCTCCGGTCCGGTGGCGGAGCGGCTCGCCGCCGCGCGCAACGGGGCCGCCGTGAACCCCGGTGTTTGAGTGCAACGGGACGCTCGGCCATACTGTCAGGTTGCGCCCGGGCCGGTTCCGCTCCTAGTTGCCTGCAATGCCTACGGTATTCCAGCTCATCAGCACTTTGGTTGTCGTCGCCGGCGCCATATTGGCGTGGACCCAGTATGCCCGTGCGCAGCGTTTTCGACGCATTCAAAATCTAAGCATGATATGGGAGAAGTTTTTCAAGGAGCCCAAACTCAGGGAACTTTTCACTCTGCTTAACGATGTGGAGCTGGGAAATCGACCCGCTTCGGATTTGGCGAAAACCGAACTAAACACCGATAAGCTCCACTACCTTGCCCTGTTGGAGGATGTGGCGCTGTATGCGCGCTTGGGAGAGGTGGATCGTGAATATGCCGTTGGGCATTTTCAGTGGTTTTTCATCTATGCTTTTGAGCGAGAGTCCACGCGAGATGCTTTCTGGGCCGGACTGGGCGGAACGGAAGAACGGGGCCAACCCTACTGGAGTCTGTCTCGCGCTTTTGCCGCCGAATGCGCACGCCGGTCGAAGGCCTGACATGCCTAGCATGCCCGCCGAAAAACCGTTCATCTTCATCGCCGGCGCCGACGATTTTCTCGTCGGGCGTCTCGGGCGCGCGCGGCACGACGAACTGGCGGCGGAGATAACCGACGAGTTTTCGCGCGAGACCATCGCGGGTTTCGCCAACACGGTGGACGAGGTGGAGACGGCGATCGGGCGTTTTCGCGACAGCGTGCAGACCGTATCGATGTTTGGCGGGCGGCGGTTGGTGTGGTTCAAGGACGTGAACTTCCTCGGCGACTCGCGCACCGGAAACTCCGAGACGGTGAAGACCGCGGTCGAGCATCTGCAGTCCATCCTCGCCACGCTCAACCCCGCCGAGGTGGCGGTGTTGATCACGGCCTCGCCGGTGGATCGGCGTAAGAGTTTTTATAAGTGGTGCGAGAAGACGGCCGACTTCGCTTTTGTGGGCGCGGCCAACGCGGAGGACGCGGCCGAGGCGCTGGCGATGACGGCACTGGCCGAGGCGAAGACGCTCGGCGTCGAGATCGAGCGCGACGCGCTTTCGCTCCTGCTCGCGCGCAGCGGAGCCAACACGCGTTTCCTCGTGAGCGAGGTCAACAAGCTCGCGGCGCACGCGGACGCGGGCAAAAAAATCACCGAGGCGGACGTGGAGGAGCTCACGCCGAATCTGGCCGAGGGAGATTTTTTCGAGGCGACGGAGATGTTTTTCCGGGGCGACCTGCGGCGCACGCTGGCGGCGTTTGACCGGCATTTTTTCGCGGGCGAGAGCGCGCGTCCGCTGCTCAGCTCGATGCAGAATCGCAACCGCTTGCTGATCCAGCTGCGCGCCATCGCGCCGAGGCCGGACAAGTTTGCCATCGAGCGCGCGGCCAAGGCGCACGGGCAGCACTTCGTCGGCGCGGGCGAGAAGAACGCGGCGAATCTTTTCAGCCAGAATTCCTGGTATGTCGGCAAGCTGGCGGCCGGCGCGAAAGCGTGGTCGCTCAAGCAGCACATCGACATCCAGATCGCGTTGGCGGAGGCCTTCGAGGCGATCATTCAGCGACCGAAGGAAGAGCCGGCGGTGTTGCGCGAGATGGCGGTGAAATGCCTTTCGTAATGCTTTTGCGGATACGGCCCCGTGTTGTGGTCGCATCACCCGCGGCGCCGTCCCCATAAGCCGCCGACCACCGCCGCCGCGAGCAGCACCAGGACGCCGAAACTCATGCCCGAACGGCCGGTCGGCGATACGTTGAGGCTCAACTCCAGCGGTGCGCTTCCATCCACTTGCAGGCTGCGCGTGAAGGTCAGCACGCGGCCCTTCTGCGGCAACGTCACGTCGATGGCGCTCGGCGCGGTATCGGTCGCCAGTTGTTGATCAACAATGCGTGACGCGATGCCGCGCAACGCCGTGTTCTCGTCGGCCGTATTGCCCATCAATAACTGATCCGCCTGACCCGGATCGAAGTTCATGAGGCCCTGCAAAAACGGATTCATATTGGCGGCCTGCTCCAGTTGCTCGTTGCGAACCACGTCGCCGCTGTTGTCCAGGTAGAGCTTCTGTCGGCGCGTATTTAGACCCAACACCGCCTGCTGTGTCTTCAACGCGCGCAACTGCACTCGCGCGTCCTCGTTGGTCGCCTGGTCCAGCGCGAAATTGTTCGACGCGCGACTGAGCGCCTCGCCCGCCAATTGCTGCTGGCCCTGCTGCAACAATACGTTCGCCTCGCTGATGAAGTCGTTCGCCTGCTTCGCCTCCGCCACCTGGCGCGATTTTACCAACACCTGGTAATCACCCAGCCCAAAGCTCCCTGCGTGGCGCTCTTCGCGCAGCTGCAGGCCGCCCGCGTATCCATCCAGCGCATACCCGGGCGGGATCACCACGCGCCACGACACGTTCTCCAGCGGCACGTTCAATCCCGGCCCGCGTAACACCACGCGACCATCGCCCGACGTCATCATCGCATATACCAGACGCACCGTCGCCACGCGACCGCCGCCCGTGCTCGGCGCGACATGGAACAAATACGCGTCGCCCTCGCGCACCACCGACACGCTGTCGCCGTTGACGAAGGTGTTGAACAGCTGCGCGCCCTCAGGCACCCGCACCCGCAGCGTGCTCTTTTCCAGCACCTCCACGCGCAACTCAGCCGCCGTCAAAAACGAACCCGTCGGTGAAAACACCGTGGTCAACTCGCCGCCGGTCACGCGCAGCTTCAGCGCGTCGGCCACCTCGTGCCGCCGCACCGTCACCGTCAACGGACGCTCCGGCTCGGCCACCCGGTAGGCCAGCGCCGGCACGCTGCGATCCCCGCGATCCTGCAAGATCACCGGCACCGCCGTCCAGTCCACCCGCTGCCAGCCGCGCGGCACATCGGCCGCCTCCAACTCCAGCCTGCCACCGCCGCGCACCGCGACGAATACCACCGCCTGTCTCACATTTTCGAATACCGGGATGCCCACCTGCTGCGTAACCTGCCCGCCGTCGGCCTGGGCTTGAAACTCGATCTGCACATCCGTCTCGCCGACCATGCCGCGCTGGAAACGCACCTCCCACAACTCCGGCTCGCCCGGCACCACGGCGAAATCGCTCACCGCCGAACCCGTCGCGCGCACGGTCTTGGCCTGCTCGGCGGTCAAGCCTGGCAGCCGCACCCGCAGGGTCTTCACCGCCGCGTTCTCCACTTTGTAACGCAGCGCGATGCGCGTGAGCGTCTGCCCCTCGCGCGCCGTTACTTCCTGGAGCGCCTGCACCGTCACCCACGGATCGAGCGCCTCGATGCCCACGCCCAACACCCAGTCGTCCTGCAACAATCGAAACGCCAGCGCGCCCGGCCGCGTGTTGCCCACCGTGCGCGGATCGAGTTGCGACACATGTGTGCGCGTCATCGCCTGCAAGCGCAGACCCTGCGTCGGCACCAGCTGAACTTCGCCGGTCTGCCGCGTCGCCTCGCGCAGCACCACCCGCGGCACCATCCACTCCGCCTGCGCCGCCGGTGCGGGTCCGGCCAGCGTCAACGCAAACACCTGCGCCCCGATGGTGCGCCCGTTCAGATGTAACGTCACCACGCGCCGCCCTTCCTCGCGCGCCTCCGTCCAGTGGCTCAACGCCGGACCGCTCAGCGACTCGACCTCCAGCCCCTCGGGCAAAACAAAACTCAACTTGAACAAGCCCACTCGGGTGATCGCCACGTTCAAATCCGCTGCCAGCACCAATCGGTCCGAGCCCAGCGAAAATACCTGCTTGCCGACCACGCGCACCTCCGGCGCGACTGCCGCCACACGGAGCGACACCGAGCCGCCGTCATGACCATGTCGATACACGTTCTGCAAGGTCGCCAGCGGACGCCCGTCGCGCCCCTTGGGCAGCAAGGCCGCGTCGAAATCCTCCCCGTTCACCGGCGACAAGCCGTCGAGTTTCACGCCTTCCGCCTGCGCGTCGCCGCCGAAGGCCAGCGCCAACATGCCCACCTCTCCAGCAGACCCGCGCACCCTCGGCGCGCGAAGAATCAGGTCATATGGCAGAGCCGCCGTGCCTCGCTGGAACTCGACGTTGAACGCAAAGCCCTCCGCCTGCGCCGGCTCGACCGCCACCTTCAACCGACGCGTCAACGGATCAAAACTCCACGCGCCCACCGGACCCTTGCCCACTTCGCCAACGGTAAAACCCTCCGGCACATCCAGCTCCAGCGCCGCCACGCGGCCTTGCACCGGCCGCACCGTCACCCGCGCCGTGCCTGTGACCACGCCCGGACCAGGCACGAACACCGTCGCCGTCTCCGCGTAGAACCGTGTGGCCTCCGCCGTCAAATCGCGCGTGCGCGGCGTGAATCGGATCACCGGCTCACCCTGCGGCCCCAGCACCAGCGTCGCCCCGCTGCGTGCCTCAGGCAACGCGTCCGTTGGCGTCACTTGGATCGCCGCCGGCGAGCCAAATTCCCAACCGCCCTGATCCAGTAGGATCGTCACCCGCTGCACCGCTGCCGGCCCCGTGGGCAACGGCACGCCACGCGCGATATCTGGCACCGCCAACTCAAACTTCACCTTCGCCGTCAGCGTCCCCTGCCGCTCTGGAGAAACGTAATAGACCGTCCTCCCGTCGCGCTCGACCTTGCCCACGCGCAGCCCCTCTCCGGAAAACTCCGTCAACACCGCCGGCGCGCGCAGCAACAGAAAACTGTCGCCCACGTCGCCGCGCACCGTGAACTCCGCCTCGCCGAACAACCGACCGTCGCGCAGCTCCCAACGCTGCACCAGCGCTAGCCCCGCCTTCGCGCCGTCCGGTATCATGATGTTGGATACATCAACCTGTTTCACTTGTCTGGCCATCGCCTCCGGCGCACCCGGCCCGAGCACCGCGCCGGCCAACAGCAGCATCAACATCACCGCGCCGCCCGCCGCCTCGGCGCGCCCGCGACGCCACTCCGCGACTCCCCGCCAGCCCCGCTGCACACACGGCACGATGCCACCGAAAAACAGCACCAGCGCCACCAGCAAAAAGAAGACCGGAGCCCCCAACCGTTGCGACAACACGCCCAGGCAAAGCAACGTCGCACCCGCCGCGCCAAAACGCGCCGACGACGAATCCCGCCGCCACCACGCCAGGCCCACCAACACCACGCCGGCCACCACCTCGATCACACCCGGCCACGACACCATCGCGCGCCACGCCGGCACGTTGTCCACCCGCACCGACACCGCAGTCTCCGCCGGCACCACCGTGGACGCATACTCCACCTGCTGCGTATTCACCCGACGGCTCTCCGCCGACGACAGCGCCATGCCCAGCGCAAACACCAGCGCGATCACGCCCGCCAACAACCCCAACGGCATCCATCGCGCCGAGCGCGCCCACAACGTCAGCCCCAGCACGGTGCTCAACGCCAGCAGCCCGATCACGCCCGCGCGCCCACGCGCCGACAACCATTCAAAACCCGTCTCCGTCAGATTCGGCCGCACCAGCTCGGCGTCGCCGCCCGCCGGCACCAGCAGCCGGCCCGTGT
The DNA here is from genome assembly GCA_964579225.1 of uncultured Akkermansia sp. GTDB lineage: Bacteria > Verrucomicrobiota > Verrucomicrobiia > Opitutales > Opitutaceae > IMCC26134_A. Next base: position 3,766 of record CAZOGV010000085.1, on the reverse strand, counting down.
CCGCGTGCAAGGTCCACTCGCCGATCACCAGCGGAGCCGACAGCTTCGGCACGGACACCGCCACCCGGCCGCCCGCACCGCTCGCCGCCTGACCGAGGCGCAGCGTCACATCGACCGGCTCGTTCGGATTCAAGCGCGCCGGCAACGGCACCAGCATCCAACCGCCGTCGGCGCGCGCGTTCACCACTTCGCCGTCCACCCGCGACTCCCACAGCTTCACGCCCACGGGCAACTCCAGCCGCAGCGCCTTGCGCCCGCGCGTCTTCACAAAAAACCGCGCCTCTGTGACCACCTGCCCATCGCGCGCGACTTGACTGGAGAGCTTCGCGAAATCCACCACCTGGTCCACCGTCTCGCCCGGCTGATACCACTCCACCCCCAGCTCCAGCGCGAACGGACGCGCCGTGTAATGATACACCGCCAGCGACGGCGACGTCGTCAGCAATCTCAGCTCCGCCGGCAGCTCCAACGGCTCCAGCTTCAGCAAGCCGCCCTCGGCCCGCTTGATTGCGTGCTTCACCTGCAACGGACTCACCACCTGCAAATGCCCGCGCTCCGACTGCACGCCAAGCGGACGCACCTCGCCCGGACGGATCGCGCCGCCGCGCGCGCTCATCGGCTGCTCAAACGTCACCAGCAACGTCGCCGCGCCCAGCACCGGTTGGTGCAGCGTCACGATCACCTCGTTGCCCTCGCGCCTCCATTCGCGCCGCACGCCCTGGCCGATCACATCGATGTTGCCCACCTCGGCCGGCACCTCCACGCGCCACTCCGACGCCGGCGCGCCGATCACGAAATAATTGATCAACACGCTCCCGTAAACCACGCCCTCCTTCAGCGAATACAGGTGAAACACATCCGCCTGCACGCTCTGCCCCAACGCCTCGATCTTCACCGCCGCCGACCAGCTCGCCTCGCGCATGCGCCATGCCTGCTGCAAGCCCGCCGTTTGACGCGGGAAGTAAGCCAGCGGCACCTCCACCAACTCACGCACCGCGCCCGGTGCCAACCGATAACCCGGCGCCGACACCACGCCCACATGCCCGCGCACCGACTTCGCTCCCGGGAACACCAAGGCCGGCAACGCCCACTCGCCCGCGTCTGCCGCCTGGTTTTTTTCCAGTCGCAGCCGCACCAACTGACGCCCCTCGACCGCCTGCGAAAAAATCACCTTTAACGTGCGCCGCCCATCCGCGCGCGCCTCGCTCTCCACCGCGTAGTCCGCCACGCCCGCGCCTTGCACGCCCACCACTGCGTAGTCGCCCGGGATCTCCAGCGACCAATCGCGCAACGGTGCCTCGCGCACGTCGAGCTCCAGGTCCGCGTTGATGATCCGGTCCGTCTCGGCCAGCTCGTAAAGCATCACCGCCGACACGCCTACTTCCGGTAAAATCTGACTCGCCAGCACCCGGTAGCCATGCTCCGCCGACGGGAACCGATACACAAAAACCTGCCGTGCCCCCGCCTCCACCGCGCCGCCCGGAAACTGCTCCGGCGCCAGCTGCATCATGCCCTCGATATCCGCGACCTCCAGCCGCACCGCGCCCGCATTGGCCACGCGCACAAACCCCGCGTGTCGCACGCCACCCTCCGGCGCCAAGCGCACCGCCTCCGCCCGCACCGGGAAACCACCGAGAGCCGATTGACTGCGCACCGTGAGCACACCCTCGCCCTCGATCGGACGACTCAAGCGCACCACCAGCACGCGCCCGCCCGCATCGCCCTCGGATACCGACCACGCCAGCACATTCGCGCCCTCGACGCCCACGATCTCGCCCGGCCCGTCGATGCGCAGCCGCACCCCGTCGAGCTTGCCCTGCAAAATCCGAAACGCGATTTGCGACGACTGCCGCAACAGTCCCGCGCCCACCCGCACCTCCGTCTGCTCCGCGCTGGTAAACGACAAGGTCGCCACGCCCGCCTCGCGCGTCTGCTTCCACGCCAGCGCCGCGCCTCCATCCGCCGGCAAAAAGCCCTGCCAACCCGCGTTCGACTTCATGGGCACGACCGGCAACGCCGGATCAAACTCCACCGCCCCTCCCGCTCCGCCCGGCAGTCCCGTCAATGTCACCGGCACCACCGCGCCCGCCGGCATCTTGAAATCCACCCGACGCCAATCGCCGCGCTCCTCCAGCGCAGCCGCGAACGCGAGGTCCACCGGCACCACGCCCTTTGCCGCAAAGACCAGTTCGTAAACCGTCTCGCGACCAACGGTCACCAACTCGACATGCCAACCCGCGCCGGAAGCCGCGTCGGTCAACGCCGCCCGCCCCGACAACACCCGCAGCCGCGCGCCCTCGCGCGCAACCCGCGCCTGCGCCTTGAGCCGAAAATCCACGCTGCCCGCCGCCGCGTTGACCGCGCCCGTGAGCTGCACCGCCGTCAATTCCGCCTCGGCCGCCACCGCGCCGCGACGCGCCAGCGCCAGCTCGACGAGCGGCTCGCCGCGCACCACCAAATCCAGCGCACCGACCGGCGCACCATCCACCGCGATCACGCCCTCGGCCTTGGCGAGACGCACCTCCACCGCCGCGTCGGACGATACCCGCACCCGCGAAGAAAACCCCACCGCGTCGCCCGTCGTCACCAACAACACCGAGGCCTTGCCCGGCACCGCCGCATCGCGCAGGCGCGTGCGCACCACCACCTCGAACGACTTCGCCTCCGCGCCGGCTGCGCCCGCGCCCGCCGCTGCGACCGGCCGCAAATCCAAGAACCGTTTGCCCGCCGCCTCGCCCGTGCCCGAGCGCACCGACCAGTCGCGCAAGCCCGCGCCGGTGACCGAGACCACCTCGCCGTCACCGACGAGCCCCAGCGTAAAAACCTCCGCAGCACCCTGCACCACGCGCAAGGTCAGCTTGGTTTCGCCGGTGATTTCCCCGGCGGCGACGCGCACCGCTTGGTCAGCGGTGCCGGTGAAAAACAACGGCACCGGAGCGGCCATGCCGGTGGCCTCGACCACGATCTTCCCGCCCGCCCCCGGCGTCATCTGCGTCGTGACCGGCGCGGCCCCCGTTGAAGCAACTAGCAGCGAGGCGAAGACGGCGAGAAAACGGAGTGAGTTCATGGCGATAAAGGGATGGGTGAAGTTGAAGTTTACCGGAAAGGACCGGCTGCGTTTGCGGTGAAGGTGTCAGGGATTTGTCAGGAAAATGTCAGGCGAAGGAGTAGCGCAGGCTTCCAGCCTGCTTGTTCAGTCGGAGCAGGCTGGAAGCCTGCGCTACTTTCGCGGTTCTGCGCCTTTGCGTTAAACGGTTTGGAAAACGTATTCTTCATCATCCCCTCACTCCCCCGTCACCCGCCGCGTTTGGCTGAACATCTCGATGAATTCCCGCACGCGCGCCGCGCCCGGATACGCTGCGCCGAGGCCGTTGACCACCGGGGCGAACTCGTCGAGCCGCACCTGGCCGGCCAATTCGCCGCCGCGCAGCTTCTCCGCCAGGAACGCCGCCGAGCCCGCCAGTTGCAACGACCGCGTCGCCCGCGCAAACGCCGGCGCCCGCGCGTCGTATCCAATTGTCCACGACCGCTCCACGTAAACTCCCGTGGACGGATCGAGGAAACGCACGAACACCTCGCCCAACTCGCCCTCGCCGTCGGGAATCACCGCGACCTGATAAAGCGCGTTGGCGGCCTCCTCGGCGGCGAGTTCGGCGGCGTCGATCTTGTTGTCGCGAAAATCCTCGGTGCGCAGGCGGTGCTGCTCGAAACCGATCAACCGGTAGCTCGACACGCGCGCGGCGTTAAAGACCACCTGCACCTTCAC
>CAZOGV010000084.1:0-11582 GCA_964579225.1 uncultured Akkermansia sp. | reverse complement strand
CCCGCCCGCGACCCTTTCGGCGCCTCCGCCGCACCCTTCGCCGACGAAGCCACCGAGGACGGCGGCTTCGTCCTCCGCTCCGAATTCGAGACCCCCGCCGACGCCCCCTTGCGCTATAAATTCGGCTCCGCCGACGCCGGCCCCAAATAACCTTTTCCCACCGCCCTGCCCCGCCGCCTCCCTCTTTTTATTAGCCAAGCCGCCCCCAACCTTCCCACCCTTCCGCACCGTGCCCGCCAAACGCCCTTCTCCCGCCAAGCCCGCCAAACCCGCCTCCGCTCCCGAGCCCGTCTGCCGCATCCCCGCCTCGGACATCGGCGAAGCGCTTCAAAACCTCGCCACCGCCATCGCCGCGCACCACCCCGCCTCCGACGCCCGCAAACTCATCATCATCGGCATCGCCAACGGCGGCGTCCACGTCGCCACCCGCCTCCAGCTCCTCCTCCGTAAACATTACCCCGAAAACGCCCGCCCCCGCACCGGCATCCTCGACATCTCCTTTCACCGCGACGACATCGGCCTCAACCCCATCCCCAAGGAATTCACCCCCACCATCATCCCCATGGATGTGAACGGCGCCACCGTCATCCTTGTGGACGACGTCCTCCAATCCGGCCGCACCGTCAAAGCCGCCCTCGACGAACTCTTCGACCACGGCCGCCCCGCCAAGGTCGAGCTCGCCGTCCTCGTGGATCGCGGCGGCCGCACCCTCCCCGTCTCCGCCGACTACACCGGCATCCTCCTTGAAGCCACCCCCGACGAAAAAGTCACCGTCACCCTCCACGCCACCGACCCCCGCCACGACGCCATCACCGTCGCCGCCAAATAACCCGCCCCTGTCTACAAGCTTACCAGCTCTACCAGCTTACCAGCTTACCAGCTTACCAGCTCTACTAGCTCTACTAGCTCTACTAGCTCTCCACCACCATGTCCTGGAACCGCCGCCACCTCCTCACCCTCGAGGAACTCTCCCTCGCCGAGATCGAACAAATCCACACCGTCGCCTCGGCCTTCAAAAAGATCCTCGGCCGCTCGGTGAAAAAAGTCCCCGCCCTACGCGGCAAGACCATCGTCAACCTCTTCCTCGAGCCCAGCACCCGCACCCGCATGGCCTTCGACATGGCCGCCAAGCGCCTCAGCGCCGACGTCATCTCGCTCGACGGCTCCAGCTCCTCCACCACCAAGGGCGAGACCCTGCGCGACACCGCCGAGAACATCGCGGCCCTCGGCGCCGACATGATCGTGCTGCGCCACTCCTGCGCCGGCTCCCCCCTCTACCTCTCCAAGATCCTCGACATCCCCGTCATCAACGCCGGCGACGGCCAGCACGAACACCCCACCCAGGGCCTGCTCGACACCTTCACCATGCGCGAGCGCCTCGGCCCCGACCTGCGCGGCCGCAAGGTCGTCATCCTCGGCGACATCCTCTTCAGCCGCGTCGCCCGCTCCAACATCCACGCCCTCGTGAAATTCGGCGCCGCCGTCACCCTCTGCGGCCCCTCCACCCTCGTCCCCCGCTCGCTCGAAACCCTCGGCGTAAAGGTCTCGCACGACCTCCGCTCCGCGCTCGCCGACGCCGAGGTTGTCATGCTTTTGCGGATACAACACGAGCGCCAGACCGCCACCATGTTTCCCAGCCTCGGCGAATACACCTCCATGTTCGGCCTCAACAAAACCCGCGCCGGCTGGCTCGACCCCAAGGCCATCATCATGCACCCCGGCCCCATCAACCGCGGCGTCGAAATCGACAGCGACCTGGCCGACGGCGACCGCAGCGTGATCCTCGACCAGGTGACCAACGGCATCGCCGTCCGCATGGCCTGCCTCTACCTCTGCGCCGGCGGCCGCCCCGACTCCGTTACTCCTACGGAGTAACCGGAGTCGGAAATCCCAAATCCCAAACGAACAAATCCCAAAACGGATTCAGCTCCACCCGCCACCCAACTCATAATCGCAACCTCCCCCTCTCCCGCTCCGCGCGCACTCCCTTTGGGATTTGGCCGCTTGGGATTTGGGATTTTGTGAACCCAACCACCTTCCAAAATGCCTTTGATCCACGTCACACATGCCCGCGTCATCGACCCCGCCGCCAAGCGCGACGAAGCCGCCGGCGAACTTTTTATCAACAACGGCGTCTTCACCGCCCGCCCCTCCGCCGCCGACCTTAAGAAGGCCAAAAAAATCGATGCCAAGGGCCTCGTCGCCGCGCCCGGCCTTGTGGACATCCACGTCCACTTCCGCGAGCCCGGCCAAACCCACAAGGAGACCATCGAGACCGGCTCCCGCGCCGCCGCCGCCGGCGGCTTCACCAGCGTCGTCTGCATGCCCAACACCGCCCCCGTGGCCGACAGCGCCGGCACCATCCAGCTCATCAAGGACTCCGCCGCCCGCTCCGCCTGTATCCACATTTACCCTACGGGCTGCATCACCATCGGCATGAAGGGCCAGGCCCTCGCCCCCATCGGCTCGCTCAAACGCGCCGGCGTCGTCGCCATCACCGACGACGGCGATTGCGTGCAATCCAACGAGCTCATGCGCCGCGCCTGCGAATACGCCAAGATGTTCGGCCTCCCGCTCATGGACCACTGCCAGGACCACTCCATGACTGTCGGCGCCGTCATGAACGAGGGCGCCATGTCCGTGAAGCTCGGCCTCAAGGGCTGGCCCAACGCCGCCGAGGACCTCATCGTCGCGCGCAACTGCATCCTCTCCGAATACACCGGCGCGCACATCCACATGCAGCACATCTCCTCGCGCAACTCGGTCGAGATTCTCCGCCGCGCCAAATCCCGCGGCGTCAAGGTCACCGGCGAGGCCTGCCCGCACCACTTCGCCCTTACCGATGCCTGCGTCGCCACCTACGACACGCACTTTAAGATGAACCCGCCCCTCCGCACCGAGGAGGACCGCCTCGCCATCATCGCCGGCCTCAAGGACGGCACGCTCGACATCCTCGCCACCGACCACGCCCCGCACACCCCCGACGAAAAGGACCGCGAGTTCGACCTCGCGCCCAACGGCATCCTCGGCCTCGAGACCGCCCTCGCCGTCTCGCTCGATATCCTCGTGCGCAAAAACAAATTCAAGCTCTCCACTCTGGTGGATCTCTGGACCCGCAAGCCCGCGCGACTCCTCGGCCTGCCCGCCGGCACCCTCGCCGAAGGCGCGCCCGCCGACCTCGTGCTCTTCGATCCCGACGCCGAGTGGACCTACAACGCCAAGGCCGGTTTCTCCAAATCGAGCAACAGCCCCTGGCACGGCCAAAAACTCCGCGGCCGCGTCCAATCCACCTACGTCTCCGGTAAACTCGTCTACGCCGACGGCAAATTCGCCTGATCCAGAGAGCCCCGGCTCCCAACCCGCCTCGTAGAGGTGGTCGCCGGCCGGTTCAATTCAGCTCCTCCGCCCCCTGATTCCTCGCTGTTTTGTCTATTCTATAAATCATTGCGATAGTTTTGGCATGTAGCCCGCTTCGTTAGAAGCGGGGTTTTTGCAAGCGCCGCACCCTTTTGTCCCGCCTCTCACGAGGCGAGCTACGTCCAATCCCGGAATCCGGGTTTGACGCAGCGGCGGCATCCTCGTCGCCGCTCCGTGCCAGTCCTTTCGCAACGATTAATAGGTCGGAGAAGACTTACCAGACAAGGTGCCCTGCTCACGATCCAGCGCCGTGCGGCCGATGATATACCAGCCGCTCCGCGTCTCGCCGCAGATAAATCCGCGTCTGCTGCTCGCCCTGTGCCCACGCCGCCCGCCGCCACCCACGCGCGCTTATTCGTCCACTCGGTCATTCTGATAACAACTCGGAATGGGTTGCACGTCGGGGGCACTCGCGAGAAATTCGAATCTTTTACGCATGCGTCATCCCTTCCTGGTTCCCTTCGTCGCCCTCTCCATTCTCGTCTCCCTTGTCGGCTGCCGCCGCGATGAAGTGCGCACCTACACGGTCGCCAAAGATCCGGCCTCCCCCGCCGCTTCGTCGTCGTCCCCCGCCGCCGCCGCGATGCCCGCCTCCGCCTCGGCCGCCGATGCCGACGCGATGATGCGCAACACCGCCGTCACCACCGCCCAGGGCCCCGGTCTCGCCTGGACCGCACCCGGCCACTGGACCGCCGGCGGCGAACGCCCGATGCGCAAGGCCACCTTCACCATGAGCGACGACTACGGCGCCACCGCCGAACTCGCCGTCACCGCCTTCCCCGGCAACGTCGGCGGCAACCTCGCCAACGTGAACCGCTGGCGCCAGCAACTCGGCGTCGGGCCCGTCTCCGAAGCCGAACTCGGCGGCCTCCTCCAACACATTCACGTCGGCGCTTTCCACATTGATGTCGCCGAACTCACCGCGCCGGGCACCCCGCCCGCCAAGCGCGTGCTCGGCGCCATTGTTCCGTATCAAGGCTCCACCTGGTTTTTTAAACTCGAAGGTCCCGACGCCTTAGTCTTGCGCGAGAAACCCGCCTTCTACGCCTTTCTGCAAACGCTCCGCCCCCAGAGCTGATCCGCCCCCGGCTCGCTCCTCCGCCTTCGACCTGACCGCCCGTCCTTCTCGCACCTTCCTACACCGCCATGCGCGAACTCATCCGCGAATTCGTTAAGTTTTTCGTCTCGCTCAAACTCACCGTCGCCCTGCTCGCGCTCTCCGCGCTGCTTGTCTTCCTCGCCACCCTCGACCAGGTGAATCTGGGCATCTGGGCCGTGCAGGAAAAATGGTTCAAGAGCATCATCGTTCTCCAAAACATAAAGGGCATCCCGGTCCCGGTTTTCCCCGGCGGTTATTTCATCGGCGGCCTGCTCCTCATCAACCTCGTCGCCGCGCACGCCAAGCGCTTCACCCTGACGTGGAAAAAAGCCGGCATTCAGCTCGTCCACTTCGGCCTCATCCTGCTCCTGCTCGGCGAACTCTTCACCGGTCTCTTCCAGGAGGAATACCAGCTCCGCCTCGACGAGGGTCAGACCAAAAACTACTCCGAAAGCTGGCGCACCAACGAGCTCGCCATCATCGACACCACCGCGCCCGACAAAGACGTCGTCACCGTCATTCCGGAGAGCCGGCTCGGCCGCCTCCAACCCGTCCAATCCCCCGCCCTGCCCTTCCGCGTCGTCCCGCGCGAATATTACCCCAACGCCTCCCTCGCCATGCGCGACCAGACGCCGAACAGCCCGCGTCTGGTGGACAACATCTCCACCACCGGTCTCGGCCCGCGCCTCTCGCTCACCCCGATGGCCATCACCTACAAGCAGGACCAGCGCAACCTGCCCGCCGTGCTCGTCGAACTCATCGGCCCCGACGGCAGCCTCGGCACCTTCCTGCTCTCCACCATGCTCGTCGAGCCGGAGCGCTTCAGCTACGCCGGCCGCGAATGGGCCATGTCCCTGCGCTTCGAACGCGCCTACAAACCCTACTCCCTCACCCTCCTCAAATTCACCCACGACCGCTACCCCGGCACCGAAATCCCCAAGAATTTCTCCAGCCGCGTGCGCCTCAACACCGCCGACGGAGTGGAAGACCGCGAAGTCCTCATTTTCATGAACAACCCCCTGCGTTACGCCGGGCTCGTGTTTTTCCAGGCCGGCTTCGACAACAACGACCGCACCACCGTGCTCCAGGTCGTGCGCAACCCCTCCTGGGTCATTCCCTACCTGAGCTGCCTGCTCATGGCGGTCGGCCTCTACTGGCAATTCGGCTGGCACCTCACGCTCTTCACCCTCCTGCGCGGTCGCGATAAAAACGCCGCCGCGCCCTCGGCCGCCGCCCGTGCCGCCACCGACCTTGCCATCGCCATCGGTCTCGTGCTGTCGCTCCGCGTATTCGCCGGCATCGTCGGCCTCTGGGTCACCAGTTCGGCGGAAGGCGCACCCGCCGCCGCCGGCCTCGCCGTGCTGGCGGTGGAGTTCGCCCTCTGCGGCGCGCTCTTAATCGGCCTCGTGCGCGGCACTTCGTGGACCGCTCCGCTACTCCGCCTCTACGCCTGGCTCGCCATCCCGATTTTCCTCGGCGTCATCGCCTACGGTTTCCTCGGCGGCGACATCTACGACGCCATCCTGCGTTGGATCGTGATCGGCCTCCACGCCCTCACCGCCGCCGCCCTGCTCCTCCTCAGCCGCAAACTCGACCGCAACCGCCCCCCCTCGCCGCCTCCGAGGTGAGCACCGCCGCCTGACCGCCCGCCGCCATGAAGAAATTCATCCCTCTCCTCGTCCTGCTCCTCGGCCTCGTTTACGTCGCCACCACGCTGATCCCGCCAAGCGTCAAGTCGGGCGAGCCCGACTACGTCGCCTTCGGCGAACTGCCCGTGCTCGTCGGCGGGCGTATCAAACCTCTGGATACCGTTGCCCGCACCACCCTGCTGCAATTCCAGGGCCGCCAGACCGTGCGCCTCGCCGACGGCACCAAACTCGCGCCCTCGCAATGGCTCGCGGACGTGATGCTCCACGATGTGGTCGCCCACGACTACCAGACCTTCGAGATCGTCCACCCCGACCTCCTCGCTCTGATGAAGGTCTCCGAGTCCGACGGCGCGGGCAAAAAACGTTTCTCCTACAACCAGCTCGAACCCGGCCTCGCCGAACTCGAGCGCCAGGCCCAGCTCGCCCGCCCCATCGAGACCCAAAACCGCACGCCCTTCCAGCGCGCCGTGCTCGCCCTGCGCGACAACATCGGCCTCTACATCCGCATCCAGTCCTCCTTCGTTCCGCCCGAGCTCGACGAGCCGCTCGATGAACTACGCGCCTTCCAGGACAACCTGCCCGTCGCCATCGCCTCCGTGCGCCTCCGCCAGCAAGGCCAGCCGCACGACGAAGTCGCCGCCGCGCGCCTGCTCAACCTCGCCTCCCGCTTCGAGTTCATGGCGCAAAACGCCTACCTCATGCCCATCCCGCCCGCCGACTCCGAGCCCGACGACACCGCCTGGCGCACCGCCGGCGCCGCCCTGCTCGATACCTTCGCCACCGGCCGCATCGAGGCCCATGCCTTCAGTTACGCCGGCCTCGCCTACGCCTGGCGCGGCCAGAAAGCCGAGGAGTTCAATACCATCGTAAACCTCCTCGGCCAGGAGACCGAAAAGCGTTTCGCCGAGCAGATGAAAAAGGTTCGCGCCGAGACCCTATTCAAAGCCGCCGCGCCCTTTTACTCCGGCATGGTGCTCTTCGTCGCCGCCCTCGTGCTTGCGATATTCTCGTGGCTCAAGTGGAACGAAGTGCTCGCCAAGTCGGCGTTCTACCTCGTCGGCCTCGCCTTCGTCCTCATGACCGTCGGCATCGCCACCCGCATGTGGCTCGAAGGCCGCCCGCCCGTCACCAACCTCTACTCCTCCGCGCTCGGCGTGGGCTGGGGCTCCGTCGGCCTCTGCCTCATTCTGGAAAAAATCTACCCGCGCGGCCTCGCCGCCGCCGTCGCCGGCCTCGCCGGCTTCGCCTGCCTCATCATCGCCCATCACCTCTCCCTCACCGGCGACACCCTGGAGATGATGCGTGCCGTGCTCGACTCCAACTTCTGGTTGGCGACCCACGTGGTCATTATCATCATCGGCTACAGCGCAACCTACCTCGCCGGCTTGCTTGCCGTGCTCTACGTCATCCTCGGGATCACCACTCGCATAATCGACCGCGAGACCTCCGCCGTGCTCGAGCGCATGGTTTACGGCATCATTTGTTTCGCCGCCTTGTTCAGTCTGGTCGGCACCATCCTCGGCGGCATCTGGGCCGACCAATCCTGGGGCCGCTTCTGGGGCTGGGACCCGAAGGAAAACGGCGCGCTCATCATCGTGCTTTGGAACGCGCTCATCCTCCACGTGCGTTGGGGCAAATTGTCCGGTCCGCGCGGCATCATGGCCCTCGCGATCTTCGGCAACGTGGTCACGAGCTGGAGCTGGTTTGGCACCAACATGCTCGGCATCGGCCTGCACAGCTACGGTTTCATGGACGCCGCCTTCCGCTGGCTGGTGGCCTTCGCCGGCAGTCAGCTCCTGCTCATCGCCCTGGCCGTGATGCCCGGCCTACCCTGGCTCAGCCGCGACCTGCCCGAGCGGTCCGAGCAGCCGCCCAAGATACCTGTGAAAGTCTGATTTGTGCGTAGAGCCGGAATGATGCCGGATCGCCCTGTTTCGCAAAAGCTTCGAGCCTTACGTAGCCCCTCAAAACTGCTTCGGAAGGTGAGGAACGCCGTCTTTATCAATCCACGGGCGCTTGGCTTCCAAGGCCGCCACGAAACGATCCGCTCCCTGCAACCAGAGTAAGCGCTCGCGGAAACTCAGCTTCGCGCCGGCCTCGAGTTGGCCACGCTCTTGGTTGGCCCAACCACCGCAGCTCCAGTTGTCCTCAGGCTTGGTTTCCATCGCGCAGACCCTCCGCTTTTTCGAGGTATTCGATATCGAGCAAGTCCTTCGGTCGCCCCGCCTCGTGTTTCATCCGTAGCAACTGCCGGCGCGATACAACCGGGATCTTCAAGGTGGAGCCCACTTCGAGCCATTCGCACGCCGCCAATTCCGCCTCCACATCAAAGGGTTCTTTAACAAACACGTCGATCGGCTCGCGACCGAAGCGCTCGCTGATCAACTGAAACACCACCATCTGTTTTTCGGTGATCCAATTCGCCCTGGTCAGCGGGTTCGCGAACTCGACCGGGTCCACCGGCACCTTGGCGCGATACCCGATTCCCTTCAAAACCTCCATCGCCCTCCGGACATTGGCTTCGTCCAGTTGCACCACCAAATCCACGTCGTTGGTATAGCGCACGTAACCATGCGCAACCACCGCCAGACCACCAACCACGAGGTAACGAATCCTGGCCGCGTTCAACGCGCCAAAAATTTCCTCCAGGTGGGTTAGTTCCATACTCGCACTCAAACCCCGCCCGCTCGCGCTGCCAAGTCCGCAAGCGGCGCGCAGAGAACTGGACTGGGAGCGCTGGCTTCCAGCCGGCTTCCGTAAAAACCAGCCGGCAGGATGCCGGCGCTCCCAGTGTCAATCCCAACGAAGCCTCAGTGCTTAAAGTGGCGAATGGCGGTGAAGACCATCGCCATGCCGCGCGCGTCAGCCGCCGCGATGACTTCGTCGTCACGCACCGAACCGCCGGGCTGAATGGCCGCCGTCGCGCCCGCCTCGGCCGCCGCGATCAAACCATCGGCAAACGGGAACAGCGCCTCCGAGACGACCACGGAACCGTTGAGGTCGAGCTTCGCCTCGCCCGACTTCCAGACCGCGATGCGCGAGCTATCCACGCGCGCCATCTGGCCCGCGCCGACACCAAGCGTCTGCTCGCCGCGACAGTAAACGATGGCGTTCGACTTCACGTGCTTGCACACGCGCCAACCAAAGAGCATCGCCGCCCATTCCTCGGCGGTGGGCTGGCGCTTCGTCACGACCTTGAAGTCGGCCTGGTTGCCGAGGAGCTTGTTGCGATCCTGCACCAGCAGCCCGCCGACCACCGAGCGCACGTCGAGCAACGAATCCGCACCCACGCCGTCCTTCGCGATCATGAGACGCAGGTTTTTTTTCTTCGCGAAAACCGCCAGCGCCTCGTCGCTGAAACGCGGGGCGATGATAACCTCGGTGAAAATCTCCGCGATGGTCTTGGCCAACGCGACGTCGAGCGTGCGATTAACGATGATGATGCCGCCGAAGGGTGCCTGACGATCCGTGGCGAAGGCCTTTTCCCAAGCCGCCTCCAGCGTGTCGGCCGAGGCGACGCCGCAGGGGTTGGTGTGCTTCAGGATGCAGACCGTGGGCTTCTCGAACTCGCCGATCAGGTAGGTGGCGGAGGTGATATCGAGAATGTTGTTATACGAAAGCTCCTTGCCCTGAAGCTGCGTGAAGTGGTCGTGGAACGAGCCGTAGAGCGCGGCCTTCTGGTGCGGGTTCTCGCCGTAGCGCAGGCTCTGCGCCTTGGGCAACGAGAGCGCGAATTGCTTCGGATAACCGCTCAGTGCTTCGATATCCGGCTCGTCGGCCTGCGTCTCCAGGTAACGCGCGATGGCGGCGTCGTAGCTCGCGGTGCGCTGGAAAACTTTCAGCGCGAGCTTGCGGCGCAGACGCCCGAGCGAGGCCGGATCGGCGAGGCCCGCGAGCACGGAATCGTAGTCGTCCGGATCGCAAACCACGGAGACGGCGTCGTGGTTTTTCGCCGCGCTGCGCAGCATGGAGGGACCGCCGATGTCGATGTTCTCGATGGCCTCCTCGAAGTGAACGTCCTTCTTCGCCACCGTCTGCTCGAAGGGATAAAGGTTCACCACCACCAGATCGATCAGCGCGATGCCGTGCTCCTTGGCGGCGGCGAGGTGGTCGGCCTTGTCGCGACGGCAGAGCAGACCGCCGTGGATTTTCGGATGCAGCGTCTTCACGCGGCCCTCCATCATCTCGGGGAAACCGGTGTGCTCGCTCACCTCGGTGACGGGCAGTCCTTTTTCGGCGAGCAACTTGGCCGTGCCTCCGGTCGAGAGCAGCTTGTAGCCGTGGGTTTTCACCAGGGCGGTCGCGAAATCGACCAGACCGCGTTTGTCGCTTACCGAGAGCAGAGCCAGCTTTTGCATAGAGAAAAACCGAAGGTGTGCGGCCCGTTTTCCCGAGTGGCAAGCCGCTAGGCGCTGTCCTCGAAATAACTCGTCAGCGCGCCAGCAGAGCGTCGGGTAATTTCGAGGAGAGCGCCTTGTCCCCCGCAAAAACATTGCGCGCCCTCAATGCCCTTCGTGCCCGTGCCCGCCGTCCATGCCGCCCGGCACCGTGTGCTCGTGGAACCAATGATGCACCGTGTCCGCGCCGCGAAAAATCGTGAGCACGCCAAACAACACCAGCGCCACGCCCGCCGCGCGCAGCCCGACCCCGCGCATGCGCGCCGACACGCGCTCGCCCAGCCAGCCCAGCGCCAGCAGCGCCGGCATCGTGCCGAGCCCGAAAACATACGCTCCCGCCACCACGCCCTCCAGCGAGTCGCGACTCACCAGAAAAAGCAGCGCCGCGAACGACAGCCCGCAGGGTAAAAACCCGTTCACCCAACCCGTGAGCACGCAGCGCCAAAGCGAAGGCGTTGACCACAACGTCCGCAGCGCCCCGCACGCGCGCCCCGTCCAGCCGCCCTCGCCCGCCAGCGCCGCCGACCAACGCCAGGCAAACGCGTAACCCAGCCCGATCGCGACCATCACCCCGCCCGCGATCCACGCCAGCCAGTTTTGCAAATTCGCCAGCGGCGTCGCCACGTCCGCCCAGCCAAGCGCGAGCATGAGCAGCACGCCGAGAAAAACATACGCCGTCGCCTTACCGATTTGATACGCCAGATGCCGCGCGAACAGCAGCCCCGCCTTGCCGCGCGCGCCGATCGACACCGCCAACGCGAACGGCGCGCACATGCCCGCGCAATGGGCGCCGCCAAGCAGCCCCATCAACGCCACCGCTCCATAATCCGACCATGTCATGCGCGGCACGCTTGCGCCCGCGCCCCGACACGCAAGCCGCCTCCGCAAAAGTGGCACGGGCATCTTGCCCGTGATTCTCCGTCTCCTCCGCAAGTGGCACGGGCGTCCCGCCCGTGATTCCGCGATTCATATTAATCGTCGCGAAAGTTTTGGCATGTAGCCCGCTTCGTGAGAAGCGGG
>CAZOGV010000083.1:9630-11675 GCA_964579225.1 uncultured Akkermansia sp. | reverse complement strand
AGGCACGACCAAGGAATACGGGCTCGCGCTGGTGATCGGCGAGCGGGTGGCGGAGCTGGCGGGCGAGAACTTCGTGGTGCAGCCGGTGGATTTTATCCGGGTGAAGGGGAAGACGCGACCGGTGGCGATTTTCACGGTGCGGCGCGCGCGCACCGCCGGGTTGGCGGCGTATGAGGCGGCGCTGGCGGATTATCGCGCGGGGCGTTTCGCGGAGGCGCGGGCGGGCTTCGAGGCGGCGGAGCGGCTGGTCGAGACGGAAGCGGCGGCGGGCGGTGAACGCGATCCCTTGCCGGCGCTGTATCGGAAGCGCTGCGATGCGATGCTGGCCGAGCCGCCCGGGCCGGAGTGGGACGGGGTGTTCGTGATGAAAACGAAATGACGCGAAAGCGCAGCGCGGGGGTTGCGGAGCGGGGTGGGGCGCGTCTTGGCTGAGGGAGTGTTGATCGAAACAGTGAAGCTGGCGGAGCGTGAATTGGGCGGCGCGGGCAAGGCGCCGCTGGTGTTGCTGCATGGCTTGCTCGGCTCGGGGCGCAACTGGCAGACGGCGGGGGCGGGGCTGGCGGAGGCGGCGGGCGGGCGTCACGTGCTGGCGCTGGATCTGCGCAATCACGGTAAATCACCTTGGCACGATGTGATGAGCTACGAGGCGATGGTGGCGGATGTGTTGGCGTGGCTGGATGCGCGCGGGCTGGGCGCGGTGGATCTGATGGGGCACAGCATGGGCGGGAAGGTGGCGATGCTGCTGGCTTGCCGGCATCCGGAGCGGGTGCGGCGGCTCGTGGTGGTGGACATCGCTCCGAAGGCGTATTTGTCGCACGGGCATCGCGCGGAATTTGCGGCGATGAACGAGCTGCGGTTGGCCGAGCTGCAATCGCGCGGCGAGGCGGAGTTGAAGATGGAGGGTCGCGTGCCGGATTGGGCGATGCGGAAATTTCTCACCACGAATCTGGAGCGCGGCGAGGACGGCGGGTGGCGCTGGGCGGTGAATTTGCCGGTGCTCACGGCGGCGTTGCCGGAGGTGGAGTCGAATCCGCTGCGCGCGGGTGGGGGCGAAGATAAGTTCGCGGGGCCGGTGTTGTTGGTTCGCGGCGGGAAATCGCGCTACGTGAGCGACGAGGACGCGGCGCGGGTGGCGGAGGTTTTCCCGGCGGCGCGGGTCGAGACCATCGCGGCGGCGGGGCATAATCCGCACATGGAGACGCGGGCGGAGTTTTGCGCGGCGGCGGGGGCGTTTTTGGGCGAGGAGTGAGGGCGCAAAAAAGGCGCGCCCGGGTGGACGCGCCTGAAGGGAATAAATCGGCGACAGGAGTGTCGCCGCTCCTTGGGCTCAGAGTTTGGTGAGGATCTTGTCGGCGAGGCCGTAGGCGATGGTTTCCTCGGCGTTGAGGTAGAAATCGCGGTCGGTGTCTTTGTTGAGGCGTTCGAGGGGCTGGCCGGAGGCGCGGGCGAGGATGCCGTTGAGCTCGAGGCGGATTTTTTCCATTTCCTGCGCCTGGATGTTGATGTCGGTGGCGGGGCCGACGAAGCGGCCGCTGATGAGCGGCTGGTGGATCATCACGCGGGAGTGCGGGAAGAGGAAGCGACGGCCCTTCGGCGCGCCGCTGAGCAGGATGGAGCCCATCGAGGCGGCCATGCCGGTGACGATGACGTTGATGGGCGAGGAGATCATCTGCATGGTGTCGTAAACGGCCATGCCGGCGGTGATGGAGCCGCCCGGGGTGTTGATGTAGAAATGGATCTCTTTGCCCGGGCCCTCGGCCTCGAGGTAGAGGAGCTTTTCGGTGAGGTCCTTGGCGGACTCATCGGTGACGGGACCCCAGAGGAAGATTTTCCGCTGCTCGATGAACTTGTTTTGGATGCGGGCGGCGAGAGGGGCGGCGTTTTTCTTCACGGCCTTGTCGGCCTTTTCGTCTTCCTTGTCCTCGTCGTCATCGTCGTCGTCGGCGCGGGGGGCGAGAGGCTCTTTGAGTCCGGTCTGGAGATTGGTGAAAAGGTGCATCAGGCGCGGAACTTGGGCGGGCGGGGCGGCTGGATGCCGCCTGGGC
>CAZOGV010000083.1:0-9620 GCA_964579225.1 uncultured Akkermansia sp. | reverse complement strand
GGGCGGGCTTGGCAAGTCGGGCGAGCAGGCGGGGAGCGTTATGCGGGTCGTCACCAAGCGGGACCTCGGGCGGCGAGGAGGAAGATCACGATCATGCCGACGCCGCAAACCAGACGGCCGGCGGTGGAGAGCAGGAAGCCCACGGCCGCGCCGGCTCCGGCTAGGAGGGATTCGCGGTGGGTTTTCTTGGCGACATAGCGTTCGGCGACGACCGCGCCGAAGATGGTGCCGAGCAGCAGGGCGGGCAGGGAGAAAAACATGCCGACAATGGCGCCCGCGCTCGCGCCGGCCATGCCCCAGCCGCCGCCGCCGAAGAGTTTGGTGCCGATGAGCACGCCGATGAAATCCACCACGATGGAGATGAACCAAAGCACGCCGATCCAGCCGAGCGCGGACCAGGAAATGGCGTCGGGCAGGATGAGTTTGTGCACCACCATGCCGATCAGGATGAGGGTGGTGCCCGGCAACAGGGGCACGATCACCCCGGCGAGCCCGACGAGGGCGAAGAGGAGGGTGAGCGTCCAGACGGCGTATTCCATGGGCGGGCGGAGTTTTCGTCTTTCCTACGTCGATTGTCACGCACTCGTAATAGGCCCGAAAAGGGGCCGACAGTCGCTTGCGCAACCTCGGGTGACTTGGCTGAATCGCAACCAATCATGAGCAGTCCCGGCCGCGCTTCTTCCGCTCCTTCGCTTCAGGAGCTTCGCGCCTCGCGCGGAACCACTCCGCCGTTTCACCGGCGTTATCGCCGCTGGCTGATCGCCGGCGGCGTGTTGGTTTTTTTGATCCTGTGTGGTTTCTTCGGCCTGCCCCCCATCGTGAAGTCGCAGGCGATCAAACAGCTTTCGGCCAAGTTGGGCCGCGAGGTTGTGATCGAAAAATTGCGCATCAATCCGTTGGTGCTTTCGGTGACCATTGAAGGCTTCACCATCGCGGAGACCGAGGCGGGCGCGGGCGAATTTACCGGCTGGAATCGTTTGTATGTGAATCTCGACTCGTGGCCGCTGGTGCAGGGGCGGATGCGATTCTCGGAAATCGAGCTGGACGGGTTTCGCGCCCACGTGGCGAAAGGGGAGGACGGCGGTTTTAACTTTGACGACATCGTCGCGCGATTGACCGCGGAAACTTCCGATACGGCCGCGTCGTCCGAGCCTGCAAAGCCCACGCCGCTGGCCATCGGCCGCCTAGCGGTGACGGAAGCGCGCGTGACGTTCGAGGACGACAGCCTGGAGCGGCCCTACGCGACGGCGATCGGTCCGCTGACGTTTACGTTGCAGGATTTCCACACGGTGGGTGATCCCGATTCACCTTACCGGTTCGAGGCCGTGACCAGCGCGGGCGAGCAACTGGCGTGGCGCGGCACGATATCGGCCGATCCGCTTAAATCGCAGGGCGAGCTGCGGCTGGCCAATATCGATATAGCGCGGCTCTCGCCCTACTACCACACGTTGGTGAGCGGCGAATTGCGCTCGGCGCTGGTCGATCTTTCCGGACGCTACGCGTTCGAACTCCTGCCCGAGGGGCCGGCGCTCACGCTGGCGGATGGCGTGTTCACGCTGCGTGACGTGCGCTTCGGCGCGGCGGGGGTGGATGTGGACGCGTTCGCGTTGAAGCGTCTGTCAATCACCGGCGTGTCGGCTGACGCCGCAACACGCACCGCCGCCATCGGCAAGGTGGCGATCGAGGGCGTGGACTTGAAGGTGGTGCGTGACGCGGAGGGGATAGACCTGCTGCGTTTGCTCGCGACCCCGGCATCGACTAACGCCGTCGTAGCTCCTTCCCCCGTGGCCGTTGATGCGAAGGATGGGGCGGTCTTGCCGAAGGTCACGCTCGGCGAGCTGTCGATCTCGGACGTGCGCGCCGAAGCCATCGATTTGACCACGCCGCGTCGTGCGGAGCATCGGATTGAAAATCTCGTGCTTACTCTGCGTGACCTCGATTTGGCGGATATGGCGAAGGCGTTGCCGCTGGCCCTGGAGATTACGCTGCCCAAGGAAGGCCGCGTGGCGCTCAAGGGCACGGTGGCGGCGCAGCCGCTCGCGGCGGAGCTGGAGGTGGCGCTGGAGCGGGTGTCGATCGCCAACGCGAGCCCCTACGTGGAGCCCTTTCTCAACATCCGCCTGGCCGAGGGCGTGATTCGCATCCAAGGCAAGGCGATCTTGAACGAAGGCGCGGCGAGCTTTGCCGGCGACTTCGGCATCGCAGGTTTCCGTGCGCTGGACGGCAAGCTGTCGGAAGATTTTCTACGCTGGGCGGATTTTTCCGCGGCGGGCATTCTCGCCACCACCGAGCCTCTGGCTTTGCACGTGGACGAGATTCTGTTCGTCGAGCCGGTGGCGGCGGTGCGCGTAGAGGCGGATGGCTCGCTCAGCATCGCGCAGGCGGTGTCGGTGCAGGATGCGGCGAATGGCGAAAGAACATCCGCTTCCCCAGCTACGACGACGGCGACTCCCATGCCCCCGGTTACGATAGGGCGTTTTGCGTTCGAGCGCGCGGCGTTTCGTTTCGAGGACCGCTCGATCAAACCGGCGGCGCGTGGCGGCATCTCCGACTTCACGGGCGCAATCACCGGGCTGACCTCGGAGACGCTTGGGCGGGCCGATGTGGACCTAAGCGGCAAGGTGGATGGCGTCGCGCCGGTCTCGATCACGGGCAAGTTGAACCCGCTCGGCACGCCGGCATACGTCGATCTTGTCCTGGATTTCAAGGGCATCGACCTCCAGTCAGGCGCGGGGCCCTATGTCGCTAAGTTTGTCGGTCGGGAACTCACGCGGGGCAGTCTGAACGTGGCGATCAAGGCGAAGCTCAACGACCGCAATCTCGACACCGATAACGTGGTGACGCTCGACCAGTTTTATCTCGGGGCGCGGACCAACAGCCCGGATGCGACGAGTTTGCCGGTCGGTCCGGCGCTCGCGTTGCTGCGCGACAACGACGGGAAGATCGTGGTGGACCTGCCCGTGAAGGGCAGTCTCGACGACCCCAACTTCAAGATCGGCCGCGTGGTGGTGCGCATGTTCGTGAATATTTTAACACGGGCGGCCACCTCGCCTTTCTCGTTGCTCGGGTCGGCTTTCGGCGGGGGTGGCGACGAGCTGGGCTGGCAGGATTTCGCCGCCGGCTCCACGACCATGGTGGACGAGGCGGGTATCAAAAAGCTGGATACGGTGGCGAAGGCGCTCAATGCGCGTCCGGCGCTGAATCTGGATATCGTGGGCGCCTACGATCCGGTCGCGGACGGCGCGGCTTTGCGGCTGGATAGATTGGAGCAGTTGGTGCGCACGAGTGTATGGGAGGAGCGTCGTCTGGCCGATCCGGCGACGCCGCCGCCCGAGGAGTTGGAGATCACGCCGGAGCAACGCGTGGTGATGTTGACCCGGCTTTATGCCACCGCGTTTCCGCCGGTGGCCGGGGAAGACGCGGGCGGCGTCGTGGTGCCGGTCGCCTCGGCGGAGAACCCCGTGGAGCAGGCACTGCGACGTCAGGCCGGCCGCTTGCCGCGTTATGGAACGACCGCGGTGCGGGCTCCCGCGCCGGCCGCGCCGGTCTTGCCGGTGGCAGTCGTCGAGGCGGAAAGTGCGGCCGTCGATCCGGAGAGCGGGGAGCCTGTGGTGCCGACCCTCACGGTTGATCAAATGGTGCTCAGGTTGGCGGCGTCGATCAGCGTGCCCGAGACCGATTTGCAGGCGTTGGGCGAGGCGCGCGCGCAGGGCATTCGCTCCTGGTTGCTGGAGACGGGCAAGGTGCCGGCAGAGCGGGTGTTTCTCGGGCCGCTGACGCCCGGAGGCACGCGCGTTAACATGAACCTGCGGTGAGCGTGATCGAGTGCCGCATGGGCTGCGCGGCGTGTTGCATCGCCCCGAGCATCACGTCGCCCATCCCGGGCATGCCGCAGGGCAAGCCGGCGGGCGTGCCCTGCGTGCAGTTATTGCCCGATCTGCGCTGTGCGCTTTTCGGCAAGCCGGAGCGTCCGGCGTTTTGCGCGAGTCTGCGTCCGAGCGACGATATGTGCGGCCGGGATCGCGAGGACGCGCTGGCGAGGCTCGGCGCGATGGAGCGAGTGACGACGCCGGATCGTTAGGGCATTTCTAAACTCGGATTCTGCGATTGGACGTAGCTCGCCTCGTGAGAGGCGGGACAAGAGGGTGCGGCGGTCACCAACCTTCCGCTTCTGACGAAGCGGGCTACATGCCAAAACTTTCGCGACGATTAATATGTGCATCCGCAGGAAGATTATTATCCGCTGCCGGAGGTCATCGTGGCCGAGGAGATGGCGAAGCTGCGCTGAGCCACTTCGAATCCTGAACGAAAGCGCTCAGCGCTTCCGCTACGTCGAATTTGGCGTGGTGGAGCGTGGAGATTAACGGCCGCCGAGCACGCGGTAAACGAGGGCGATGAGCAGCAGCACGCCGACGGCAGACCAGAGCAGGCGTCTTGCGGTCGAGCTGTTCGAGCCGGTCAAGCCGCGTGTGGACGATGGGTGATCCTCGTCGTCGAAGGCGGAGTCGGGCAGGTCGAGGCCGTCGTAGCGGGAGTCTTCCTCGTTCCAGCCGGTGCGTTCGTCGGCGCCACATTCCGGACAGGCGCGGGCGCGGGGCGGGAGGTCGGCACCGCAGACCGGGCATTCGGAGGGCGTGACGGGGCGACGCTTCATGCGGGGGGGACGTGGGATCAGGGCAGAAGGGTGAGGCGGTAGCGCTGGGGGGCGGTGCCTTCGAGGCGGTCGAGATTGGCCTGGGCGGCGCGGAGGGTGACCTTGGCCTGGAGCTCGGCAAGGCGGGCCTGGTCGAAGGAGTCCTGGGTTTCCTGCACGCGTCGGAAGGTGGAGAGTCCGGAGTCGTAGCGGGCTTTTTCGACTTCGAATTCGCGTTGACTGAGCGTGGCGGTGAGCGCGGAGAGGTGGAGATTTTCCGAGTTGGTCTGGAGGGCGCGAACCGCGCTGCGCACGGAGACGAGGATTTGTTGCTCGATTTGGGCGTAGCGGAGTTCTTCGCGTTCGCGACCGGTGCGGGCCTGGCGGAGGCGGGCGCGTTCGGCGCGGAAGCCCCAGGGGAAACTCAAGGAAACATCGGCCTGCCAGCTGTAGCCGTCGCCGTCCCAGATGTCGGTGGCGGCGCCGGAGGCGGAGGCGGAGGTTTCGTTGTAGCCGCCTTGGAGGCCGAAATCGAGTTGGGGCAGGCGGGCGTTTCGGGCGGTGAGGATGTCGATTTCCTGCTGGCGGATGGCGGCGAGCGCGGAGGTGAATTCGGGGGTGTTGGCGCGGGCGCGGGATAGGCTGGTGGCGATATCGACGGCGGGGGGAGCGACGGGCGGCAGGGCCACGGGGCCGACGGGGTTTTCGAAGGTCTCGCGGCCGAGGAGGCGGAGGAGTTCGTCCTCGCGATCTCGGGCGGTCTGGCGGGCGAGAAGCAAATCGCGGGCGGCGGCGGCGACGCCGACCTCGGCTTGCAGGACTTCGAGATCGGTGGCGACGCCGGTGTCGCGACGGGCGGTGTTTTCCTCGAGGAGTCGTTTGCGCACTTCGAGGGAGAAGTTGCGGATGCCGACCTGTTCGCGGGCGACGGCGAGGTTGGAGTAGGCGATCTCGACGTCGCGCACGACGGTGAAGAGTTGCGCGGTGAAGTCGGCGCGGGCGCGTTCGGCTCCGAGGAGGGCGCGATCGATGGCGGCGGTGTTGACGGTGGAGCCGGCACCGCGAAGGAGGGGCTGGCGGATGGCGAGGCCGACGTCGGAGTTGTAGGCGGGATTGAGGAGCGAGCTGGTGGGGGAGCGTTCGTTGCGGGCGAGGCGGCCGGTGGCGGTGACGGTGGCGCCGGTGGCGGAAAGGCGCTGGCTGGCGGCGAAGCGGGAATCGCGTGATTCGACGCGGGTGCCGGTGATGGTGATCACGTTGCCGCCGGAGTCCACGAAGCTGCCGGGGCTGGCGGATTGGGATTCGCCGATGGCGGCGGAGACGGCGATGGTGGGGTCGAAACCGGCGCGCGCGATCTCGACGTTATCGTCGGCGACGTCGGTGTTGAGTCGCTGGATTTGCACGTCGAAGTTGGCGGCGAGGGCCTGGGCGACGGCGGATTCGAGGGTGAGCGGTTCGGCGTAGGGGGTGACGTCGGGCTCGGCGGCGAGGATGTGGGCCACGGGCGAGGGAGGAGGAGGCGGCGGCAGCGAGCTGAGCCCGGTGGTGTCCTCCGGTTCGGCGCCGGCGAGGGTGGCGGCGGCGAGGGCCAGCGCGAGCGTGAAGGCGGAGCGGGAGAGACGGGGGAGGGAGGAGCGGGAAATCATTGGCGTTCGAACTCGCCGGAGGACGTTTTTTTGAAAACGGAGAAGCCGAGGTTCTTGGCTTGGGAGACGGAGAGGGGCTTGAGAAGTTTCGGCGTATTGAGGGGCTGCACCACGACGCGGGAGACGGGCTGGCCGCAGGTGGGGCAGGCGGAGAGGGCGGAGTCGTCCGGCGATTGGCGATGGTCGAAGCCGTCGCCGCAGAGGCGGCAGGGGGACTTGACGGGGGCGTAGCGGTGGATGGGCACGATTGGCGGGATTGAAAAGTCGCGGCGGCGGAAAGTCCAACGACCAATCGCAGGGAATTTTGTGCGGAAAAAATCCCGGTTCGCCGTGGGCGAAACCGGGATGGGCCGGGCGTCGAGGCGCCGGAGGAGGCGACGCGAGCCGGGACGAATTACTCGACGGCGGGGGCGGTCTTGGCCAGCTCGGCCTCGACGATGCCGGAGAGGAGGGCGGCGGCGTTGGCTTGCGAGATATTGGAGGCGAATTCGTCGCGGATGGTGGCGTATTCGGCGGAGGCCGGGTCGATGGAGGGGACTTGTTGATCGATCACGTAAACGAGGCGGCCGGAGTTTTCGCCGACGGGGAGGAAGTCGCCGACTTTGCCTTTGGAGAGCGAGTCGAGGCTGGTGAGGACGTTGTAGTCGAGGTCGCGCGGGAAGTTGCCGGAGAGCGAGAAGGGCTCGGGGGTTTTGACCGTGGCTTTGAGGCCGGAGCTTTCGACGGCGGAGTTGACGGCGGACTCGAAGGGCGTGCCGGCGGCGACGGCGGCGGCGACGGCGGCGTGCAGGGCTTGGCCGGCTTCGTTGAAGAGGCGGCGTTTCTCGGCGGACTGGTAGTCGGCGAGGACGCGTTCGCGGACGTCTTCGAAGGCGGGGATGCGAGCGGGGATGAGTTCGCGCCAGACGAGGATGGCGGCGCCGTCGGGGATGGCGACGGGGTTGGAGTAGGGGCGCTCGGCGGTGAGGCGGAGAGCCTCGGTGGCGACGGCGCGGGCGGAGGGGCCGCCGAGTTGGGCGGGGATGGCGTCGGGGCCGACGGCGCCGATCTCGACGAGGTCGGTGTTTTCGCGGCTGGCGGCGAAGGCGGCGAGGTCGGCGGGCTTGGTGGAGGATTCGAAGAGCTGCACGCTGAGGTCGGAGGCGGCCTTGAGCGCGGCTTGTTCGGCGCCGCGTTTGCGGAGGTCGGCCTCGACGAGGGAGCGGACGGCGGCGAAGGCGTAGTCTGCGGCGAGTTTCTCGTCGATGAGGGGGGAGGGGGGCGCGGGATAGCGGGCGGGGTTGGCGTCGTAGGCGGCGCGGACCTCGGCATCGGTGAGCGTGACGGCATCGGTGAAGGTCGAGGCGGAGACGCGGAGGGCATCGACGGAGACGCGCGGGGCGATCTCGTAGCGGCGGGCGTTGGTCTCGAACCAGGCGGCGAGGGCGGTATCCGAAGTGTCGATACGCGGCGAGAAGTCGGCGCCATCAACGGAGGCGACGGCGAGGGTCCAGACGGTGTCGCGTTGGGCGAGGATCTCGGCGACGTCGGAGGGGAGCACGTAGCCGGGGCCGGCGAGGAGTTTTTGGTAGGCGGCGACGCGGGCGTCGGCGGTGATGACGCGGGAGACGTCGGCCTCGGTGATGCGGGGATTGGTCTTTAGTGAATCGATAAAATCATCCAAACGTGTCTGCTCTACTTTTCCGGTAGCGGGGTTCTCAAAAGCACGAAGCGTGAGCATGTGAGCTCGTATTTGCTCTTGTGTCGGCGCAGGGAGTCCCAGCCGGTCGGCGAGGGCGAGGGTGGCGTGGCGGTTCAGCGCGTATTGGCTGAGTTCGGATTCGGAGATTTCGCGGGAGGGGGCGAAGCGGAGGTAAACGCTGAGGCGGGCGTCGTCGGCGAGGGGGCGCAGGTCGGTGGCGAGGGAGAGGTCGAGACCGAAGAAAGGCTTGGGTGGTTGGCGGCGATCACCGCCCTGACCGAGGCCGGAGGAGGCGTTGGTGATGAACACGAACGAGACGATGACGACTCCGAGAAGGAGAATGAACAGCCATTTGAAGTGTCGTTGGAAGGAGCGCTGGATCCAGGAAATCATGGGGGAAAGGGGAAGAACGTGAAGGAGCGCGGGCGGCTCAGGCAACCGCGAATCGCGGGGCGGTCGCGGGGCGGTGGAGTCGTGGGCAGGAAAGGGCGGGGACGTGGCGGGAGGTAAGGTCAGTCCACCGGGAGCGCCGGCATCCTGCCGGCTTTAGGAGCGAAGAGCCGGCAGGATGCCGGCGCTCCCGGTAACGGAATTCGGCGCGATCAGGCGGAGCCGGGTTTCATCGGGTGCGACTCGATGAGTTCGTCGAGGGTCTTTTGGAAGAAGGTGTCGCGCTGGATGGCGTTTAGGTGCTGATCGTAGGCGAGCACGACGGGGTCGATGTCGGTGAGGTTGGGGCCGGCGGGGTCGCCGCCGTGCTCGTCGTCCATGCGCTTGAAGTCCGCGAGCGTGGTGCGGTTGAGCGGGCGGGCGGGCTGATAGCGGACGTCGTTTTCCTGGTCGCCGTTCTTGGGCGGGACGGGGGAGAGGAGGTTCATCTTAACGAGGCGATTGAGGCACTCGTTGAGAATTTGGTTGGGCACGCCGAGCTCGGTGCCGAGGTCGCTCGCGGTGAAGGGCGGGCGGCAATCGCGGAAGCGGCGACCGACGCGAAGGATGACGCTGAGCGAGAGGCGTTCGCGCATGGACTCGGCGAGGGTATTCCAGGCGGCCTGGCTGTTGCGGAAGCGGACGTTCTGGATGGCGTAGCTGACCTGGCCGCCGAGGAGCAGGAAGAACCAGAAGATGTAGAGGCCGAACATCAGGATGGGCAGGATGCCGAGCGAGCCAAAGAGGCTGCGCTGCTGCACGACCTTGGAGAGGTAGAGGAAGGCGAGGTAGTTGTTAACCACGACAAGCGCGCCGACGAGCACAGCTCCGGCGATGGCGCTGATCCAGCACACGCGGGTGTTGGGGATGAATTTGTAGAAAAGCGCGAGGACGACGATGAGCAGGCCGATGGAAAGCGAGGGCAGCAGCCAGCGCAGGAAGTCGGCGAAGTGGGCGCCGAGGCCGAAGGGCACGCTGGTTTCGACTACATTCAGGTAGGCGCCGGCGGAGAGGGAGGTGACGACGGCGAAGAAGAGGACGGCACCGAGGGTGAGCACGGTCCAATAATAGACGACGCGCATGAGCCAGGAGCGGCCCTGGCGCACGCCCCAGATTTCGTTAAAAGCGTTCTCCACCGAGGTGAAGAGCTGGAGCACGATGACGATGAGGGTGATGAGGCCGACGATGCCGGCGGTGCTGCTGCGGGAGCCGTCGATGAAGCCGTCGATCA
>CAZOGV010000082.1:0-11733 GCA_964579225.1 uncultured Akkermansia sp. | reverse complement strand
CGGATCGCGTCCTCGATCACCATCGGCGCGCACTTCACCTTCGTGACGGTTTTCTTGCGGAAATCGTCGTAAACCTCCTCGCGCTCGCCGAGCAGCTTAAACCACGTCGCGCCGTCCTTCTCGTAGGTGCGCCCGGCCGCCTTCAATTTCTCCAGATACTCGCGGTAAATCTCCGCGCGCTCGCTCTGGCGATAAGGACCAAACTCGCCGCCGATCCCCGGACCCTCGTCCCAGTTCAGGCCGAGCCACTTCAACGAGTCATAAATGACATTCAGAAAATCATCCGAATTCCGGGCCGCGTCCGTGTCCTCGATACGCAGCACGAACACGCCGCCGGTGTGGCGCGCGTAGAGCCAGTTGAACAACGCCGTGCGGGCGCTGCCGATGTGAAAAAAACCCGTGGGACTGGGTGCAAAACGAACGCGAACTTGGCTCATGGTGAAAAAGTAAACCGCCGACGCTGCCCGCACCGCCCCCGCCCGCGCAAGCCCGGGAACGCCGAGTTCCCGCTCGGCCTCGGAGGGCGGGCCTCCGTGCCCGCCAAGGAGCGGCGACACTCTTGTCGCCGATTTACCCCCGCCCCGCCATCCAGCCCCGCCTCCCCTTCGCAACCCCACCCGACCCACATGTTCGTAATACGAACATTTTAATCGGGACCGGAGCGGTGAAAAATCACCTCGCTAAAACTCGTCCCGAAAAACGTGCGCGATTTATCCGCGCCCCGCCCGCCACCATGCGCTCAACGCCGCCCACGCCCGCGCCCGATGGCTCAGGCGCGCTTTCACCGCATCCCCCAACTCCGCGTAACTCTCCATAAACCCTTCCGGCACGAACAAGGGATCGTAGCCAAACCCAGCCCCACCGCGCGGCTCGTCCAACAACGTGCCCGCGCATTCGCCCTCGAAAACGAACTCGGTCCCCGCCCCATCGATCAGGAACAAGAGACAATAAAACCGCGCGCCGCGCTCGCCCGCCGGCACGCCGCGCATGACCTCGGTCAGCTTTCGCAGATTCGCCGCCGCATCGCCCTGCGGCCCCGCAAAGTAAGCGCTCTCCACGCCCGGCCCGCCTCCCAGATGATCGACGCATACGCCGCTGTCGTCGGCCAAAACCACCGAGCCCTTGGGCGCGATTTCCCACAGCGCGCGCGCCTTCTTGCGGGCGTTGCCCCGAAACGTGCCCGTGTCCTCGATCACCTCCGGCATGCCGCCCAGCGCCTTGGCCGACACGATCTCGACCGCCAGCCCATCGCGCGCCGCCAAGGCCCCCATCTCGGCGACCTTGTGCGCATTGCCCGAGGCCAGATAAACCGTCGTCTTCATAAAATCTTCCCCCGGATAAGCGCGTCGGCCCCCAACGTCTCTTCGGTTTTTTCTCCAAACGCCCACTCCACTTTTCCTCCCCACCCCGCCCCGCCCTCGCGAGGCGCACGATACCAAAACCCGTAATCCAGCGCCCCCGCCGCGCGCGCGTCCGCCAGCAACTCCGCGCCGCCCTCCACATAGACTCCGCTCACGCGCTCCGCCGCGCAGCGCCGCGCGAACTCGCCCCACCCCGCCGCCCCGCGCGTCGTCTCCTGCGCCCACACCCGCACGCCCGCCGCCTCCAGCCGTGCCCGCGCCGCCGCCTCCGCCGCCGCGCTCGTCACCACCACGGTGCGCTCCTTCCAGCGATCCGCATACACCCGCGGCCAGGCCGCCGCCTCGCCCGCCGCCGTCGCCAGCGTCGCGTCGAACACGAAGCGCCACCCGCAATCTTCGCGCTCCGTCCCGTCCGCCTCACGCCAGCGCCGCGTCAGCGCCGGATCGTCCGCGCGCACCGTGCCCGCGCCCACCGCGATGGCGGGAAACAAACGCCGCCAATGATGCACGTTCTCCCGCGCCGCCGCGCCCGTGATCCACCGATCCGCGCCCGCCGGCGGACGCGAAAAACCGTCGCGCGTCGTCGCCAACTTTCCAGCGATCAAGGGTCGCCCCGTCGTGATCCAGTGATTAAAAATCAGATTCAACTCCGCGCACTCCACCACGCGCACACCCGCCGCGACCTCAATGCCCGCCGCGCGCAACACCTCGACCCCGCGTCCCGCATGGGCCGGATTCGGGTCCATCGCGCCAATAACCACACGCGCCATCCCGGCCGCCTTGATCGCGTCGCAACACGCCCCGGTGCGCCCCGCCGTCGAGCACGGCTCCAGCGTCACCACCATAGTCGCGCCCGCCTTCGGTTTGCGCCCCAGCGCAGCAAGCGCCGCGCGCTCCGCATGCGGCCCGCCATCGCGCGCGTGCCAGCCCTCCGCCACCACCACGCCATCCTCAACCACCAGGGCCCCGACCATCGGATTCGGATGCGTCGTCCCCCAAGCCCGCCGCGCCAGCTCCAGCGCTTGCCCCATCAACTCATTATCCGCGTTCATCTGCGTAACTTGTGCGCCGTAGGAGCATCCGCGGTTAAAAATCAGCCGCGCACGTAAGGATTGCCGCTCTTCTCCTCCGCCACCGAGGTCGCGTCTCCATGTCCTGGATACAACACCGTCTCGTCCGGCAGCGTGTAAATCTGCCCGCGAATCGATTCCTCCAGACGCTTCATGCTGCCGCCGGGGAAATCCGTGCGACCCACGCTGCGTCGAAAAATCGCGTCACCCGAAAACGCCAGCCCATCAGCCTCGCTCCAAAACAAGACGCTCCCCGGACAATGCCCCGGCACATGGCGCACCTCCCACTTGCGCCCCAGCGCCTCGACCACGTCGCCCTGCACGACCCAGCGATCGGTCTTCACCGGCGCGAGTTTGATTGTGCTCGGCAAAAACACCTCCATCACGCCCGGCGTTTCCAACAACACCTTGTCGTCCGCGTGCGCGCTGACCTTTGCGCCGGTGGCCTTCACCACCTCGGCGACGCCCTGCATGTGATCCCAGTGCCCGTGAGTGAGCCAAAGCTCCTTCAACGCACACGTCTCCGCCGCCAAAATCGGCTTCACGTCCGCCCACACGTCGCCCGGCGCGTCGATCAACACCGCCTCGCCCCGCGCGGCGTCGGTCAGCAGGTAGGCGTTGGTTTCGATGGGACCGGCGGGCAGGACGTGAATTTTAAACGACATGGGAAAAGTGGCCGACAGCACACCACAATGCCCCGAACCCGCAAGCCCCGCGCGGCTTCGCCGCGTTCGAATCATGGGCGGGACGCCCATGCCACCCCGAGCCGCATCGTGCTCCACTCAAATCGAAATCGAACAATCCCGCTTTCTTTCTCCGCCGTCCACTTTCACGCTGCGCCGCATGAAGATCCAATCTGCCGAATTCGAAAAAAGCGCTCCCATGCTCGACACCAGCCCGCGCTGGAACCTGCCCGAGTTCGCCTTCATCGGCCGCTCCAACGTCGGCAAATCCTCGCTCATCAATCTGCTCACCGAGCGCAAGGCCCTCGCCATGGCATCCGCCACGCCGGGCAAGACCAAGCTGCTGAATTTTTTCCGCGTGAACAAAAATTGGTCGCTCGTCGATCTGCCCGGCTACGGCTACGCCAAGGTCGCCACCCAGGACAAACACGAGTTCAACAAGGCCGTCGCCACCTACATCGAAAAGCGCCCGAACCTCGCGACCCTCTTCGTGCTCATCGACTCGCGCCTCGAGCCGCAGCGCATCGACCTCGACTTCCTGCGCTGGCTCTCCGGCTGCGAGGTCGCCTTCGCGCTCGTCTTCACCAAGGCCGACAAACAGTCGCCGACCAAAACCCGCGCCGCCATCGCCACCTTCCTCGAAGCCGCCGTCGAGTTCCTGCCCGAACCCGCTCCGCCCATTTTCACGTCCTCCGCCGTCAGCAAAGACGGCCGGAACGACATCCTGAAACACATCAACTCCGTGCTCACTACCCTGCGCGCGAAGTGAGGTGGAAGGTAGGGCGGGACCGCTGGGCCCGCCGCACCACGCCACGGCGAGCCCGGCGGTCTCGCCCTACCTCCGAAACCTCACTCGTAATCGTAGAGCTTCGGATCACGCCGCGGAGCCGTAGTGGCACGACGAATACGCCAGCGCATGCGCGCCTCCTTCTTCTCCGCCTCGTCCTTGCCCGCGCCCGGCCCGCCGCCGCCCATTCCCATGCCGTAGGGATCGTCCTCGCCGCCGCCGTCGCCGCCCTCCGCGCCGCCTAGGCTGTCCTCCAACGAGTCGGGGTCCGCGCCTTCCTCCAGCTTGCGCACCACCTCCTCCATCTCGCCGTCGATTTTCTCGCCCGTGAGCTCGGACATGCGCCGCATCATGCGCGCCATCGCCTTGGGATCGTTTTCATCCACCGACGCGAACTCGCTCTCCATCGCAGCCATCGCCGCCTCCATGCGCGCGTCATCCGGCCCCCCCTCGCCCGCCGGCATATCCGCGTCGGCCTTCGGCTCCTTCGCCAGGCCGGTGAAGGCGAATTGCGACACGCCTTTCTTCAGCGACCACCTCGGGTTGTCCGGGCACTTCGGCGTGAGTTTCCCCTGCGCGAGGCTCTTGGCGTAGAACTGATAAACCGTGTGGTTGTTGGAACAGTAATACTCGTAGATGGGCATGATGGGGAAAGGGAGGCTTGGACGAATTCAGGTAGGGCGTGACCGCCGGGCGCGCCGAGGTTTTTTTTCGGCCGGCCCGACGTTCCGTCCCCGCCCCGGCGGGCGCTCAGGCGCGCGGATGGGCTTTGTTATAAACCTCGCGCAGCCGCGCAACCGTGACGTGCGTGTAGATCTGCGTGGTGTTGAGGCTGGCGTGGCCGAGCAACTCCTGCACGAGACGCAAATCCGCGCCCGCGTTGAGCAGATGCGTGGCGTAGCTGTGGCGCAGCTTGTGCGGCGTGAGATCGAGCGGCAGACCGGCGAGCGCGAGATGACGCTTCAACATCAGCTGCACCGCGCGGTCGCTCATGCGCTGGTGCTTCGCGTCCACCAACACGGGCGCGTCCAGCCCGGTGTCGCGGGCGAACTCGGCGCGCCACTTCGCGAGCACGCCTGCCGCCACCTTGCCCAGCGGACACAGCCGCTCCTTGCGCCCCTTGCCGAGCACGCGCGCAACCGTGCCGTCCGCTTCGAGCGCGCCGTAGTTCAAGCCCGTGAGTTCGCTCACTCGCAGACCCGCGCCGTAGAGCAACTCCATCGCGAGCCGATCGCGCCAAGCGATAAAAGGCGATTCGCCGTCGTTCTCGATCAGGCGCAGCGGCGCGTCGAGCAGGCGCTTGACTTGCTCCTCGGTGAGAAACTGCGGCAGGCGTTTTTGCAGCTTCGGCAAAGCGAGACCGACCAGCGGATTTTTTTCCACCCGCCCCTGACGTTGCCAGTATTTGAACAAGGCCCGCAGACCCGACGCATGGTTGTGCAGCGTGCGCCGGCCAAAGCGGTGCTGCGCCTCGATCACGAAATCGCGCATGATGCGCGGCGTGAGTCCGTCGAACGCCCGCGAGGCATCGCCTCCCCCGTCGCGACAACGCCAAAGAACGAAGTCCTCAAAAGCCTGCCGATAGTTTCGCACCGTGTAGGCCGAGTAGTGGCGCTCGAGCGCGAGGTGCGCGGCAAATGGCTCCCACCAGCTTTGCGCGAGCTCCTCGTAGCCCTCCGGCAAGGGAGCGACGACGGGCGGCGCGGTCGGCTTAGGCGCTCGCTTGGGCATGGGCTTCGACCGCCGCCTTCACCGCATCGGTGCGCCGACGCAGCGCCCCTTCGGGATCGAGCCCCTTCGCACGAGCCGCCGCGCAGAGATCGAAGAGTCGGCGGCCCAGCTCCGCGTCGTCGAGCTCCGCCCCGAGCGCGCGAATGGCGTCGGCGTCGGCCGCGTCGCCGACCGACAGAGATTTTTTCTCAATCTGCTTCCACACCGATTCCGCATACATCGTGGCGGGCAGGCGCGGTGGCTGTTCCTTAAACAAGCCGGACTGCGCCGGACCGTTCTTCTTTTCCTGCGCCTTGATCTGCTCCCACTTCACGATCACGTCGCCGGCGGTGCCGAGCCTGGCCTCGTCGCCGAAAACATGCGGGTGCCGACGCACGAGTTTTTCGTTCACCTCGCGCGCCACCGCATCGAGATCAAATACCCCGCGCTCCTCCGCGATCTGCGCGTGAAACACGACCTGGATCAACACGTCGCCCAACTCCTCGCGCATGTGCGGGTAGTCCTCGCGGTCGATGGTGTCGATCAACTCGCTGACCTCGTCGATCAGGCAACGCACGAGCGACTGGTGGGTTTGCTCGATATCCCAAGGGCAACCATCCGGGGCGCGGAGGCGGGCGATGGTCTGGCGAAGTTCGTCTAGGGCCTGGCTCATACGCGCAGCCAAACGCCGCCGCACCGCGCAATCCAGCCCGCTTTTCAGGGCATTTCTACGATTTTCATAATTATCTAGTCAGTTCAGAATCATTATGATGTTTTTATCTTTACTTAAATCATCTTTGGGATTCTTATTCATCCATGCGAATCACCGTAGATATTCCCGAGCAGGTCCTCGACGATCTTTTGCTTCTCACCGGCGACACCAAGCGCAGTCCCGCCGTAGCCAAGGCCGTAGAGATTTACGTTCGCCGCGAAAAGCTCCGCGAGTTCGGCCGCCTCATCCGCCAAGGAGAGTTCGAGGACGTGTTCCCCGTCGGCTACAATCCCGACCAACCCGCGCAGTGGGTGGCCGAGGATCAAGCGCCCTACGGCCAGAAGTCCGCCCCCTCGCCGGCCCGACCCGCCGCGCAGCCTTCCGAGCCCCAGCCCCCCGCCCCGCCCGCCGGGCCCGACGCCGATGGTCCTCGTTGATTCCAGCGTCTGGATTCGCGCCAACCAGGCCAACGGCGACCTGCTCGCGAAGGTCGCGCTGGAGGCCTTGTTGGAGGAGGACGAGGCGGCGTTTTGCGGGCCGGTGCGGCTCGAAGTGTTGGGGGCCATGCGTCGTGCCAGCCGCGCGCGTTTCGACGCGTATTTCGAACAGGTGCCCTACCTCACGATGATCGACTCCACCTGGGAGCACGCGGTGCGCGTAGCCCGCGTGTTGAGCGACGATGCACGCGTCACCCTGCCATGGAACGACGTGCTCATCGCCGCCATCGCCCAGCGCCATCAGGCGCGCGTTTACTCTTTGGACGGACATTTTCAGGCGCTCGCCCAATACGCCGGCGTGCGTCTCTACACGCCGGGCTCGGGCGGAAGTTTCGTGAAGGAGTAAACGCGGATCGCCGGATGTAACACCCGGTGATGTCAGACTCCGAGCTGGCTTCTGTTCGACGTAGGATTGAGCGTGAGCTCAATGGGTTGGTGAACCGACGCCGAACTTGGGCTCACGCCCAAGCCTACGACTGTCCGTCGGTCCTGGTTCGAACCGGTGCCCTTTGATATCACTTGGTGTTACAGCCCGTCCGCCTCAGACGGGTTGACGCTTGCGCCGCATGCGTCCCTTTGCGGCCATACACCTTCCGATGTCCGACAAGCTAACCGAAATCATGGCGCACAAGCGCATCGAGGTCGCCGCCCGCGCCCGTCTCGTCTCGCTGGGCGAACTCGCCGCGCTCGATGCCCGCCTGCCCAAGCCGCCCTCCTTCGCGGGCGCGTTGCGCCGCGCCGACGGTCGCCTCGCCGTCATCTCCGAGATCAAGCGCCGCTCACCCTCCGCCGGCGACATCAAGGCCGGCGTGCCCGCGCTCGACCAGGCCAAGCGCTACCAACTCGCCGGAGCCGACGCGCTCTCCGTGCTCACGGACGAAAAATATTTTGGCGGCACGCTCGCCGACCTCGAAGGCGTGACCGCTCACTTCCGCGCCCATGCCCCCGCCCTGCCCTGCATCCGCAAGGATTTCATGGTGCATCCCATCCAAGTCCTCGAAGCCCGCGCCTCCGGGGCCAGCGCCATCCTGCTCATCGTGCGCGCGCTGGAGGATTTTGAAATGGAGGAGCTTCACGACGCCGCCCGCGCCGCCGGGCTCGACGCGCTTTTCGAAATTCACAACGAGGCCGAACTCGATCGCGCTCTCGCCCAGGACGCCAAGATCATCGGCGTGAACAACCGCGACCTCGCCATCTTCAAGTGCGACCTCGGCCTGAGCGAGCGACTCATCCCAAAATTCCCGCCGCATATCACCGCGATCAGCGAGAGCGGCATCTTCACCGGGGCCGACGCCGCCCGCGTGCGCGCCTGCGGCGCGCACGCGATCCTCTGCGGCGAAGCCTTGATGAAGGCCCCCGACACGGGCGCCCTCATCCAGGAATTTCGCACCGCATGAGCCCGACCTCCGCCCCGACTACGCCGCGCTCTTCGGCGCGACGTTGTGCAGATGCACATCGCGCTGCGGATACGGGATCGAGCAGCCCGCCGCCTCCAGCTCGCTCTTGATCGTCTCGTTGAGGTGAAATTTCACCGCCAGAAAATCCGACGCATTCACCCACGGCCACACCACGATATCGACGCTGCTTTCCCCAAGATTCATCACGCCGACGATGGGCGCCGGCTCCTTCAGGATGCGCTCGTCGGCATTGAGCACTTTCCAAATCACGTCCTTCGCCACCTTCAGATCGTCGTCGTAGCTCACTCCGATGGTGACGTCGCAACGCCGGGTATCCTTCGCAGAGAAGTTGGTGATCGCGCCGCCGTTGATCTGCGAGTTCGGCACGATGACCGCCAGGTTGTCTGGCGTGCGAAGGTGGGTGTGAAAAATACTGATTTCCTCCACGATGCCCTTTACGCCGCCGGCATCGATGAAGTTACCGACCTTGAAGGGGCGAAATATGATGATCATCACGCCCGCCGCGAAATTCGCCATTGAGCCCTGCATCGCCAGACCGACCGCCAGACCAGCGGCGCCGAGCACCGCGACCAACGACGTGGTTCTCACGCCGAGCTGATCGATCGACGCCAGAATCACGAAGGTCAGCAGCAACACCTGCACGATGCGAACGAGAAACCCGCGCAGCGTAGGGTCGACCTTGGCGCGATCCATCGCTCCTCCGACCAGTCGGCAAACCAAGCCGACGATCCAGCGACCGATGAAGAAAATAGCCAACGCGGCCACCAGCTTGATGGCGAAGGCCATCCCTTGCGTGGCCAACCAGACTTGAATCGTCTCGGCGAATTCGGAGACGGCGGTAATTTGTTGTGTTTGTTCAGGCATAACGCCTCAGCATTTTTCCCGATGCCGCATGCGTCAACCCTCGGTGGCCGCTCGCCGGCCCGATTGACGCCCGTGTAACGTTTCCTCCACATCACCCGTCCATGCCACTCACCGCCTCCGAAACCCGCGACGCCCTTGCCAAGCTCGGCGTGCATCCCAAGCACGCGCTGGGGCAAAACTTTCTCGTGGACGGCAACATCGTCCGCAAATCCCTCGAACTCGCGCAAATCGCGCCCGGCGACCGCGTCGTCGAGGTCGGCCCCGGTCTCGGCACCCTCACGCGCACCCTGCTCGAAGCCGGCGCCGAGGTCTGGGCCGTCGAGCGCGACGCCATGCTCGCCCGCTACCTCGGGGAAGAAGTCGGCCCGCTCCACCCCGGTCGCCTTCACCTGCTCAACGCCGACGCGATGGACCACCCCATCGCCGACATCCCCACCGACCAGCCCTTCAAGATCGTCGCCAACCTGCCCTACGCCATCTCGACCCCGTGGATGGACACCGTGCTCGACGGCCACCTGCCCGAGCGCCTCGTGCTCATGCTGCAATACGAAGCCGCCCAGCGCTACATGGCCAAGCCCGGCTCGAAACTCTTCGGTTCCATTTCCATTTTCCTCCAAAGCGCCTTCGACATCGCGCCCGGCCACAAGGTCTCCGGCCACTGCTTCCATCCGCGTCCCGACGTGGACTCGTATCTCTTCAACATCGTGCGCAAACCCGCGCCGATTTTCTTCCCGCGCCGCGCCAAGCTCTCCATCCGCGCCTGCTTCCAGCAACGCCGCAAACAGATCGGCACCCTCCTGCGCGGCAGCACCCTGCCCGACCAAGGCCGCGCCTGGATCGACTCGCTCGTCGCCGCCGGTTGCTCGCCCACCGTGCGCCCCGAAGACATCCCGCTCCACCTCTGGCAAACCTTCCCCGGCGTCGCCGAATTCAACGCCGCCGGCGCCAACCGCGCCAAGCTCGACGCCGCAACCGACACCGAATCCGCCCAATGAACATGACCTTTGAACAACTCTGCATCCTGCTCGTCGTCGGTGCCGTCGCCGGCTGGCTCGCGGGCCTGATCCTGCGTCGCCGCGGTTTCGGTTTGGTCGGCAACCTCATCATCGGCGTGGCCGGCTCCTTCATTGGCCGCTTCATCCTCGGCGTGATCGGCTTTCGTGCCGATCGGATGCTCGCCTCCATCATCACCGCCGTCATCGGCGCCATCCTACTGCTCTGGCTGCTGTCCCTCATCCCGCGTCGCGGATCGAAAAAATGAACTCCGCGCCGCCCGACACCCAAGACCACGCAGAAACCGACGACGCGTTTCTGCGCGCCTTGGTCAAAAGTTCCCGCCAACGCACCATCCACCTGAAGTGGACCGACCGCGACGGCACCGCCCGCCTGACCACGCTCAACGCCGCCGAAGCCAAGCGCGTGAACACGCTCGCCCGCGCCCGCAGCCTCGGAGCGGAAGCCCTGCTGCGCGAGACCGCGCACCTGCCCGCCGCCCGCTAATTCTAATGCGCGTTCAAGTTGAGCCTCTGTGGGTAGGGACGGACCGCTGGGCCGTCCGCTCCGTTGGGCTCATCTTGAACGCGAAGTAGAACAAACTCGCGCTCGTCGCAGGCTGAAGGCGATACAGACAACGGCACTCCCAGTGGGCTGGCATCTGATACTTTTGCCCCTCATTAGGCCACTCCGCTTCACTTGCGCCTTGCCCGTCGCGCACGCGCCCGGCAGGTCTTGGCTTCTTCGCATGTCTCTTCACGTAAAAGCCGCCGCCATCCGCATGGTCCGAATCCTTTGGGTCGGACCCGGGTGCTTGTTGGCCGCTGCTTGCTGAAGACGATTTGAACGACTCCTCAGCCAAAACAGAAAACGCCGACCGCACCCTATCCGGTGCGGCTTTTTTGTCTTCGCACCGGACGGGCACCCACGCCGCCATGTCCACCACCACTACCGCCACCACCAACGCCGTCCCCCACTCCGGCCGCCGGCGCATGTTTCTCGCCGCCGGCTGCTTTGTCGCGAACGTGCTCCTCATCCGCGCCCTCGGCCAGGGTAACGGCGACGTGTGGACCATCACCGCCCTGCGCTTCGCCGCCGGCCTCGCGCTCTGCCTCGCCTTTCAACGCCGCTCGCTCGACGTTGTCGCGCTCTTCACCCACCCGCGCCTCATCCTGCGCGGCCTCGTCGGCGGCGCGGCCACCTACGGCCTCTACCTCTCCATCGTCCACATCGGCGCCGGTCGTGCGGTGTTTTTGAACAACACCTACGTCATCCTCTCCTCGTTCCTCGCGGTGTGGATGTTGCGCGAACGCTTCCGCCCCGCCCTCGCCACCGGCGGCCTCGCCGCGCTCGCCGGCCTCGGCCTGCTCACCGGCGCGATCTTCGGCCGACTGCACATCGGTCCCTACGATTTGGTCGCCATCGCCAGCGCCTTCGCCGCCGCGTGGATAGTCGTCGCCATCCGTCAACTCCATCAGGAAGGCGTCGCCACCGTAACGATCTTCGCCTCGCAATGCGTTTACGGCCTCCTGCTCTGCGCGCCCTTTCTCGTCGCGCAAGGCACGCTGCCTTCGCCCGCCGCGGGCCTCGGGCTCGTCGCGGCCGGCGTGCTCGCAGGCGTCGGCCAACTCGCCATGA
>CAZOGV010000081.1:0-11839 GCA_964579225.1 uncultured Akkermansia sp. | reverse complement strand
CCTCGGCGCCGACGAAGGCATCTCCATCAAGCGCAAGATCGTCTCCCGCTTCACCGAGGACACCGGCCTCCTCTCCAGGAGCCGCCGCACCACCTACGACATCCTCGTCACCGTCACCAACAACAAGCGGACCCCCGAGCGCGTCGTCATCCAGGACGCCGTGCCCGTCCCCCGCGACGAGAAGATCACCGTCCGCCTGCTCGCCCCCGCCGAGCGCGAACTCCTGAAGCCCGAGGAAGCCGCCGCCCAGCCGCCCAAGCCCGGCATCGCCCGCGACGCCGACGGCAAACTCACCTGGCGCTTCGATCTCAAGCCCGGCGAAAAGCGCGAACTCCCCCTGCGCTTCAGCATCGAACACCCGATCGATCTCCCCGTCACCGGCGTTGAGTAAATCCGAATGCCGAAACATGAATTTTTAACCACAGATATCACAGATACGCACAGATAAATACAACCGGCCCAGGATCGAGGGTCCGGCATCTGTGTTTATCTGTGTAATCTGTGGTTAAAATCTGGATACATCGGCGCGCCCCGCCTCGCGCTTCACCGTTTCCCAAAACGGAAAATACCCGCGCCGCGCGTGCGGCCACCATCAACACCGCCGCCACGTAGCCGAGGGCGCTCGCCAGCGGCAGCAAAACAGACGCGGGCGGCGCGGCGGAATCGGTCGAATCGATAATGGCAAAAAAGGACAAACACGCCCCGGTGCGCGAAGCCGTATTTCGCGCAAGCCATGTAGGGCGGGGTCGCCGCACCCCGCCGTCATGCGCAAACCCGGTCACGCAACGCGGCGGGGTGCGGCGACCCCGCCCTACATGGCGCTACCGCGCCTCCGTCCACTCCACCGCACCATACTGCTCGACCAAGCCCTCCAACTCCGCCTCCGCGAAATCCGGCCAGGGCGTCTCCACCGCCTCCGCGCGCAACACCTCGGCCAACTTCGCCACGAACGCCGCCTGCAAGGCCTCCCAATCCGACACCGCCGGCGCGGCCGGTCTCCAAATCGAACCCTGAAACAAGAGCCCCTCCTTCGTGCGCTTCTGCGCCGCGCCCGCGATCTTCACGCCGCTTTCCGGATGCACCACGTCGTAAAGCTCCGGCCGCGTAAAACACACCGTCGGGCCTTTGCCTTTTTCCCCGTCGCACGCCTCCGGCTCGCAGCGCTCCTTGAGCACCGCCGCCTGCCCGCACTCGTTCAAGGCCTCGGCCAGCGCCGCATGCACCGCCCGATAACTCTCCACCGCGCGCGCCGCCTCCAGATCGTGGCCGCGCGGGATCACCAACGCAAAAGTCCAGTCCTCGCGATGATCCACCAGGCCGCCGCCCGTCGGCCGCCGCACCAGCTCCACCGCCCTGCCCTGCTCCACCTCGGCGGGCAACTGCGCACGCACCCAGGCGATTTTTTGCGAGTAACCAAAACTGAAAGCCGACCGATGCCAGCCGTAGGCGCGGAAGCGCACGTATCCTTTTTCTGGATACCGGCGCAACAGCAGAAAATCCGTCGCCATGTTGGCCGCCGCCGAGTCGGCGCGCGTCGGCAGCATATCAAGGCGCATCGTCATTTTCTCACGCGGCGAAATACCAGGCGCGCACCGCCGGCGGCAGGATGAATTGATCGAGCTGGGCGGGGAAGGTCTCGATGGGCGTCTTCAATGCGCCCGCCAGCGGTTTTAGATCGAGCGTGAGATCCGCCGGACGCCGCGCCGTCGCCGCCGGGTCCTCCGCGCGCGATGCCTCGATGATGGGCGCGGCCTCTGGCGAAAGCTTGAAGTGCGTGCGAATGCGTTTCGCCAACTCGACACGCGACATCGCCTCCGCGCCGGCCCAATGAAACACGCCGTTCAGCTCGGGGCGCTCGCACAGTTCGAGCATGGCCTCGGCCAGGTTGCCCGCCGTGCAAGGCTGGCGGATCTCGTCGCGGTAGAGTCGCGGAGTCTTGCCCGCCGCCCAGTCGGCGAGCAGGCGCTCGTGCAGGCTGCGCGCGCCGGAGAGGCTGTTGCCGGTGAGCAGCGGCGCGCGAAGCGTCACCGCAAACTCGGGCGCCTTGGCGTGAACGCGCTGCTCCGCTTCCAGCTTTTGGCGGCCGTAGAGATTCACCGGCGCGGGCGCGGAGCTCACCGCATAGGGCGCGCGATCACCGCCGAAAACCTGCTCAGTCGAGACGTGAACAAGGCGCGCGCTGAGATGATGCGCGAGCGCGGCGAGCGTGGCGGGCAGCTCGACGTTGAGCGCCTGCGCGCGCGCCGGATCGGCGTCGCACGCAGCGGGCTCGGCCACGGCGGCGCAGTTCACGATGGCGTCGGGAAACATCTCCAGCGCGAGCGCGGTCACGCCTTCGGGCGAGGTCAGGTCGAGCGCGCGTTTTTCCGCGAGGCCGGGCACGTTGAAAAGCGAACGGCCGACCACGCCGACCACGTGATGTCCGCGCCGCTTGGCGGCCTCGGCAAAGGCCGAGCCAACGAGTCCGGTCGCGCCGGTGAGAAGAATATTCATGGGGTAAACGAAGGGGAATCGGGAGGAGACGGTGCGATGGACGCGACCGGCGCGGTCGGCACAGCCACCGGCGGCAAGAGTTCCGGCGTGATGTGCCAGCGCACGCGCCAGCGGTTTAGGCCGGACTTTTTGTGCACGCCCTTGGCCGCCTGCAAGGTCAGCACGTCGCCTTTTTTCAGGCGGAAAGCGCTCGCGCGTTTTCGCCCCGTGACGAGCAACGCGGCCAGTGCGCTCAGGTGCGGCTCATGGCCGACGATGGCGAGGTTGCCGCGATCACGCGGATACAGTTGCAGGCGCTCGACGAGTTGTTGCGCGTCGTCCTCGGGTTGGATGCCGGGAATCTCCACCAGCACGACATCGAGGCCGAGTCGGCGCACCAGATCATCGGCCGTCTCGCGCGAACGCCGCAGCGGACTATGCCAGACCTGCGCGGGTTGGAAGCCACCGTTGCCGAGAAAAAACCGCGCCAGCCGCGCGACCTCGCCGCGTCCGCGCGCGCTGAGTGGACGCGAGGGATCTTCCTCGGTGGTAACCGCGTGGGCGTGGCGGACAAGATGCAGCAACATCGGCGCAGTGCGTTCAGGGCGCGAGACGCTCGATCACCCAATCGCCGGACTTGCCCTCGCGGCGATAACGCAGGCGATCATGCAGACGGCTGCGGCGGCCTTGCCAAAATTCGACGCTCTCGGGCGCTACGCGGTAGCCGCCCCAGGTCGGCGGCAGCGGGACTTCCACGCCGGCGTATTTTTTCTCCAAGGTCTTCATCGCCTCCTCGAGCACGTCGCGCCCGGTGATCACGCTGCTCTGCTGCGAGACCCAGGCGCCGAGCTGGCTGGCGCGGGGGCGGGAATGAAAATACGCCTCGCTTTCCTCGCGTGGCAGCTGAGTGACCGCGCCCTCGGCGATCACCTGGCGCT
This sequence comes from uncultured Akkermansia sp., assembly GCA_964579225.1. Lineage (GTDB taxonomy): Bacteria > Verrucomicrobiota > Verrucomicrobiia > Opitutales > Opitutaceae > IMCC26134_A. The sequence continues at coordinate 8,429 of CAZOGV010000081.1, read as the reverse complement.
CCAGGGCGAGCCAAGGAAACACCAGCGATGCGCGCGGGATGTTGGCGAGTTCGCGGCCCTTGCGGCTCTCGTAGTTGGAATAAAACACAAAACCGCGGCCATCGACGCCCTTGAGGAGCACGGTGCGGCTGGAGGGTCGCCCGTCGGAGCCGACGGTGGAGAGCGTCATCGCATTAGGCTCGATGAGTTTGGCCGCCTGCGCTTCTTGGAACCATTTTTCGAACTGCCGAAACGGATCCTTCGCGAGGTCCTTTTCGAGGAGCCCGGCGAGGCTGTAGTCTTTGCGAAGGTCGGCGATGGACGACATGCCGCCAACAAGCCGCGCCCGGGATGGGTTGTCAAAGGTGCAAGCCCCGGCATTTCGACCCGGGTAGGGGCGGACCGCCGGGCCGCCCGTTCGGAGCCGAAGCGGCGGGCCCGGCGGTCCCGCCCTACCCCAAACCCCGGTCAGCCAAGGTTGACCGCAACAGACCGGCGCGACGATGGTAGGCGCACATGACGCCCTCCGCCTACATCGACGCCCGTTCGGAGGACTTAGTCCGTCTGCTGAGGCGGCTCGTGCAGCTGCCCACCATCAATCCGCCGGGCGATTTTTACGACGACATCACCGGCCTGCTGGTCGCCGAACTGAAGGGCGCCGGTCTCTCCGCCAAACGCCTGCCCATCCCCGCCGCCTTGCTGCGCCGCACCTTGCCGCGCGAGCAATGGAGCCATCCGCGCTGGAACGTGCTCGCCCGCCTCCCCTCGCCCGCGGGCAAGGCGGCGAAGACACTGCATTTCAACGCCCATTACGACGTCGTGCCTGTATCCGGAAAATGGAGACACGACTCACCTTTCTCCGGCAAAGTGGACGCCGGTTGGATCTACGGTCGCGGCACGGCCGACATGAAGGGCTCCATCGCCAGCCTGCTGCTCGCGCTGCGCGCTCTGCGCGCCACCGGCGTCGCGCCCGCGCTCAACATCGAGGTGTCGTTCACGGCGGACGAGGAAACCGACTCCGTGCTCGGCGCGGGCTGGATGGTGAGGCACGGCGGCATCAAGCCCGACTACGCGCTGGTGTTGGAAGGCGGCGAGGGCCGTCGCATCGGCTGCGGACACAACGGCGTGGTCTGGCTCGAAGTCTCGGTGCATGGCCGCGCCGCGCACGGCAGCGTGCCGCACGAGGGTGTGAACGCGCTGGAACACGCCTCGCGCCTCGTGCTCGCGTTGCAGGATCACGCGAAGGTGATCGGGGCGCGCACCTTCGTCGCGCCCGACGGCGAGTTGCGCATGCCCACACTCAACGTCGGCGGCGTCTTCGGCGGCAACGAGGGCGGCAAGATCAACACCGTGCCTGCCTTGGTGAAGTTCAGCATCGATCGCCGCGTGCCGCCCAACGAGACGGTGGTGGCGGCCGAACGCGAGCTGCGCGCCTTCATCGCGGAAGCGGCACGGGGACTGAAGGGCGCGCGCGTGACGGTGGAAAAGGTCTCGGAAAACCACCCGAGTTTTTCGCCGCCCGACCACGCGTTCGCGAAAAAACTCGGCGCGCTGGTCAGCCGCGAGCGGCGGTGTCGCGCGGTGTTCGGTTGCTCGTCGGGGTTCAACGACTCGCATTTTTTCGTGGAGCAACTCGGCATTCCGACGCTCGGGCACGGGCCTGGCGGCGAGAATTGTCATGCGGTGGATGAACGCGCGTCGTTGAAGGAGCTGCTCGCCAGCGCGCGGATATATGCGCGGTTGATGGCGGAGGGGATGTAGCAGGTAGGGCGTGACCGCCGGGCGCGCCATCACAAGCTGCGGCGGGCCCGGCGGTCCCTCCCTACCTTCACGGCTCACGCGCGGGCTTGCGGGCGGGGCGGACGATGTTTGCGCTGCGGGGCATGTCCGCCCGTCGTCTTGATCAACTTCTCGCCAGCCTAGGTTACTGTTCGCGTCGCGAAGTGCGCGCGTGGCTGAAGGCGGGGCGCGTCGCGGTGGCGGGAAAAGTCGCCGACGATCCAGGCGTGAAACCCTCGCCCGCTGCGGTGCGCGTGGACGGAGAGCCGCTCGATCATCCGGAAGGATTGCTGTTGTTGGTGAACAAACCGCTCGGGCTCACCTGCTCGCATGATCCGCGCGAGGCGCCGCTGATCTACGACCTGCTCCCGCCGCGCTGGCGCGAGCGCAACCCGCAGGTCACGTCGATCGGGCGGCTCGACAAAGAAACCTCGGGGCTGATTTTGCTCACGGACCAAACCGAGCTCGTGCATCGCTTGACCTCGCCGAAACACAAGGTGCCGAAGGTTTATCGCGCGACGACGGATCGCGACATCGACCCGGCCTTAGTCGCGCTGTTCGCGGCGGGAACGCTGGTGCTCGACGGCGAAAAGGAGGCCTGCGCTCCGGCGGAGTTGCGTCTGCTCGGGCCGCGCGAGGCGGAGCTGACTTTAATCGAGGGCAAATATCATCAGGTGCGGCGCATGTTCGCGGCCGCGGGCGACGCGACGGTGGTAACGCTGCATCGCGCGAGTTTCGGCGCGCTCACGCTGGGAGATTTGGCGCCGGGGAAATTTCGCGAGCTGACGGCGGAGGAGGAGGAGGGGCTGTAGGGCGGAATCGCCGCATCCTGCCGCGCTTAACGGAGGCGGGGGGCGGCGACCCCGCCCTACAACTTACTCGTAGCGCGCGGCGCGACCGAAATAGTCGAGCGTGAGCATCTCTTTCCAGACGCGGTAACGGCCTTCGTGGCTGATGCGGCCGTGCTCTTCGTGGAGATTGCTCGGGAGCAGAAATCCCAGCTCGGTGTTGAGGCGTTCGAGTTCGATTTGCTGCGCGTTGATGTCGGCCAATGGCTCGGTCGTCCACGCCTCGGGCATGGTCCCGGCGGCGGCAAGGCGTTCGCGGTGCAGGGCCAGCAGGCGTTCGAAAGAACGGGTGTTCGGACGGCGATCCATGTGCCAGTTCTCGGGATAAAATCCGCCGAAGGGCAGGTGGTGATTATCGGTCACGATGCGACGACCGTCGGCGAGTTGCGTGGAAAAATGCAGACACGCGATGACGCTGCCGACCGGCTGGGGAAGAAACGCGACCTGCAGGCGGGTGTGGTTGTCCACGTCTTGATAAATCGAGGCGCGCACGTAGAGCGAAGTGGCGACCTCGGCGCGCACGGCCTCGATCTGTTTAAAACCTGCGGCGCGCACTTGGTCGCGGAGCTTGAGGAAGCGATTTTGCACCGGCCATTCTTCGCCGGCTTGGTTGACGACGAAGCGCGGGAACAGCGGCAACGGGCTCACGCTCATCGCCTGGATGCCCAGCCAGCGAAAAACGCCGTCGAGCAAAAGCCAGAAAAGCATGAACACCACCAGCAACACTCCGAAGGATCGATCGCTCCATTCAAAGTGTTGAGTCACCAGTGCTAAACCTCCCGCCATCACGCCCCATCGCAGCCATCGGTTCACGATCGCGAGGATAGGTGACGCGCGGAGTTGATTCAGTTTTAGCAACGCCAGCGAGACCAGCATCACGGGAATGAGAACAAAGACGGGATGCATGGGTTTACCGAGCGTTCAGGTTATTGAGCTCACGCTCAATCCTACGCGGACAGACGCGGAACGAACTTGACCGATCAAGCCACGCGAACCGGCATCACGACACAGAGGAAGTTTGCGTCGGTCTTGAGCACGCCAGGGCTGACCTCGTCTTTAAGCTCAAAATACACCTCGTCTTTTACGAGCGCGCGCAGTGGGTCGATGATGAACTGGGGGTTGAACGCAATTTGAAGATCGGGGCCGCTGTAGGCGATGGCCATGGTCTCGTGCGCCTCGCCGAAATCGGGGCTGCTGGCGCTGATTTCGAGGTGGTTGCTGGTAAGCTTGAGTTTCACCTGGTTGCTCTTGTCGGAGCAAACGAGTGCGGCGCGGTGCACGCACTCCAGGAAAAGTTCGCGCTCTAGTTTTATACGCTGATGGGTCTCCTTGGGGATGACCTGCTGGTAGTTCGGGTAGTTGCCTTCGACGACCTTGCTGTAGAGGTAAATCGAGTCGATGAGGCCGCTGTCGGGATTGTCGGCGTGAATCTGGAAGGCGGCGCGGCGATCGTTAAACGACACCTTGAGCTTCTCGCCTTTGTCCAACATGCGGAGGAGTTCGCCGACGGTCTTGGCGGGGAGGATGATGGCACCGGCTTTTTCTGCGGGGACTTCGAGCTCCTTGCTGATGAGGGCGAGGCGGCGGCCGTCGGTCGCGACGAGGGAGAGCTTGGCGTCGCGGAAATTGAAATACACGCCGTTGAGGATGTAACGCGTCTCGTCGGTGGACTGAGCGTAGGCGACGCTCTTGAGCATGCCGGTGAGCTCGGCCTGCTCGAGGGTGAAGGTTTTGTCGTCGCCGAAATCGGGCAGCGGGGGAAACTCTTCCTTGCCGATGCCCATGATGCGGAAAACGGAGCCGCCGGAGGAAAGTTTGACCTGATGGTTGGGCGCGGCGTCGAAGGAGACGTCGATCTGGGGCAGCTCGCGCACGATGCCGGCGAGGCGTTTAACGGGTAGGGTGACGGCGCCGGTCTCTTTAACCTCGGCCTTGATCTTGGCGCGGATGCCGAGATCAAGATTGGTGGTGGTGAGGGTGATCCCGTCCTTCTCCGCTTCGATCAGCACGTTGCTGAGAATGGGCATCGTGGCTTTGGAGCCAACGACGTTGAGCACCTGGGCAAGGCCGTTGCTGAAGTGGTCGCGGTTGATCTTGAATTTCATGGAGGAAGCGAAGGCGTGGGAGGGGCGTTGGATGGCCGGGTAAAAGGCCAGAGCGAAAAGAGTGGGAAAGAAAGAGCAAGGAGCGAGCGGAGAGGGAAGGGAAAACCGGTGGGCCTTGGCGCGGCGGGAACGAGGTTTTGCGCAAGCTCTGAGTAAATCTCTCTCTAATTATATAAGTCAGTCATCTCCTTAAGGTCTGTGAACAACTCCAGCAACCGGGTCGGTTTCCCTCTGAAAACAGGCTTCGCGCGAGGGCCGAACAAACTTGGGTTTAAAACCGGCAAGGTGCGGGTTACGCGCAGAGGTCGGGTTATTGGTGCTTGTTGGCAAGGTTGTTCACGTAGTGGCCAACAGGCAAAAAAGTGGGTGAGAGCTGTGCGATCGGTGCTGCGCGATTAAAGGGGCGGGTGCGAATCGGAGCGGGGATCGGAGTAATCGCGCGGTTGAACAGGTGTGTCGGATTCGGAAGTGGCGGTCGCGGGCGCGGGTTTGCGGCGCAGGTGGGTGAAGAGGCCGTAGAAAATGTAGCCGAGGCAGCATGCGAGCATGCCATATTCCTTGAAGCGCACGACGGTAGCGGCGAAGGCGACGAGGATGATCCAAGTGGTGAGTTTGGTGCGAGTGCGCAGGTCGATCTGTTTGCCGCTGGGGTAGCGCACCTTGCTGACCATGAGCACGGCGATGAGGAGCAAGAGAGGCGGCAGGGCGAGAGCCCAGCGCTGGAGAGATTTGTCGTGCTCGGCGAGGTTGAGGAGGAAGAGCACGAGGGCGGCCATGGTGCCGGCGGCGGCGGGGACGGGCAGGCCGATGAAATCTTTGTTGGATTTTTTGCCCGGTTTCTGGAGCAGCGGGTGGGTGATGACGTTGAAGCGCGCGAGGCGCACGGCGGCGGCGAGCAGGTAGATGAAGCCGAGCAGACCGCCGAGGCCGAGCAGCTCGGGCGTGCCTTGGGAGGGCGAGAGGATGAGGAAGTAAACCATCAGCGCCGGGGCCAGGCCGAAGGACACGATGTCGGCTAGAGAATCGAACTCGGCACCGAAAAGAGACTCGCGACCGCCCATGCGGGCGAGGCGGCCGTCGAGGGCGTCAAAACCCATGGCGAGGAAGATGTAGGTGACGGCCCACTTGAAGTCGGTGATGGCGGAGGCGGGCAGCGTGTCGGTGCCGCGCATGGCGAAGTTGGCCTCGATGCAACGCAGACAGGCGGAGAAACCGCAGAAGAGATTTCCCGCCGTCATCAAGTTGGGCAGAAAATAAATGCGGCTGGCGACGGAGGCATCGAGCGGCGGCTCGTAAGATTCGTCGATCAGCGGCGGACGGGAAGGGGGAGGCATGGGGAGAGCTGGTAAAGCTGATAGGGCTAGTAAAGCAGGTAAGCTATTAATCTTCGCGAAAGTTTAGGCATGTAGCCCGCTTCGTGAGAAGCGGGATTCTTGCAAGCGCCGCACCCTTTTTTCCCGCCTCTCACGAGGCGAGCTACGTCCAATCCCGGAATCCGGGTTTGACGGAGCGGCGGCATCCTCGTCGCCGCTCCGTGCCAGTCCTTTCGCAACGATTTATAGTAAGTGGGTAGAGGGGTGCTCGCGTCGGCTTACTTGGTTAGCGTTTCGAGGTATTTCCAGAATTTGGAGTGTTGCTCGACGAGTTGGTTTTCCGAGACCGGCAGACGATTGCGGAGCAGGAAGTCTTCCAGCGAGTGGTGATGAAGGATGTAGAGCACGTGCAGGGTGCTCTCGTCCTGCAGTTCGAAATAGTAGCGGAGGTCGTCGCCGCGAAGGCGGTAGAGAGTCTTGCCCGCGCGGACGAAGCGACCGAGGGGTTCGCGGGGATGGGCGAGTTGCTCGGGCTTGAGCGCGCCGACCGGTTCGACGGCCGTGAGTTGCGCCAAAGGATCGAGTTTTTTGAGTTCGCCTAAAGCCTGCGCCGAAAAGGTGACCTGGAACATAAGGCGCGAGGCAAGCGGGACGGCCTGCGCAAGGCAAGGCTCGCGGGGGAGGCGCGCGGGGGAGGCGCGGACTGCGCTCCGCGTGGGATCAGGCCTTAACGCCGCACACGTGGCAGGTCGGGTTGGCGCGCTTGGGATTGCCGCATTTGATGACGGTCGTGCGCTTGCCGTTTTTGATCACCAGGTCTGGGCATTTTTGAACCAGAGTTTTGCCGGCGGCCTTTGCCTCGTCGACGGCCTCGGCTTTATCCACCCGCTCTTTTTGCACCGTCTTATTCAGCTCGTGGTGCTTTTCACGACCCTTTTGGCCGATGTTGGCCAAGGACACCGAAGCGAACAGGACGGAGAGCAGCGCGTAGCGAAGGATTTTCATGGGAGGAGAGGCGCAGGCTGTTTATTTCAGCCGGCGAATCCAGACAAAGCTCACGGGCGAACCTCCTGCTCGATGCGGTCGCCCGCATCGTAACGAAAGGTCTGCGCGGTGAGGGTGGACAAGGGGAAGACCCGCTCGCCGCGCAGGGAACTCACCCGACCGGCCGCCCCGCAGATAATCAACAAACAACGCCTCGCCCCCTTCGGTTCGCCCCTCACGGCACATTCTTGTGCCGTGGGCCGGGCCGGGCGGGGTTGCACTCCACCGGACTGAGCGCAGCGAGGGAGGAAGCAGAGGACATGACAGCCGCTCGGGGCTGGCGTGGCCTGTGCCGGCTGGGGATCATTGGGGATCTTGCGACGTCGGGGGAATTGACGAACTCGCCCCCGATTCCGGCTGAGGCTCAGCGTGGGCGGATTTAGTTTCACGCAGCTCGTTTTGAACCCGATCAAAAAAACCACTTATACAATAATAACCCAAAGCCTTATCGAGAAGTTTGAGGACGTCAGAATCGGAAACCGCCCCCGTTCGTTTACCGCTCATTAAGTCATCAATAATCGGAATCAGTCTGTGCATGAGGCGCACCTTGCCCTGTATCAAATCCACACGATCATCCTCCCGCACGGAAATAGTTATATAAAAGCAAATGCGCATTAATGCTCGCGCCTTATCCGGCGCGGAGCTTCCTAAATAGAATTCGTTAAACTTATCATTCATCAGATGCCCTCCGCGCTACCTGTTTTACTATTTCATCCCAATCGTCCCGAGGGAGAGAGTTTACATCATACCCCCGCTCCTCAAGCACCAAAACCCGTGTATTTCCGTCCATAACTCGCCCATCCGGCTTAGTTTTCAAGGACGCATCATTTCCTGGGGTTAAGGTCCTGCAAATGGGGTCAGGCCGTGGTTTATGGATTTTCACCTAATGGAGCCATCAGAGTTACGCAGAAGATGACATGGGGTCAGGCCGTGTTCACCGAAAAGGGTTCACCGAAAAGGCGACCGGCAACCATCCCCGAACTCACGTTCGTGGCCACGTCGTAGGAGCGGTTGAGGAGGCGGTCGCCGTAGTAGGCGGGGAGCTGTTCCTGGTCGGGGCGCAGGGCGGTGGTGTAGGTGAAGGTGCGCGTGCCGGTGGCGTCGGTGACGGTCTTTTGCGCACCAAAGCGGGTGTAGGTGATGGCGACGTCGGGCGTGGTATCGCTGTAGTGCCGGCTGGGGATCAGGTTTGTATAACGCGGCGAACGGCGAGCCGGGGGTGTTTTGTCAAAGATCAAGGTATGACGTCTTCCGCTCGGCCCTTTGGGTTGGACCCCCTTCGGCTTGGCGGGGGGCATTCACGCGACTCAGTCGTTTCAGGCACCGGAAAAACTAACAAACAACGGCCTGACCCCTTCGGC
>CAZOGV010000080.1:0-12175 GCA_964579225.1 uncultured Akkermansia sp. | reverse complement strand
CGGCGCATGCGTCGGCGCGCGCGGCGCCCGCGTGAAGACGATCGTGCGCGAGCTTAACGGCGAGAAGGTGGACATCATTAACTGGTTCACCGACCCGAAGCAGATGGTGCTCGAAGCGATGAAGCCCGCCGTGCCGCGCGACATCGTGATCGACGAGCGCTCGAAGCGCATACTCCTGCGCGTCGCGACCGACGATCTCGCCATCGCCATCGGCAAAAAAGGGCAAAACGCCCGCCTCACTTCCCGCCTCATCGGCTGGCGCATCGACATCGAGGAGCACAAGACCGAGGTCGTCGATCCGCGCACCCAGGCCATCCAGTCGCTCGTCACCGCCTTCGGACTCGATACCGTTTTGGCCGAGCGCCTGGTCGCTGTCGGCATCAACTCGCCCGCAGCTTTCGAGGGCGTCGATGTTGAGACCTTGGTCGAGACCGGTTTCACCGAAGAAGAAGCCGCCGTCATCATGCAAAACGTCTCGGGCACCTGAGTCCGATCACGCTTACCATCTGATTTTCAAAACCAACCTTTCCGCTTAATTACACCCGCCGCCGCCTGACCGAATGAGTATCCGCATCCACGAATTAGCCAAACGCCATAACATGGAGGGCAAGGACATGCTGGCCTTGCTCAAGGAACTCAATTTTGTCGCCGCCGACACGAAGTCGGTCTCAAGCACAGTCAGCAAGATCTACGAAGAGGAGTTCGAGAAGTATATCGCCGAGAAGCTGGCGGCTCAGGCTCCCGCTTTGCGAAAAGCACCCGCCGAGGCGGAATCCGCGCCCAAGATCCCCACGGTCAAGTCCGCCGATGACGTGATGCGTGAGCGTGCCGGAGCCGCCGCCCGCGCCGTCGGCAAAGAGGATCCGTTCGCAGAAGCCGCCCCGGCTATTGCGGCCCCCGTCGCGCCCTCTCCTGCGCCTGTGAACGCGCCGCGTCCAGTATCCGCTCCGCCTCCCGCGCCGGTGCCCGTTTCGCGTCCGCCCTCTGTGGTTTCGCCGGTGAGCGCTCCTCGCGCCGCGCCATCTCTGCCCACGCCCGGCCTGCGTCCGATGACGGCTCCCGCGCCTTTGCGCGCTCCCATCGCGGCTCCCTCGTCCGTTTCTGCTCCCGCTCCTGTTCCGGTTTCGGCACCCGCGCCGGTCGCGCCGGTTTCGGCACCGCTACGTCCGCCCGCGCCCGCGCCTGCCCTCGCCAGCGCTCCCCGCGCGCTGCCGGCCATGCCGCCAGCGCCTCCTCGTGCGCCTGCCTTCGCCACGCCTCTTCCGGCCGCCAACACCGCGACCATCACCGAGGAGGACGGCGTTAAGATCATCCACCTCAAACCACCGATCATCGTGCGCGACTTCGCGGTCACGCTTGGTATGAAGCCTTTCAAGCTCATATCCGAGCTGATGGAGGCCGGCATCTTTGCTTCGATCAACCAATCTATCGACGAGGCGGTCGCCGCGCAGGTCGCCGAGAAGCATGGCTTTCTCCTTGAGATCAAGCATCGCGGCGAGGCCGCCGCGCCCCAAGTTTCCAAGAAGGAGCAAGAAGAGAAGAAGGCCGAGAAGGCCGCCGAGGACGAAGAGAAGAATCTCACCGAGCGTCCGCCTGTGGTGTGTATTCTCGGTCACGTTGACCACGGCAAAACCTCCCTCCTCGACGCAATCCGCAAGGCCAACGTCGCGGGCGGCGAAGCCGGCGGTATCACCCAGCACATCGGCGCTTACCAGATTGAGCACAACAATCGGAAAATCACCTTCCTCGACACCCCCGGTCACGCCGCCTTCAACAAGATGCGCGCCCGCGGCGCATCTTGCACCGACGTGGCGATCCTCGTGGTCGCGGCCGACGACGGTTTCATGCCCCAGACCGACGAGGCGCTCAAGCACGCCCAGGGCGCGGCCGTCACCACCATGGTCGCGGTCAACAAGATGGACGTGAAGGGCGCCAATCTCGAGCGCGTGAAGCAGCAGATGCAGGAGCGCAACATCGCCCCCGAAGACTGGGGCGGCGAAACCGTTACCGTGCCCGTCTCCGCGATCAAGGGCACCGGTCTCTCCGACCTGCTCGACATGATTCTTTTGCAGGCTGACGTGCTTGAACTGAAGGCGAACCCGAAGGCCGAGGCCTCCGGCGTCGTCATCGAGTCGCAGGTCGATATCGGCCGCGGCCCGCTCGCCACGCTCCTCGTGCAGCGCGGCACGCTCAAGGTCGGCGACGCTGTCGTGTGCGGTGCCCAGTGGTGCAAGGTGCGCGCGATGTTCAACGACAAGGGCGAGAACATCAAAGAGGCCCCGCCCGCCTATCCCGTTCGCGTCATCGGCTGGTCCGGCGCGCCCGACAGCGGCGCCCAGTTCAAGGTCGTTAAGAACGCCCGCGAAGCCGAGAACCTTGCCGAAGAAGAGCAGATGCTCATCAAAAAGGTCGCGACCACCGCCGCCGCCGCGCCGAAGAACGTCTCCGTTGACCAACTCTTCGCCGACATCGCCGCCAACCAAGCGAAGGTCCTAAAGCTCATCATCAAGACCGACGTCTTCGGCTCCACCGAGGCCGTGCGCCACGTGCTCGACGGCATCAAGAGTGACAAGGTCTCGGTCGAGGTCGTGTCCACCGACGTGGGCCTCGTGACCAAGAACGACATTCTCATGGCCGGCACCGGCGGCGCCGTCGTCATCGGCTTCAACACCAAGCTCGAGCCCGGCGTCACCCCGCTGGCCAAGCACCACGGCGTGCGCATCGAGACCTTCGGCATCATCTACGAACTCGCCGACAAGGTGAAGGACATGATGGCCGACCTGCTCGAGCCCGACCTCAAGGAGGTCAAGCTCGGAGCCGCCGAAGTCCGCGCCACCTTCCCGCTGGCCAAGGGCTTTGTCGCCGGCTGTCTCGTCACCGAAGGCAAGATCACCCGCAACGCCAACGCCCGCCTCCGTCGCAAGAAGGACATCGTGGCCGAGGGGAAGATCGGCACCCTCAAACGCTTCAAGGACGACGCCAACGAAGTGCGCGCCGGCCTCGAGTGCGGCATCAAGCTCGGCGACTTCAACGGCTACGATGTCGGCGACGTCATCGAGGTTTACGAAGTCCAAAAGGTTCGCGCCTCGCTCTAAACCGAGACGCTTTCGCGCCCTCTCAAAACCGCCATGGCCTCCACCCGCGTCCTGCGTGTCAACGAACTCATCCAGCGTGAGATGAGCAATCTGTTGCGCCGGAAATACAACGCCGACGCCGCGCCCATCACGATCACCGCCGTGCAATGCACGCCGGACGTGCGCGAGGCCAAGGTGTTCATCTCCGTCACGGGCGACGACGAGCAGACCGCCGACCGCATGAAGTGGCTGCGCAAGCACAACAAGGAACTGCGCTTCGCCCTCGGCGACATCATCATCCTGAAGCACATGCCGGTGTTCACCTTCGAGCTCGACGAGGTGACCGACCGCGGCAACCGCATCCTGGGCCTGCTTGACGATATCGCCGACAAGGAGAAAAAGCCCGCGCCGCCCGCCTCGTGAGCTTGTTGTATCCACAACTTCACGACACCTTCGCGCGTCTGTTCGATGCCTGCGCCGGACGCCGTATCGTGGTGATCGGGCACGCGCGGCCCGACGGTGATTGCATCGGCTCGCAGGTGGCCGTGGCCCGTCTGCTCCGCGCCCGCGGCGTGGACGCCGTCTGCTGCAACCCGGACACCGTGCCGCGCCGCCTCGAGTTTCTCCTCGGCGACACCCCCTTCGTCTCGTTGGAGACCGCGCTCGCCGAGCAACGCGCCGCGATCTTCACCGATTGCGCCGACCGCAACCGTGCCTCCGCCCGCTTTGCCGAGGCCTTCCCCGCGCCGCTCGGCAACATCGACCACCACCTATCGAACCCGGCCTACGCAGAGTTCAACCTCATCGACACGCCCAGCGCCGCCACCGCCGAGATTCTCGCCGGCCTCATTCAGGACGCGGGACTTGCCCTCGATCCGGTGATCGCGATGGCGCTGTTTACCGGCATCGCCACCGACACCGGGCAGTTCCGTTTCGCCGCCACCACCGAGCGCACCTTCCGCCTCGCCGCCGAACTCGTGGCCGCCGGCGCCGACCCCGCGCGCATGGGCTTGCAGCTCTACGAACGCGAGACCTTCGGCAAGATGCAGCTCTTGCAACGCTTCCTCGCCTCGCTCGAAACCTGCGCCGACGGCCGCGTGTGCATCGGCCTCCTGCCCGACGACATCTATGAGGAGACCGGCACCGGCATCGAAGACACCGAGGGCCTGGTGGACTACGCCCGCTCCATCGAAGGCGTGGAAATCGGTGCGCTCGTCGAGCTGCGCCAAGGCGCGATCAAAGGCAGCCTTCGCGCGAAAGACAGCGCCTACCGCGTCGATTTGATCGCTGCCAAGTTTGGCGGCGGTGGACATGCCTGCGCCGCCGGTCTCAATGTGAAGGGCGAGACCCTTGAAACCTTTTTGCCCCGCCTTCGCGCCGCGCTCGTCGAGCAGATCGAGGCTGTGGCCGCCTCCCGCCGATGATCCGCGCCGCCCTTCCTGAATTCGACGGCGTGCTGCTGATCGACAAGCCCACCGATCACACCTCGCACGACGTCGTGGCCCGCATTCGCGGCATCCTGCGCATGAAACGCGTGGGCCACGCCGGCACGCTTGATCCGATGGCGACGGGCCTGCTCGTCGTGCTGCTCGGCAAGGCGACCAAGCTCTCGCAGTATTTGATGAGCGTGGACAAGTGCTACACCGGCGCGGTGAAACTCGGCGAAATCACCAACACCCAGGACGCCGAGGGCGAGGTCTTGGAGACGCGTCCGGTGCCGGAGCTGAGCGAGGAGCAAGTGCGCGCCGCGCTGCGCGGTATGGTGGGCGATCAGTATCAGATCCCGCCCATGTTTTCCGCGATCAAGATCAAGGGCCAGCCGCTCTACAAGGCGGCCCGGGCCGGCGAAGAAGTCGAACGCGAGCCGCGCTTCATCCGCGTGAAACGCTTCGAACTCACGCGCTGGGCCGCGCCCGATACGCTCGATTTTGTGGTGGACTGCACCAAGGGCACCTACGTGCGCACGCTCGCGCACGACCTCGGGCAAAAGCTCGGCTGCGGCGCGCATTTGTGCGCGTTGCGCCGCATCTCGTCCGGCGCGCTCAACGTGGATCGCGCGGTCACGCTGGAGGCCTTGCAAAAAATGACGCCCGCCGAAGTGCAGGCGGCCTTGATCCCCGGCTACGAAGCCGCGCCCTCGGTGGCGCTGGGCTGATGAATGGAATGGCACGGGTGGTCGCAGAGGGTAGGGCGGGACCGCTGGGCCCGCCGCATCACGTTTCGGCGGGCCCAGCGGTCCCGCCCTACCAGGTTTTCAATAGTCTAGCCGCCGCCTCGGGGCTCGCCGACCGGCGGACCTTGCACCTGGCCATCGGGATGTTCGATGGCGTGCATCTCGGGCACAAAGCGGTGATCGACTCCGCTGTGCGTTCGGCGCGTCGCAGCGGCGGCGTGGCGGCGGTGCTGACCTTTGATCCGCATCCGAGCCGGTTTTTCCGGCCCGAGGATCCGGTGCGACTCATCATGGATCGCGAACGTCGGGTCGCGGCCCTGCTCGCACTCGGAGTGGCGGCGGTGATCGTGCAACCCTTTGACGCGGCGTTCGCGGGCATCGACGCGGAGGGTTTGCTGCCGCATCTGCGCGTGAGTCTGCCTAGCCTGCACACGGTTTATGTCGGCGAAAACTGGCGCTTCGGAAAAGGGCGGCGCGGCGATGTGGCGATGCTGGTGGCAGAGGCGAAAAAACTCGGCCTGCATGTGGTGAGCGCGCCGCGCATCAACGGCGACGGCGAACCGATCAGCAGCACGCGTATCCGGATTTTACTTACAGAGGGCCGCATGGATGCGGCGAATGTTTTGCTCGGCTCGGCCTACGCGAGCGACGGCGTGGTGCGACCGGGGCGTCAGCTTGGGCGCACCCTTGGTTTCCCGACCTTGAACCTGCCGTGGGAGCCGGACCTGCGGCCACGCCTCGGCGTGTATGTGGTGTCGGTGGAGTCGGCTGAGTCGTCGCAGCGGGTGGCGTCGGCGATGCCCTTGCGCGCGGTGGCGAATTACGGGGTGCGGCCCACGGTGGAGCAAGGGAGCGAACTCGTGCCGCAGCTGGAGGTTCACGTGTTGGAGGAGTGTCCGTTCGGCGCGGGGGACAGGTTGCGCGTGGAGTGGCTGGCGTTTTTGCGCCCGGAGCAGCGTTTTGACGGGGTGGAGGCTTTGCGTGAGCAGATCGCGAAGGACCGCGAGGCGGCGTTGCGTTGGTTTGGATGCTGAAGGCGGAGGGTGCGACAGGAAGTGATGTCAAAAGGTGGATGGGCGGGTCCCACCGCCTGTGGCTCGTATCTCTGAAGCGTGCGCAGGGACGCGCCCGCCCACCCAGATACACGCGATCGGGTATTTTGAGGTGAAAAACACCCTTGCGCTTTGAGGTGCGGGCGGGCTTTTCTTCCCGCCCACTTTTGGAGAGGTGGCTGAGTGGTCGAAAGCAGCGCTTTGCTAAAGCGCCGTAGGTGTAACAGCCTACCGGGGGTTCGAATCCCCCCCTCTCCGCCATACTTCGCCCTGCGGGCTACGTATGGCGTGGCCCTGGCGCATGGGGCGCGGGTGGGGTTCTGGGGAAACGAAGCGTGGGCCGGAACGGCCCTCCGAAGCCCGAAGGGCGAAGGAGGGGGGATTTTATATCAAATACCCCAAGCTTTTGGACTATAGGTGGACGGGCGGGTCCCTCCGCCCGTGGCTTGGAAATCGTGCGCTCCAAGCAGCGGGCGCAGGGACGCGCCCGCCCACCCGGTTTGCCGAAAGGTCTAAAAGCTAAGGGTGGTTGGTATTACTCCAGCGCTGAATTCAGCGCTGCGCGGGCGGCGGATTCTTCGGCTACTTTTTTGGAGCGACCGTGGCCTTCGCCAAGGAGGCGGTCGGCGAGATAGACTCGCGACGTGTATTCTTTGGCGTGGTCGGCACCGCCGCTTTGGAGCGTCTCGTAACGCAGGGCGGCGGTGCCGTGCAGGGGTTGCACGCGTTCCTGGAGTTGTCCCTTGGGATTATTCGTCGCGAGGCCGGCGGCGAAACGTTTTTCAAAATCGCCGTAGAGGGCGAGCACGCGGGCGCGGGTGACCTCGAGGCCGGCGTCGAGATAGAGCGCGCCGATGAGGGCTTCGAGGGCGTCTTCGAGGTTCGAGGGGCGCGTGCGGCCCTCGGGGGTGTTTTCGCTGCCGCCGAGGCGGAGGGCGGCGTCGAGGCCCAAGTCGAGCGCGAGGGCGGCGAGCTGGCGGCCGTTGGCGAGCACGGAGCGGCGGCGGGAGAGCGCGCCTTCCTGCTCGTCG
Source organism: uncultured Akkermansia sp. (assembly GCA_964579225.1). Classification (GTDB taxonomy): domain Bacteria; phylum Verrucomicrobiota; class Verrucomicrobiia; order Opitutales; family Opitutaceae; genus IMCC26134_A. The sequence goes on along the minus strand of CAZOGV010000080.1, from coordinate 4,845 downwards.
GCGTAGCGGGCGTGAAGCTCGGCGGTCACGATGAGTTGGAGAACGGCGTCGCCGAGAAATTCGAGGCGCTGGTTGTGCGGGCCGGCGTCGGGATTCTCGTTGAGGTAGCTCGGGTGGGTGAGCGCCTCGGCGAGCAGGGCGGGGCGGGCGAAGGTGTGGCCGAGCGCGGCCTGCAGGGCGTCGTGCGAGGTGCTCATGAGGATGCGCTGGAGTAGCGGCGAAGGCCGGCGTTGAAAACGGTGACGGCGACGGCGCACCAAAAAATGGTCGCTCCGAGGAGCCACGCGGCGTGGCCGAGTTCGAAGCCGTGGATGAGCACGCGGGCGGGCACGTTGCTCACGATGACGACGGGCAGGATGAAGACGAAGGCCACGGCGGCGACGCCGCGCAGGGCTTCGCGCGGGAGTCGGGAAAATTCGGTGAGGCCGAAGTAGCCGCCTTCGATGCCGCTCGCGCTTTTGAGCCAGAAGACGAGCGAGATGATGGTGAGCAGGGTGGCGTAGTGTAGGGCGAGGCCGCAGAGCACGAAGAGGGCGTAGGCGGCGAGCTGGCCGAAGTTGGGGTCGAGCCCGAGTTGGCGCGCGGCATAGACGACGATGGCGAGGGCGACGGGCACGTTGACCAGGCCGTCGAGGTCGAATTTGCGGGTCGAGAGCATGAACAGCGGCGAGCCGGGCTGGGCGAGAAAGAAGTCGAAGTGGCCGCTGCGGACGTTGCGTCCGAGCTCGAAGAGGTTGCTCCAGAAAAACGCCATGAGCAGGCGCTGCACGAGGAGGGTGGTGCCGACGAGGAGGAGCATCTCGTATTGGGTCCAACCGGCGATGCTGTCGGTGTGGCTGTAGATGATGCCGACGAGCAGGACGTTGACGCTCATCCAGATGAACTCGACCAGGGCCCACATGAGAAAATCGCCACGAAACATCATGGCCCGCACCAGCGAGTAGCGGATGCTGGCGAGCCAGATTTTGGCGTAGCGGGTCGTAGCGACGATCATGGGGCGGAGCGGCGAGATCAGCCGCCGACGGCGGTGTGGCGGCGGAGGCCGCGGTTCCAGAGGACGCGGGCGAAGAGCATGAGCAGGAGGACCCAGCCGGCCTGGATGGCGAGGCCCTGGAGCGCTGTATTCAGATCCGTGATACGCCCGGTGAGCAGGGCGGCGGGGAAATACATCTGGTAGTAATAGGGCAGCCAGCGGGAGATCTCGTAGAGCCAGCCGGGCATCAGATCCAGGGGGAAGATTTGTCCGCCGAGCACGGCCTCGACGGCGAGCGAGAGGATGATGAAGGACTGGATTTCCAGAAACCAGAAGGTCAGCAGGCCGAAGCAGTAGGCGATGGTGAACTGGATGAGCGCGGAGAGCAGGAGCGCGGGGATGGCGATGGCGTAGAGCGGGGCGTGTTCCGCGCCTGGCAGCACGAGGTGCGGGCCGAGCAGGGGCAGGGCGACGAGCACGGGGATGAGGGCGAGGCCGCCGGTGACGAAGCGCGCGGAGAAGTAGAGGCTGAGGCGGTAACCGAAGTAGTTGATCGGTTTGGTGAGGAACTGGTTGATGAGGCCGTTGCGGATTTCCTCGGAGATCTCGTAGTCGTCGTTTTGCGCGCTGAGGAAAAACTGGAGCACGAGCAGGACGGTGAAATACGAGAGGGTGGCGCCGAGGGGGAAGCCGCCGATCTCGGTCTGGCCGGCGTAGGCCGCGCCCCAGAGCACGAAGACGTAAACGAGGTGAAGCAGCGAGAAGGCCGCGCGGATGGCGAAATTCCAGCGATAGACGAGGTTGGTCTGAATGCCGGTGAGGAAGACCTGGCGGTATTTGGCGAGGGCAGACACGTGCGGAAAAATCCCATGCCCTTCGGGAAATCCTAAATCCTAGGGGGCTAAATCCTAAAGGACAGGAGTCTGTGGGCGGATGACTTTACGGTTTACTTGGCGGTGAGGCGGAAGCGTTCGATGACTTCCTTGGCGAGGTTGCGGTAGGCGGTGCTGCCGGGGGAGGTGTTGTCGTAGGCGAAGATGGTTTTGCCGAAGCTGGGGGCCTCGCTGAGGCGCACGGTGCGGGGGATGACGGTTTTGAAGATCTGGTCGGGCAGATGTTTTTTCACCTCTTCGACGACTTGGCGGGAGAGGTTGGTGCGCATGTCGAACATGGTCATGACCACGCCGCCGAGGGTGAGGCTCGGATTCACGGCGGTTTTGATGCGCTCGAGGTTGCGCAGGATTTGGCCGAGGCCTTCGAGGGCCATGTATTCGCACTGGAGGGCGATGAGCAGGTGGTCGGCGGCGCTGAGGCTGTTCATCGAGAGCATGCCCATGGAGGGCGGGCAATCGATGACGATGGCGCGGAAGCCTCCGGAGGCGCGCACGGGGGCGAGGACTTCGCGCAGGCGGCCGAGGTAGTTTTCGGTGCCGGCGAGTTCGATTTCGAGAGCGCCGAGGTCTTCTTCACTGGGGATGAGGGCGAGGAGATCGATGCCGGTGGGCGTGATCATTTCGAGCGCGGTGCCTTCGCCGCGTAGGGGGCCGTAGAGGGAGCGGCCCTCTTGTTTTTCGACGCCGATGGCGGAGGTGGCGTTGGCCTGGGGGTCGAGATCGACGAGCAGGGTGGGGATTTTTTTTTCGGCGAGACCGGCGGCGAGGTTGACGGCGGTGGTGGTCTTGCCGACGCCGCCCTTTTGGTTGGCGATGGTGAAAACGGTGGTGGGCATGGTGGGAGTGACTCAATGACCAAGGGAGAACGGCGAATGGGCAAGCGCGGGGTGCGCCGAGTGGCGTTGTCGGTTGGAGAACAAATCGCCCGCCGACTCGGGGGAGCGCGGCGGGCGGGAGGAAATTGGAGGCGCGAGCCGGAATCGAACCGGCGGTAGAGCTTTTGCAGAGCTCGGCCTTACCACTTGGCGATCGCGCCGTCTGTCTGACGGAGGGCGGAACTTGTTGAGCGTTTTCCGATGGCGCAAGTCCGGAGTTGAACTTGCTAAGAGGCTTTCGCCCAGCTCGCTCAGGCGAGCCGCAATCCGCCGGCCGGGGCGTGGCGGACGGGATCGGCGGGAGCCATGAAGGGATTTTGCGCATCGCCCTTGGCGGCGGCCAGTTCGATGCGGAATCGGAAGGTCGAGCCGCGGCCGGGGCTGCTCTCGACTTCGATGTCTCCGCGCATGAGCTGGCACAGGCGTTTGGAGATAACAAGGCCGAGGCCGGTGCCGCCGTGGCGGCGGGTGGAGGAGGTGTCGAGTTGGCTGAAGGCGCGGAAGAGGAGGGGGATTTCCGCAGTCTCCATGCCGATGCCGGTGTCGATGACGTCGCCGCGCAGCACGTAGGGGGAGGAGCCTTCGGCGAGCGGGGAGGCGTCGGCGATAAATTCTCCGGTCAAGCGAATGGTGACACCGCCTTTTTCGGTGAACTTGATGGCGTTGCCGACGAGGTTGATGAGGATCTGTCGAAGGCGGTTTTGATCGCCTTCGAGGATCGGCGGCACGCCGGGAGCGATGTCGGAGAGAAGGGTCAAGCCGCCGGTTTCGGCGGGTTCTTTGAAGAGGCGCAAAACCTCGTCGAGGCATTCGCGGAGGGAGAAGGGGCTGGGGACGATTTCCAGGCGGCCGGCCTCGATCTTGGAGAGGTCGAGAATGTCGGAGACGAGGGTTTCGAGGTTTTGGCCGCAGCGGTGAATGGTCTCAGCGTAGTCGATTTGTTCGGCGGTGAGCAGGGTGCCGCGGAGGAGGCGGGTGAAGCCGAGCACGCCGTTGATGGGGGTGCGGATCTCGTGGCTGACGATGGCGAGAAATTCGCTCTTGGCGCGGTCGGCGGATTCGGCGGCATCTTTGGCCTCGCGCAGGGCGAGCTCGGCTTGCTTGCGCACGGAGACGTCGTGGCCGACGGCTTGGTATTCGATGAGTTGGCCGTCGCGGTCTTTGATGGCGCGGTGCGACCATTGAATGACGCAGGGGCGGCCTTCGGCGTCGGTGATGGTGGTCTCGAAGCTGGCTGCTTCGGGCCAAGTATCCAACACGCGCCAAGGGGTTAGATTGTCGGCGAGGACGTGCCAGGCTTGTCCGTTTAGTTCGGTGCGCTTGCGGCCGAGGAACTGGGCGTAGGCGCCGTTTACGAAGGTGAGGCGTCCGTCGGATTTGTAGCGGCAGATGAGGTCGGCCTGGTCTTCGACGATGGCGCGGTAGCTGGCCTCGGTGCGCTGGAGGCTGCGGGCCATTTGCTCGATCTTGCGGGCGAGGCCCATGATCTCGTCGGGGTCGTCGGAGGCGTTTTCGTTATCGGATTTTTCAGAGGCGGCGTGGTGTTTGATTTCCTTAAGCTTGGTTAGGAGGGTGCGATCAAACACGTAGCCGGCGAGGACGAGCAGAATGGAGCCGATGAGGGCGAGGCCGATGACCCAGTAGGTGGTGCCGAGGCGGTCGCGCAGGTCGGTGTCGAAGGCGATGACAATGGTGGCGATCGTCAGGCTGGCCGCCAACCCCAAGATCATGAGCGTCTGGCGTCGGATGTTTCCGTTCATGGTTAGGGACGTAATCATGGCGGAAGAATGTAGTCTAATTTAATTGCCGCCGTATGGCATGAGGCGTTTGTAAAAACGGTAGATGGAGAACCGACCTCGCAGCCGAGATTTCAGGCGGCGGTGGAGTCTTTGGCGGTGAGGTCGGCGTTAGGGCCTGTAACGAAATAACTGTAACAACCTGGCACGTTCTTTAGGCCGCTGGCTGTGTTGCGCTATCGGTTACAGCTCGCGCGGAGATGCGCCCTCAAGCGCGCCTTGCCGGCGACCAAAATCTCCGCGCCAACTTGTGACGCCGCAGTCCAGCACTCAGTGCACAGGCTGAGAGGGAATGGTCCCCCTTCTCC
>CAZOGV010000079.1:0-12281 GCA_964579225.1 uncultured Akkermansia sp. | reverse complement strand
CGACGGGGTGGGTGGGTGGGGGAGTTGACCAATAGATGTCGAATATCGACTCTCCCACTTTATCAGATTTGCCAGAGCTGTGAATGGAGGATAGCGACCAAGGCATGGAGAATATCGACCCGATGGATGACGCCTCGCTGCTGGCCTCGCAGGTGGCGGAGAGTCGCACGTTTATCCTTCAGTTGGCCGGGCCGTGGCGGGAAAAAGTATCGGTGGTGTTGGGCGGTTGGGAGCGGTGTCGGTCAGACTACATGATGGAGCGGGCGGGCTATCCGTATATGGTGCTGGAGCTGGTGGTCGGCGGGGTGGGTCGGGTGACTCTGGACGGGGTGACGCATCGGCTGGAGGCGGGAGTGTGTTTCGCGGCGGGAGCGCGCACGGCCTGTCGAATCGAGACCGATGCGGGAGCGCCCTTGGAGAAGTTTTTTTTCGCGCTAGCGGGAGCCGGGGCGAGGCGGGCGTTGACGCAGGCGGGCTTGTCGCACGGCCGGGCGCGGCGGTTGGCGGCGCTGGGGGAGTTGCGCGAGCTGGCGGAGGACATCACGCGCGACGGGCGGCGGCATGGCGCGGCGGCTCCGGCGGTGTGCGCGCGGCTGGCGGAGGTGTTGTTGCTCAAGATCGGCGAGGAGCCGGCGCGGGCGGCGAGTCTGGGCGCGGCGGGGGACGGGGCGCGGACGAATTTCGAGCGGTGCCGGGCCTTGATCGACCGGCACGCGGCGGAGTGGCAGGGGCTGGCGGATATCGCGGCGGCGACGGGGTTGGATGCGTCGAGCGTGTGCCGGTTGTTTCGGCGGTTTTTGGGGGTGAGTCCTCACCAATATTTAAGGCGGCGGAAGATGGCGATCGCGGCGGGGTGGTTGATCGAGCGTGGCGGGCGGGTGCAGGACGCGGCGGCGCGGGTGGGCATGGACGACGCGTTTCATTTTTCGCGGGCGTTTCGGGCCGTTCATGGCGTGCCGCCGAGCGCGTTGTTGTCGGCGCGGCGGTGAGGGTGGGACGTAGGGTTACGGGATGAGGCCGAAGCGGTAGAGGCGGGTGAGGCGGCGGTCGCAGGTTTGGTTGCGGGCGATCTTCTCCGACCAGAATTGCGTGTTCTGTTTGGGCTGGTGGCTCAACTCGTGTCCGTCCATTCGGGCAAGCTCAGGTCGCGCAACCGGTGCCAAGAACAGAATCACGCGGCTTGCATATCTGTGAGGCTGTTATTCGGCCGCAGGCAACGGCATCACCGCTGATTTAGAAACCGCGAGGTTACACAAGGAGACGCGAAGCCCGGACACATTAGCTCGGGAAACTTCGCGAATCTTCGTGAGCTCCTTCGTGATTTTAAACGCCGGCGCTTTTGGCGAAAACCTGATCCGCAGAAAACGTCGAAGAACCAGATGTTTTGGAGCGTCAGCCCTTACACCTGTTTTGGCGAATATAACGCGACCAGCGCCGCGCCGATGGCCTGGGAAAGTTCGCCCAGCGTGGCGGGCACGATTTGCAGATGCTCGCGTTGCTTGGGGAATAGATAGGGCAGGGCTGATTCGCGGATGGTCCCCAGATAGCGAGCGCGGAACTCCGGCGTGGTGCTCTCGGGGTCGATCAAGCCGCCGCCGATCACGACGATGCCGGGGTCGAGCGCCATCGCGAGATTGGCCACATGCAGGCCCAGCGCGCGGGCCTGGGTATCGAAGATCTTGAGCGCGAGCGGATCGCCTTTTTGAGCGCGACCGCGCAACGAGAGCGCCTGGTGTTTTGGCAGGTCGGTCGAGTTGGCCAGATCGTGCCCGGGGAATTTGGGCAGGAAAAATTCCAGATACTGCGGCAGGCCGGAGATGGTGGTGTAGGCCTCGACGCAACCCCAGGTGCGACCGCAGCCGCAGCGGAAGGGCAGCACCTTGTCCAGGCCCTCGCCGAGCAGATGGAGCGGCAGCGGCATGTGGCCTGCCTCCATGCCCGCGAAGTGGTCGCCGGTCAGCGGCAGGCCGTTCGGGTCGATGTAGGCGGTGCCGAGACCGGAGCCAGGAGCGAGCAAGAGCACGGATTTTTTCGTGTCGCCGCGCACGCGAGCTGCCTCGCCCACGCCGCCGAGGTCGCCGTCGTTGCCCACGAAGAGGGGTATCTCTCGGCCTGCGGCGCGTGCGATCGCCGCCGCGTAGTCGGCGCGAAAATCCCAGCCCGCGAAGGTGAGCGGCAGGTTCGCGGAGCGCTCGAGCACGCCGTAGCTGCGATAGGGGCCGGGCAACGCGAGACCGGCGGCGGCGACGCGATCCCAGCTCAGGCCGTTGTCCTTCAAAAAGCCTTCCGCGCCGTCGATCCAGCCGGTGATAACGGCTTCGGTGCCGAGCTGCGCGCTGGTCGAGCTCTGGCGCAGTTGCAGCGAAATGGGCGAGCCGTCGGCAAACACGCCGCCGGTTTTGGAAGTGGTGGCGCCGGAATCGGTGCCAAGGTAAACGTCGCGAGTGGCGGAGGACATGATCGGGAAGCGTAGAGTTGGTCGGGGCGGGATGAAAGCGGAACCAAGCCGAGTTTTTGGGAAAATCGCGGCCTGGGCGAAGGCGGCGCTTGGGTCGGGTTACAGGCCCGCGCCGTGGCACTTCTTGTATTTCTTGCCGCTGCCGCAGAAGCAGGGGTCGTTGCGACCGATCTTGGGCTCGGTGCGACGCACCGGCTCGGCCTTCTCCTCGACCACGCCGGTGTAAACCCAGCGGCCATCTTCGCGGCCGAAACGCGCGTTCTCCAGGTGTTCGCGAGCCTGGCCGTCGGTGCGGAAGCGCGCGCGGAAACGCACCGTGCCCTCGGTGTCGTCGGGACTGCCGCCCGTCGTGCCGAGGATGTCCAGGCCCAGCCACTCGGCGCTCTCGGCCCAGGAGCGAGCGTCCTTGAGGCTGAAGTCGGCGCGCTGCTCGGCGGAGAGCGACTCCTCGAGGTGCTTGTAGTTGCGTTTCACATACGCGGTGTAGCGCGAGCGCATCAAGGCCTCGGCGGTCGGGGCGGGCGCGCCGGCGAGGATGGGGCCGCAGCAGGCGTCGTATTCGAGGCCGGAGCCGCAGGCGCAAAGGGTGGGGGAGGCGGTGGTGGACATGAGCCCGCAATGGCGGCGCGCCGCGGCCCGTTCGGCAAGTGCGGAGTGGACTCCCGCGCAAGCCGCCCGCACGGTGGCGACACCATGCCCACCATCTACGAGACCCTCCGCGCCGACATCATCACCGCCATGAAGGCCCGCGACTCCGCTCGCGCCACCATCCTGCGCACCGCCGACGCCGCCGTGCAGCGCTCCGCGATGGACCTCAACAAGCCTATCGACGACGCCCTCACGCTCGCGACCCTGCGTAAGGCGGTCAAAAACCTCACCGACGCCAACGTCGAGTTCGCCAAGGGTGGCCGCGCCGACCTCGTCGCCACCAACGACGCTGAGATCGCCATCCTCTCCGCCTACCTCCCTGCCGGCCTCGACGCCGCGAAACTGGACGCCCTTGTCGTCGAAACCATCGCCGCCACCGGCGCGACCACGAAGAAGGAGATGGGCAAGGTCATCGGCGCGCTCAAACAGCACCCCGACGCTGGCCTCATCGATTTCGGCGCGGTCAGCAAACTCGTGCAGTCGAAGCTCGCTTAAGTCGGCGAATCTTGGAGGGCGGGGCTCCGTCCCCGCCGTGCGGTTCGGCGAGACGTGAATCGGCGGGGACGGAGCCCCGCCCTCCAGAAACCAACGCACCGGGGAAATCGTGAATCAATAGACTGTTGACATGTCATCATTTTATCTCCCGTGTCCGCCGCATGGCTAACGTCCCCGCTTCCGACTCCGCGCCTCGTCTGATTCACGACATCGTGGCGACCGCCGATTTGTTTCTGCGCGAGAGCACGCGGCTCTTTCGTCCGCACGGTCTGACCGCGCCGCAGTTCAATGTGTTGAACCTGCTCGGCCTCCATGCCGAGGAGGCGGGTTACAGTCAGCGCGAGCTGGCCGACCTGCTGGTCGTGGATCGCAGCAATGTCACCGGCCTGATCGACCGTATGGAGACGGCCGGCTGGGTGCGCCGCGCCGACGATCCCGCCGACCGTCGCGTGTATCGCGTCAAACTCACCGCCTCGGGCAAGCGCCTGTGGGCGAAGGTCGCGCCCGGCTACGCCGACGTGGTGCGCCAGGTCACGGCCCGGCTCGACGAACGCCGCATGCGCGAAGCGCTTGAGTTGCTCGCCACCTTGCGCGAGGACGCCACGCGCTGGGAATTGCCCAAGGCCTGAGCGCACACTTCGCCTACAGCTAAATCGCCATGAGCACGCCCCACGAGTTGGACGAGGTGAAACGCCGGTTGGAACGTCTCGAGCGCGAGCTCGGCGAAGCCCGGCGCGACATTGCCGCGTTGGAGCGTCGCGCGGCGGTCAAAAGTTTTATCGCCGAACGTCCGCCGGTCGAGGCGGCCAAGCCGCCGCCGCTGCCTGTTGCGCCCGTGTCGGACCCCGTGCCGGTCGCGCTGCCTCCACCTTTGCCTTCACCTTCGCTCGCGCCTCCGCCGGTGCCGGCGCGATTTCGGCCGGCCGAGCCGGAGGCGGAGGAGTTTCCCCTGCGCGACTGGCTGCGTCGTTTGCAGCTTTGGCCGCCGGAGGCGGAGGAGGGCGGCGCGGAGGCGCGGCTCGGCGCTTGGTGGGCCACGCGCATCGGCACGCTGCTCGCGGTGGTCGGCGTGGTGTTCTTCGGCATCTACGTGTCGCTGCACACGCCGCCGTGGGTGAAATTTGTCGAGCTCGTCGCAGTCGCATTTGGCGTCGCCGGATTGGGACTTTGGCTGGAGCGCCGCGTGGCGGCCTTCGGTTCGGTGGTGTTCGCGGGCGGTCTGGCGCTGCTGTTTTTCGCCGCCTACGCCGGGCATGCGTTGCCGGGCGTGCGGGTGTTCGAGTCGTTTACGGCGGGCGTGCTCGCGCAGACCGCGGCGGTCGCGGTGATCGTGGGCGCGTCGCTGTGGCGGCGCTCCTCCGGCGTGGCGACGCTCGCCATCGGGCTCGGCTACGTGACGGCCTTCGTGTCGGGTCGCGGCGGTCTCGACGGCTACGCGCTCGGCGCGGCGGTGACGCTCGCCGTCGTCGCGGTGGCGCTGCGCCGCTGGCGCGGCTGGGAAGGCCCTTCGGTGGTGGCGATGCCGGCTGCCTACGCGATTTTCGCGCTCGGTCTGGAGGCGGCGCGCACGGCCGGGGTGGTGCAGCTACCTCCGGTCCATTGGGTCGCGCTGACCGGATTGGCGACCTTGTTTTTCATGCGCGATTGGCGTAATGCATCCGTGGATACGGAGGAGGTTTCGTTGGGCGAAAAGGTGTTTCAAAACGCCAATTCCAGCTTTGCGCTGCTATGTGGCGCGGCGGTCGCGCTCGGTTGGGCGCGCGGGAGCATGGAGGTGTTTTATCTCGGCGCGGCGGCCTGGTGCGGCGTCGCCGCCTGGGTGCGCACGCGTCAGGTGCGCGGCGGCGACGTGGTGGCGGCGGTGTTGTTGGCCAAGATGACCGGCGCGCTGACGCTCGGCGTCATCGAGGTGGCGGGCGCGCGTTCCGCCGCTCTGGCCCTGCTCGTGCAAGCTTGGGTGCTGGCGTGGACAGCGCGCCGCATCTCTTCGCAAGTGCTGGCGGTCGGCGCGGCCCTGGTGGCGATCGTGGCGACCGGCTATTTTTGCGCCTATGGATTGGTCGGCGTGCCGCTGTGGTCGCGCGACGCGGCGGGCGCGGTGTTGTTCACGCTCGGGCTCGCGGCGCTGGCAATCGAGGGCGGGCGTTGGCTGGTCGCGGATGCGCAGGCCCGGCGTATGCTCGCCGTGTTTGGAGCAGGCGCGGGCGCAGGGATCTATGCGATGGCGGCGGCGAATTGGACGCCCGCCGGGTGGGCGCCTGCGCTCTGGATGGGCGGCGCGTTGCTTTTCGGCGCGCTCGCGGGGCTGCGGCGCTCCGGCTCGGCCGTTTGTGCGGCGGGCGGGCTGGCGCTGGTCGCGAATGCGGGACTGTGGATGGAAATTCGCACCGGTGGCGCGTCCGCGTTCGTGGCGTGGAACGCCCTCATCGTGCTCGTGCCGACGATTTTGGTTGGCTGCCTGCCGCTTGCCCGTCGCTGGGGCACGCTGGCGTGGAGCGTGGCGGCGGTGGGGCTGAGTTTCACCGCTTTCGAGTTGTTGCCGGCGGATCAGGCGCTGGGCGGGCTGGCGTTGCTCGCGAGCGGCTTGGTGGCGGCTTCGCCCGGTTTGCGCAGGCGTCATTTGCCTTGGCTGGCGACTCTCCTCGCGGGCTTGGCGACGTGGCAATGGCTGGCCTTTAACGCCCCGGTCTCCGAGTGGAGCTGGCTGGGCCTTGCGCTCATCTGGACGACTCCGGTGGCGCTGCGTTTGATCCCGACTCTGGATGCGGTTCGCCGCGACGAGCGCGGCGCGGCGTGGCTGGAGGGCATGCAGGTGATCGTGGGCACCATCCTCGCGCTGGGCGTGATCGTGCGCACGGCGGATTCGGGCACGGAGGCGTTGTTCGCGCTCTCCGCGCTGGCGGTGGCGACCGGTCTTGCGTCGTGGCTCGGTCGGGTGGCGGCGGCGGGCTGGGCGCTGGGCCCGCTCGGCGCGGTGCTAACCGGTGTGGCGTGGATCGTCTCGCTGGAGCGCGCGGGCGGCACGGTGTCGTCGGGCTTTTGGGCGGTGTCGGTCGCGGGTCTGGTGCTGGCGGCGCTGCCCTTGCGCCCCGGCGCGGCGAGCGGGCACTGGCCGCGCGGCGTGGCGCGCGTGCTCGGCGCGCTGGCGGCGGTGGCGGTGTTGTTTTCGCTCTTCGCCGCACAGCGCGGCGCGCTCGCGCCCTACGTGACCGTGGGGTGGGGCGGGGTGGCGATTTTGTTGTTCATGGCGGGGCTGTTTCGTCGCGCGTTGTCGTATCGCGTCATCGGACTGCTCGCCTTGAGCCCGTGTCTTTTGAGGGTGTTTTTAATCGACCTGCACTCGACCCTGCACCGCATCGCGGCCTTTATCGCGCTTGGCTTGGTCTTTCTTTGGGTGGGTTTTTCCTACCACCGTTTTCGTCATCTTCTCGTTCCGGGTCCCTCGGAGCGTAACCCCGAATCTTCTTCCTCATGAGCGCCCAATACGCCCCCTGGATACTCGCCGCCCCGCTGCGGCTTCTCGTCCGCTGTCTGTATCGCATAAAAACGCTCGGCGTCGAACGCCTGCCCGAGGGCGGCGCGCTGTTGCTGGCGAACCACCTTTCCTACGCCGACGTGGCGGTGCTGCAGCTCGCGTGTCCGCGCCCGATCCGCTTCGTGGGCCACGAAAGCCTGCCGCGCGCATCGTGGTTCTTCCGTTTGATCTACTGGCTCACCGGCACGATTCCCGTGTCGCCGACCAACGCCATCTCCGCGACGCGCCGGGTGGTCGAATCGCTGCAACGCGGCGAATACGTGCTCCTGTTTCCCGAGGGCGCGATTTCCCGCACCGGCCAGCTCATGAAGATCGAGCGCGGCTTCGAACTCATGGCGCGCAAGGCCGGGGTGTCCGTGGTGCCGGTGGCCCACGACGGACTTTGGGGCTCGGTGTTTTCGTATTCAGGAAAGCGATACTTGTTCAAATGGCCGCGCATTCGACGCACCGCCGTCTGCGTGGCCTGGGGCGAGCCCATCCCTGCGGAAAAAGCCGATGCCGCCGCCGTGCGCCGCGCGCTGCTCGATCTGGGCAACGCCGCGTTCGAGGAGCGTCCCTACCTGCGCCGTCACCTCGGTCGCGAGGTGGTGCGCGCGCTTTGCCGCCGCCCCGGCCACGTCGAACTCGTGGACCGCACCGCCGCGCGAAAGGAAATCACCGCCGCGCAACTCGTCGCCGTCGCCGCCGCGCTCGGCGGGCATCTGCGCCGCACCGTGAAGGAAAAACGCGTGGGCATTGTGCTCCCGCCCGGCGCCGGCTCCACCATCGCCAACCTCGCCGCGCTCATCGCCGGAAAGACTCCTGTTAATCTCAATTTCACCGCCGGTCGCGCCGCCCTCGAATCGTGCCTCAGCACCGGCGAGATCCGCACCATCCTCAGCGCCGACGCCCTGCGCGACAAGGTGCCCGATTTCCCCTGGCCGGAGGATACGCGCGACTTCGCCGCCACCATCAAGGCCGCCGGCGGCAAGCGCTCCATCCTGCCCTGGTTGATCGCCGCCTGGGTGTTGCCCAACCAGCTCACCGCCTCGCTCCTCCGCCTGCCCAAAATCGGCGACCGCGCCGAGGCCGGCGTGCTCTTCACCAGCGGCAGCTCCGGCGAGCCGAAGGGAGTGGTGCTCAGCCATCGCAACATCCTTGGCAACTGCTGGCAGCTCTCCTGTCTGTCCATCCTGCCCGCCGAGGCCACCATGCTCGGTTGTCTGCCGATTTTCCACAGCTTCGGTTTTTCCGCCACGGTCTGGTATCCGCTCTTGCGCGGTTGCCGCGTGGTCACGGTGCCCAGTCCGCTCGACACCCGAAAAATCATCGACGCCCTGCGCGAGGAGCGCTGCACCGTCTGGGTCGCCGCGCCCACCTTTGCTCGCCCCGTGCTGAAAAAAGCCGAGCGCAAAGATCTGCGCCACCTTGAGGTGCTCGTCACCGGCGCGGAGAAACTGCCCGACGACCTTGCCGCCTATTCCCGCGAAAAATTTCACCTCGAACTCCTGCAGGGCTACGGTCTCACCGAGACCTCGCCCGCCATCGGCGTGAACCAGCCCGACCCCGCGCCCGCCGCCGAGACCAACACGCTTCAGCGCGGCCAACGCCCAGGCAGCATAGGCCGACTCCTCCCCGGCATCACCGCCCGCGTGCTCGATCCCGACACTTTCGCCGAGCGCCCCGCCACCGACACCGGCCTCATCGTGTTTCGCGGCCCCAACGTCTTCGCCGGCTACCTCGACGATCCCGAAAAAACCGCCGCCGCCTTCCGCGACGGCTGGTTCCTCACCGGCGATCTCGGTCGTTTCGACGAGGACGGGTTTCTCTTTATCGAGGGCCGTCTCTCCCGTTTTTCCAAACTCGGCGGCGAGATGGTGCCGCACGGCACCCTGGAGCAAAAAATCATCGAGGTCTTCGGGCTCGAAGGCGCGGAAGGTTACGTGGTCTTCGTGGCCGGCATCCCTGATCCTGCCAAGGGCGAGCAACTCGTGCTCCTCTCGACCCGCGACGAAATCACCTCCGACGCGTTGCGCGAAAAACTCTCCACCGCCGGTGTCCCCAATCTTTGGATACCACGCGTGGTCAAGAAAGTGGACGCCATCCCGGTCCTCGGCACCGGCAAGCTCGACCTCAAAGCCGCCAAGGCCCTTGCGCAGAAAGACTGATTTTGTAGGGCGGGGTCGCCGCACCCCGCCGATAACAGAACGGCTGGGTGCGGCGACCCCGCCCTACACCAATTACCTGAATCTCCCTCGCCTATGAAAACGAAACTCGCTTCTATCCTCCCCGCCGCGTCTGCGCTTGTGATCGCCTTGACGCTGGCCGCCGCCGCCCCGTTCGCCCGCGCGGTGGAGGTCCGCCCCGTGTTCTTGGCCGACCGCGGCGCGAACGCCGCCCTCGCCAGCCTGCCCGCTGATCCCGCCGACGCCGGGGCGAATATCGTCTTCGCCCGCGCCACGCTCGAATTCCTCGCCGCCGTGGAATCTCTCGGGCGCGATTTTTATTCTATGGGCCTGCAATTTGACGCGGGTCGCAGCCTGCCCGTTCCCTTCCTTCGCATGCCCATTCCGGCGCATCCCGATCCTAAGCCTGCCACGGCCGCCGAAGTGCGCCGCGCGCTCGACGCCTTTCACGCCCGCCTCGCCGCAATCGACGCGCGCCTCGCCACCATCGAGGGCCGCGAGTTCAAGGTGTTCTTCCCGCTCGGTGCCGCCGGCTTCGATTTCGTCGGCGCCGACAACCCCGCCGACCGCGTCGCCTTTGGTCCCTTTTTCGCCAACATCGCGGGTGCCGCCCGCGGCGGTGAAGCTGATGTGGATCGCGCCGCCGCGCTCGATCTCGTCGTCGCCTTCGACCAGACCGACGCGCTCTGGTTGCGCGCCTACACCCACCTGCTGCGCGGCCTCGCCGATGTGTTGCTCGCTCACGATGGCGGCGACCTTTTCGAGGCCACCGGGCATCTGTATTTCGCGCGCGCGGACACGCCTCTCGCCCGCGCGCTCGCCGAGCACAAGACCGACACCCGTCGCAGGCATTACGATAGCGGCGAGATCGCCGACCTCATCGCGACCATTCACGGCATCGACCTCGTCGTCTCCGAGCCCGCGCGTCTCGCCCGCGCCCGCGTTTCGTTGCTCGAAATGATCCGCCTCAGCCGCGCCACCCTTGCCAGCGCCGCCGCCGAAACCGACGACGACCGCGAGTGGTTGCCAGGTCCCCACCAGAATAGCGTTTTCAATCTCCGTCTCTCCGCCGAACAGACCGCATCCTGGATCGGTGTGCTCGCCGAAATTGAGGCCTTGCTCAGCGGCGAAAAACTCTTGCCGCACTGGCGTTTTCCCACCGCGAATTTCGGCCTGAATTTCCGCCGCGTTTTCGAGGAGAGCCGCCACACCGACCTCATCGGCCTCATCCAAGGCGCCACCGCCGTGCCGTATTTGGAATCCGGTGACACGACTTCACGAAACACCTGGAACGAACTCACCCGCGTCTTCGGCGGCAACTTCCTCGGCTACGCGCTCTGGATCAACTGAACCCGCCCGCACCGAAGCCCCTACGTCCGGGCCGCACTTCCATAACTCCGCGTCCGCTCCTCATGCGCATAGACTGTCACGTTCACGTCATCGGCACCGGCAAGCACGGCTCCGGTTGCTGGTATCGGCCGCGCGGCCTCACCCGCCTCGGCGAGCCGCTGCTGCTGCGCTCCATGGGCCTGCGCGCCGCCGATTTGCGCGGCGATTTCGAGACCATCTACGAAAACGCCCTGCTCGCGCAGGTGCGCGCCTCGGGCCTCGACGCGGTCGTGGTGCTCGCGCAGGAGGAGCCTTATCGCGACGACGGCACGCTCATCGCCGACACCGGCTCGTTTTACGTGCCCAACGACTACGTGCTCCAACTCGCCCGACGCCACCGCGAGTTTTTGCCCGCCGTTTCCATCCACCCCGCGCGCCGCGACGCGCTGGCCGAGCTCGACCGCTGTCTCGAGGGCGGAGCCGTCATGCTGAAGTGCCTGCCCAACTGCCAGAACATGGATTGGAATGACCGTCGTTATCGTCCTTTTCTGGAACGCATGGCCGAGTCCGGCCTCATCCTCCTCGCGCACACCGGCAGCGAGCGGACCATGCCGGTGCTGCGTCCCGACCTCGCCACGCCGCGCATGCTCACGCAGGCGCTGGAGGTAGGAGTCACCTGCATCGCCGCGCACTGCGGCACCGGGATGTTCGCGCTCGATCCCGACTACTTCGACGACTTCGTCGCCATGACGAAGCGTTACCCAAATCTCTACGGCGACAACAGCGCCCTCGCCGGCCTGAGCCTGCGTTTTCGCCCCAGCCAGCTCCGCCGTATTCGCGAGGACGAGGAACTCGCCGCGCGCATACTCTACGGCAGCGATTTGCCCGTGCCGCCCAGCGGCCTCGTGATGGCCGCGCTCGGCATGATGGGGTGGGGCGACTACCTCGCCTCGCGCGAGCACGAGCAACCGCTCTCCCGCGACCTCATGCTCAAGCGCGCCCTCGGCTTTCCCGTCGCCAGCGAGACGCGGCTGGCGACGCTGCTGCGGCGCTGATTTCAGTTCGCGATCAAGTTTGGCCGGATGCTCCCGATTCTCACGAATCGGGCCACGCCGAAAACGTAGCTCGTTTCGTGAGAAACGAGACTCTGCCCAACCGATGCAGGCGGGACGCCTGCGCTACTTGCCCATCCCACGCGCGCGCTTGGCCAAAATCCGCGTCGTCGGCGCGCGCGCAATCCGCTAGGGTGGGGCACTTTCCCCGCCATGATCTGCTACGTTCCCGCCGAAGACGCCTCTCTCGAACCTCGCGCCGCGCTCACGCCCGCCACCGCTGACGCCTTGGTCAAACTAGGCCTCTCCGTGCGCTTCGCCGTCAATCCGAGGGGCGTCAATCCGAGGGGGTCGCCGTCAATCTGAGGGGCGTCAATCCGAGGGGGTCAGGCCGTCGTTTGTTAGTGATTTAGTTCGCGGCGTGCCAGGTAAAAAGATGGGGCACTGGCATAGCGCGGAAGCTTCGCATTCAATATGAGGGGGCGATTTTCCATGTGATCAATCGGAGCTACTATCGTCGGGACTTGTTGGGGGTGAAGGTCGAGCGCTCGACCTTAGATTAAAACTAACAAACAACGGCCTGACCCCTGCGGCTCGCC
>CAZOGV010000078.1:0-12394 GCA_964579225.1 uncultured Akkermansia sp. | reverse complement strand
GGGGGCGAGGCGGGGGCGGGTCAGAAGGTGAAGTTGAGGCTGACGCCGAGGCCGAGGTTGGCGGCCTGGTAGGTGTAGGATTTTGGGGCGAAGTTTTGGTCGGAGTCGCGCCAGTCGTAGCTGGTGAAGGCGCGGGCGGAGGCCCAGGGGGCGAGGGCGTAGGTGACGGCGGCGCCGAGGTTGACGGTGGTGTCGCGGCGGTTGACGTCGGTGAAGGCGGCTTCCTGGTAGTGTTGGAAATCGGTGAAGGCGACGCGGCCGTAGAGGTTGTAGGTCCAGCGGCCACGGAAGTGGTAGTAGGCGGCGTCGAGGGCGAGGTCGATCTTGTCGTTGCGGTCGTCGCGGTAGTCGAGGAGGCCGCCGGGGGTGTCGGTCCAGGTGGCGGAGTAGGCGAGGGAGGCGCCGAAGGAGAGGAGGTTGTTGCGATCCAGGCCGACGAGTTTGCGGATTCCGAGGGAGGGGGTGAGGTTGCGATAGATGTTATCGTAGGAGGTGGCGGCGTTGAGGCTGTAGATGGAGCCGGCGGCGACGCCGAGGGTGGCCTCCCAGCCGTTTTGCGTGCGGTAGCGAAGGGTGAGGGGGACGGTGTAGGAATCGAAGTCGAGGTCGTCGCGCGCGGGGTCGTCGTTGAAGGCGCCGTGGTAGTAGCGTTGATAAACGATTCCGATGGAGGGGGTGAGAAGTCCGTCGCCGAACGCCCAGGATTTGCCCTCGAGGCGCAGGGAAACGGTGTTGGCGATGACGACGGTGTCGCGGTCTGACTGGGGATTGTCGCCCGGTTGGAGGAAGACGTTGTCGGTGAAGTAAAGCTGGGTGTCGGTGGCGAGGCTGAGCTTGAAGGGGAGTCGGCGGGGTTCGGCGATGCGTTGAACGCCGGTGTCCTCGCCTTCGGTGCCGAGGACTTGGCCGATGTCGGATTGGGTCGGGGCCGGCGGCGGAGGGGCGGGTTGTTGGGCGCGGTCGATTATGGCGGCGTTGGGGTCCTGGGCCGAGGCGGCGGAGGCGACGAAGGCGAGGCTGATCAGGAGGGCGAGAGGGCGGGCGTGGTTCATGCGTAGCGGAAGCGTGAAGGAGGATCGATGCGAAGGGTTAGGATGAAGCTTAAAAGCTGTCGGGCGGCGTGTAATCGGGCAGGGCGGCGGGGGCTGCGAAGGAGCCGATGGCGATGTTGCCGCGGCTGTTGGCGTCGAAGTTCGGCTGGTTGTCGAGGAGGAAGCCGCCGTAGGTTACGTTGGAGAGGAAGTTGACGCCGCCGACGGTGGAGGAGCCGAAGTAGAGGCCGCCGTCGCGTGAGGTGAGGGCGGCGGTGGTGCCTTCGGGGAAGTGGATATTGGCGAGGTTGATGGTGATGGCCTCCATGAGGATGCCGCGGGCGTTGGAGGCGATGGGGGTGTTGTTGAGGTCGATGAGGTCGCCGGCGCGGAGGTGGATGTTGGCGGTGTGTTCGCCTTGAACGACGAAGGTGAGGCCGGGTTCGCCGAGGGTGGAGTTGTCGATGCGGAGGCGGCGGACGGCGCCGACGTGGAGGTCGGCGGGGGAGGAGAAGCTCACGCTGGTGAGGACGTAGTCGTTGTTGTTGGGGAGGAAGTAGCTGGGCTTGCCGCTGTAGGAGTTATAGCTGGCGGCGTAGTCGTCCAATCGAAGGGTGTTGACGCGCGTCGCGGCGGGGAGGGCGGCGTAGGCTTTGAGCAGGCGGGCGACGCCGGTGTAGTCGGCGCCGAGGAAGCCGACGTGGTCCGCGCCCGCGATGCCGAGTTCGCGGAGGGTGCTTTGTTCGGAGGGCGTGAGGGCGAGGAAGAAGCCGATGGCGTCGCGAACGGCGGCGGCGGGGGTGGTGGCCTGGGGGTCGAGATAGCCGGTGAAGAAGACGGCGCGGGCGAGGTCGAGATCCAGCAGGGCGGCGTACTCGGAGGCGTCGGGCGCGATGTTTTCGAGGATGGAGATTATTTCGGAAAGAGGGCGCAGGGGCTTGCCTTGGGAGTCGTAGTGGTAGGGGTCGGAGTTGAGCACGGCGAGGAGGTCGAAGTTGCCGCCTTCGCCGAGAAGGTAGTTTTGAACCAAGGGGACGAGGTTCAGATAGGTGTCGATCGCGGAGAGGATGTCGGCCTGGGTTTGCGTGCTGCTTCCCTCGCCATGGTAGCCTTCGCCATTACCGCTTTCGCCGCCTTCGAACAGCACGCCGGAGTGTTGAAAGAAGGCGGAGGCGAGGTCGGTGTCTCGCATGGCCTCGCGTTGGGCGAGGGTGAGTCCGAGGTAGAAGTTGGTGACTTCGGAGGCGAGGAGGGAGTCGGAGAGCTGGGACCCGAGACGGAGGGCGCGGGCGGCGACTTGTTGTTCGGGAGTGAGGGCGTCGTAGTTGGCGAGGATGACGCCGATGCTATCGAGGGAATTGGAGGAGAAGAGGAGGGAGAAGGTGTCGTCGTAGCCGAGTTGGGCAAGCAGGTCGATATCGGCGGAGGAGACGTTGTTCAGGATGAGGTCCAGCCCGTTGTTGAGAGGGGTGGTGTCGCCCTCGTAGGAGTTGAGGATTTCGGCGAGTCGGTAGGGGTCGATGCGGAGGCGGCGGATGAGGTCGCGCTGGGCGGAGGAGGCGGAGGAGGCGACCTCGTCGATATCGCCGAGGGCGTCGTCGGTGACGAGTTTGTCGATGAAGCGACCCCAGCCCGCCTCGGCGATGGCGGAGGCTTGGGCTGAGGTGGCGATAACCAGACCGGAAACGTACTCGCCGTTGAGGCCGACGATGGCTTCGCCGGCGCCGAGACCTATGAGGGCGGTCTGGATGGCGGGGTCGAGGTTGTTAAAGGTGTTGGCCGCGTTTTGGATGGCGGCGGGGCTCCATTGCAGGATGTCGGGGATGCCGTCGAGGTTGGGGAGGCCGGAGCCGCCGCCGAGGGTTTTGACGAAGGCGCGGGCGTCGATCGACAGGGTGGTGTAGGTGTCGAGGATGCGGTTGGTGTCGGTCGAGGTGAGGGGAACGTCGCTATCGCGGTCGGGGGCGAGCAGGAGGCCGGTGATGTCCGCGTCGTAGAGGTCAACGAGTTTCAGGCGGACTTCGGGGGGAAGGCTGTTGTAGATGGCGAGCTGGTCCGCGGTGAGGCCGGAGATGAAGAGTTCCTCGGGAGTGGGATCGACGGGGACGGGGGTATAGTCGGGGAAGGCGGGGTTGAGGCCGTCGGCGAAGGAGGCGATGCGGATGTTGCCACGGGAGCCGGAGACGAAGGTCTCGTCGGAATCGAGCAGGTAGTCGCCGTAGAAGACGCCGTCGAGGAAGTTGACGCGACCGACGACGGTGGAGCCGAAGTTGGGGATTTTAATGGCGGCGTTGAAGGCGGAGGAGACGCCGCCGTCGCGCGAGGTGAGGACGACGACGGAGCCCTCGTTGAAGGAAACCTTGGAGAGGTTGAGGGTGATGGCCTCGATCAGGATTCCGCGGGCGGCGGTGCTGAAGGAGACGGGAGTCTCGGCGGCGCCGGAGAGGGTGATTTGTTCGGCGGCGCGGACGAAGATGTCGCGGCCTTCGGCGACCTCGAAATTGGTGGCATCGCCCGGCTGGAAGTTGGCGTTGTTCTCGATGTTTAGGCTGCGGGTTGCGCCGACTTGAAGATTGGCGTCGGTTTCGACGTCTCCGAAGGAGATGTTGTAAACGGGCAGGCCGGAGTCGCCGGAGCCGCCGTCGAAGAAGATGTTGGTGAATAACACGGCGTTGTTGGTTCCGGCGCCGAAGGGGGCTTCGTCCAGATTGGCGACGAAGGCGGGGGCGGTGGTGGCGTAGCTTTCGAGCAGACGGGCGAGGCCGGAGGAGTCGGAGCCGAGGGCGGTTTCGTTGGCGTCGCCTAGGATGCCTAGGGTGACGGCCTGGTCACGCGCGGGCGCGGACAGCGCCGCGTAGAGATTGATGGTTTCGAGTAGGGCGGTGGTGAAGCCGGCGTCCGAGAAGCGTTGCTGAAATTGTTCGCCGGACGAGTCGAAGCCGCCGCGGTCAAGGATTTCGGCGAAGGCGAGCGACTGGGCCGAATTCAGCCCGGCCACGAAAACCTGGTAGGGGGTGCCGGTGACGGGGCCGCGATCATCGTCCTCTTCGCGTTGTTCGGAGACGATGCTGGAGGCGTCTTTTTCGTCGTCGATCGCCTCGCGCAGGGTTTCGAGCGCCGCGCGCAGGCGGTTGATCAGTTGTAGTGTACTTTCGGATACATCGATGCCGAAGTTTTGAAAGACCTGCAGGGCCTGGTCGATGGCGGCGGGGTTGATCTCGATGCCGGATGCGATGGCGGATTCAAGGGCCTCGAGAGTGGCTTCGGCGATCTCTTGGGCGAAGGCCTGATCGGCGGCGGAAAGTTCATCGAGACTGGTAGCCTGGCGGACTTCGCCGGAGGCGTCGGTCACGGTGATTTGTCCGGCGGCGAGGGAGAGCTGGCGGCCGTCGATGAGGTTGAAGGTGATGGAGCCTTCGGAGACGACGACGGTCTCGATACCTGCGGCGTTCACGCCGACGGTGTAGTTGGTGCCGCGAGCGCCGGCGAGGCCCCGGGGCGTGCGCACGTTGTAGTCGTAGCTGACGCCGTCCTGTTTGAGGATGTCGGTGACGACGGCGCCTTGTTTCAGGTCGAGCGTGGCGGCGGCGGCCAGGGTGCCGTCGGCTTGGGCCGTTTCGGACGCGCTCTCGAGGAGGAGATCGGTGTTGGGCGTGATTAGCGCCTTGACGCCGGGGAGGGGCGTGAGCGCGACGCGGCCGTCCGCGCCGGTGACGATGCGAGCGCCGAGAGTCACCACTTCGCCTTTGGCCAAGGGGCGGAGCGAGGCTTCTCCGGGCGCCTGAATCTGCGCCTGACCGGTGACGAATATGACGCGCACGGATTGCGCGGAGAGGCCGAGTGCGGCACACAGGGCGAAGGCCAGGAAGGCGAAGAAGTGGATGAGTCGCATAGTACTGGCTTTTGGAATCGCCGGTTTAACGGTATTAGACAAGAGCTTTTAAGATGCTAATAATTATTTGTCGCACGGGTCGTGCGCCGGGCCTCGGGGCTTGTGTTTGGTCCGGGTTGCGAAGCGTAGTTTTAGGGACGGCAGTTTTCTCCCTCCTAAACCTTGAACCACTCTGTTTTTCATTGGCTTAAAGCGCTTCCTTCGTCCTGGCGCGGGCGTTGGTTGGTGACGCTTGGGATCGTCGGCGTGCTGGGTTTGCTGGCCGAGACGGTGATGCTCCAGCGTTTGGAGTGGTTGGCGGAGGACTGGCGGTTGAAGGCGCGCGCGAGTTTGAGACCGGAAGCGCCGAGCGGGCGGGTGGTGCTGATCGGCGTGGATGAGTTGTCGCTCAAGATCCAAGGGCGGTGGCCGTTCGCGCGCTCGGTTCACGGACAGATGATCGATCTGCTGGGGCGTGATGCGGAGGCGAGGCCGGCGGTGATGGCGTGGGACTACGTTTTTTCGGATCCCAATTTTGTTCCGCAAGACGATGTGGCGTTCGCCGAGTTGATGAGCGGGGCGCCCTATCCGGTCATCATGGGCGCGTTCACCGATCCGGCGGCGACGGGTTTTTGGTCGGGAGGACAGGCGGCGACCACGTTCGGGCGCACCGAGCCGATCGATTGTCCGCCGGAGGTTTTGGGAAAACTTCCGGACAATCGAGGCGCGCTTCTGCCCATCGACGGAGTCTTGCGGGCGGCGCGCTTCGCGTTTCTCAACGCCGACGCCGACGAGGATGGCGTGGTGAGGCGTCTGCCGCTGGTGGTGCGGGTGGGAGAGCGGGTATTTCCCGGACTCGTTTTGCAAACCTTCATGACCTATTGGGAGGTCGCTCCCGATGGTGTGAGCATCGAGCCGGGTGTTGCTTTGAAACTGCGTTCCGAGCGAATCGGCGAGGTCGTGATCCCGATCGATGAGCAGGGACGTTACGTGATCAATTTCCGCCACGATCTCGCGGGCAAGGGCAAGGGGGCGGGCATTCCGACTTTGTCCTACACGGGGGACGACGCGCACCCTGGGGTTTCGGAGCGGCTGCTCGCGCGGGTGGAGTTCGGCATGGCCGAAGTGCCCGCCCCCGCCACCGGCGGACGCATTTTGGTGGTGGGCGAGGTGGCCTCCGGCTTGACCGACATCGGCCCGAGCCCCTTGCGCGCGGAGACGCCCAAGGTGCTGTTTCACCTGAATTCGCTGGAAAATATCCTCGCCGACGACCATCTGCGGCATGCACCGGTCTGGCCGCTACTGATAGGGCTCCTGCTGGCCGGGGTGGGCGCGGCGTGGGTGCTGGAACGGTATCCGTTTAATCAATACGTGATGCTCGTGGTGTTCCTCGCCGTGGTGCCGGCGGCGGCGGGGCTGGTCGTCCTGCTCAACTGGAATCTCATGGTGCCGCTCGCCCTGCCCTTGACGGGTTTCGCGGCGCAGCAGGCGATTTTCGCGACGATGAAGATCCGCGAGGAGCAGGCGAAGCGCGACCGCATCCGCCGCATGTTCGGCTCGTATGTCTCGCCCGAGCTGGTGCGGCGACTGGTGGAGGCGCGCGCGGAGCCGCAGCTGGGCGGGCACGAGGAGGAGATCACCGCGTTCTTCAGCGACGTCCAGGGTTTCTCCTCGTTTTCAGAGGTCTTGTCCCCGGCCGACCTGGTGGTGCTACTCAACGAATATCTCGGCGCGATGACCGACATCCTGCAAACCGAGGGAGGCGCCTTGGACAAATACATCGGCGACGCGATCGTGGCCATGTTCGGCGGGCTGGTGCCGTTGCCGAAGCATGCGGCGCGCGCATGCGAGGCGGTGGCGCGCATGCAAAAACGCCAGGCCGAGCTGCGGGAATATTGGCGCGCGCAGGGTGATCGCTGGCCGCCGTTGGTGCATGCGATGCGCACGCGTATCGGGCTCAACTCGGGCCGCGTGGTCGTCGGCAACATGGGTTCGAGCCACCGCTTCAACTACACGATGATGGGGGACGTGGTGAATCTCGCCGCGCGTTGCGAGAGCGGCGCGAAGGCTTTCGGCGTGTATTCGTTGGCGACCGAAAACACCGTGCGCGACGCCCGCGCCTCGGGCTGCGCGTGCGTGTTTCGTTCGCTGGATCGCATCGTGGTCAAGGGCCGCAGCGAACCGGTGGAGATTTTCGAGGTGGTGGGGCTGGACGCGGAGCTGACGGACAAGACCCGCGCCTGCCTGGCGAAATTCGCCGAGGGACGCGCCGCCTATCTGCGACAGGATTGGACGGCGGCGGCGGCGGCCTTCAACGCGTCGGCTGAGCTGGAGCCGCTGCGACCCGGGCTCGACGCGGGGGTGGAAAACAATCCATCCACCGTGATGTTGGACCGTTGCGCGCAATTGATGGCGGAGCCGCCGGAGGCGAATTGGGACGGGGTTTACAGGATGAAGAGCAAATGAAGGCGGCGCGTGGGTTTATTTTGGCGGCGCTGATGGCGGGGTCGTCGGGCGAGGCGGAGCCGGGGGTGGCGCAGTCGGTGACGGAGTCGCCGGTGACGCTGGACTCGGTGGAGGTGACGGCGGCGGCGCGCTGGTTGGCGGTGACGGAGGCGGCCGGCCGGGTGCAGTTTCGGCCGGCGGAGGCGGGGGCGGCGGTGCGCTTCGTGAAAGCCGGCGCGGAGTTTGGGCCGGGGGAGACGGCGACGACGGGGCTGCGGGCCAGGCTGGAATTGGTGGGCGGTCCGGACGGGGAGCGGTGGCGACTGGGGCAACGCACGGTGTTTCAGGCCCGGCCCGGCGGGGGGCGTTTGCTCGCGGGCACGGCCTTGTTGGTGGTGCCGGGAAGGGAGGTGCGGGTGGTCGAGACCTTCGGGAGCGTGGTGCGGCTGGGCGACGGCACATGGATGTTGCAGGCGGTCGAGAACGAAGGGCTCAAGGTGATTTGCCTCGACGGGCCGGCGCGTTTGGAGACCGAAGTCGCGGGGGAGGGCGGCGACCGCGGGCGGGTTGAGGCGCGGATTAAGCCCGGGGAATTGATTTTCGTGCGCCCGGGTGGACGGGGTTTCGGGCCTTTGGTGACGATTTATCTGGAGGAATTGCTGGCCACAAGTCGGCTGGTGAGAGGGTTTTCGGAGCCTTTGCCGCGAATGACGCGCCTGGTTAACCAAGGTATCGCCCAACGGGAACAGCTCAAGGGGCTTACCTCGGCCTTGGTGGCGGGAGCGAACGATGAGCAAGGGTTTCAGGTGATTTTGCCGCGCCCGAGCGCGCCTGCGGTGGAGAAGGGGGCGCGCGAATGATCCTGGCGGGCGCTAGTTCTGTTATGCGAACGAGTCTCATCCTCACCTTGACACTCAAAACGAGACCGCATCTCAATTACGCAGCCATCTCGATTGCCGCCGCGTTCTTCATGCGCCGGTTCTTCTTATTCAACCTGTGTCCACCTCAAGCACCCGCACCCTTACCGGCGATTCTTCCGGGGCTCAGCACTTGGTGGAGTTGCGGGTTGGGGAAGCGGGCGAACTGTCGGCGGGGCGGGGGGACTTGTTGCTTTTGTCTTTGCGCGGTCGGGTGCGCTACGGGTTTGAGGGCGCGGACGACAGGGTGTTGGAGGCGCAACATTATGTGTGGCTGGCCGCGGGCTGTCGGTCTTTGCGGCTGGCGGTGGAGGCGGTGCGCCAGCCGCCGGATTTGTTGGTCTGGCGGTTCGCTCCGGAGACCTTGCCGCCGGTCATGCAGGCTTGGTTGCCGACGCCGGAGAACGGGGGCGTGGTGCGGGCGCGTGCGGCGCTGACGCCGTCGATGCAGACGGTGTTGCTGGCCTTGCGGGGGTGTCCGGTGGCGCCCGCGTTGCGCAATCTTTGGGGGACGGGGAAGCTGATCGAACTGATCACCCTTTTGCTGCCGCCGCCCGTGGAGACGAAGGACGGGGAGGAGAAAGGCGGCGAGGCGGCGACGGCGGGGGCGGCGCGGGTGCTGCATCCCGCGATCCGGGCGGCGTTGGATTGCATGGTCGCGCGGCTGGGGGAACCGATCGGCCTGCCGGAAATCGCGGCGGCGGCGAATAGCAGTCCGTCCCACCTGAGCCGGCTTTTCACCGCGGAGTTCGGGCACGGGCCGACGGAGCATTTGCGCCGGCTGCGGCTGGACCATGCGGCGGCGTTGCTGCGTTCGGGGCAGGCCAACGTGACCGAGGCGGCGTATGCGGCGGGCTACCAGAGTCTGGGCCAGTTTTCCCGGGCGTTTTCCGGGCGGCATGGCAAGCCGCCCAGCGCGTTCATTCGCAAGGCGTGAGGACGCCCGACGGGCGGCGGGCCCGAAGGCGCCGGCAAGCGGCCGGGGCGGCGTGTATCGGAAAAATCGATACGATCAGGCGACGAGGGAGCGCAGGGTGCGTTGATGGGCGGCAAGGCCGATGTCCTCGCTGGTCTCGACGAGCAACCCGAGCAGTTCGGTAAAGGCCTGGCCGGTTTGGCCGGCGCGGTGGCGAGCCACGGCGAGGAAGGCGACGAATTCCGCGTGGTCGGGGAATTGCGCTCGCGCGCGTTCCAGCGCGACGACCGCGTCGGGGGCGCGATCCAGGCGCAGCAGGCAGACCGCGTGTCCGACCAGCGCGTTGGCTTGCTCAGCGGGCGAGGGGAGGCCGAGCGCGAGCGCGCGTTCATAGGCGGCGAGGGCGCCGGCGAGGTCGCCGGTCGCGGTCAGGGTGAAGGCTAGCTCGGCGGCGATCTCGGGTTGGTGGGGATGGCGTGTATCCAAATCACGGAGACGCGCGGCCAGGCCGTCGATGCGGCCGCCGTGACGGGCGCCGACGATGGCGTCGAGGATGGGTTTCCAATCGGACATGGGCAAAGGGTTCAAAGTGGTGACGAAGCCGGTTTCGCACGCGGAAATCGACACTCAATCTCTTCGCGCCATCGCGTTGCGGTGTGATTCGTCGCGCCGGCTTGCGCGGGCGCTCGCAAGGCGTAAATCACTGCTCATGGCCCACTACACCTTTCCCGTCGTTTTTCGCGCCCTCTACGATCACGCCGTCGCGCTCTATGCGAAGGGCCAGCGCGGCGCAGACACGTTTTTCGATGCCTCCCAATCCGCGTGGCTCGCGTCCAACGGGCTCTCCGCGCAGGCGCTTTATGATTACGCCGAGGATGAGGTGACGCAGGGCGAGCCGGGCTATGATCACGCCTTGGCCATCGAGCTGGTGCGGCGCGATTACTTCCTCAACGCGCAACTGGGCAAGGCCTCCGGGGCGGTGGCCGACTCCGATTCCTGGCCGTCGAAGTCGGACGCCATTCACGGCATCGAATGGCTGCCGCGCATCCTGCCCAAGGTCCGCGCCAAGCTGCGCGGCGAGTTGCCCGCCTCGATGATGTATTGCTGCGGCGGCGACCGGCGGTTTTTCAAGGCCCACGACATCCTGCCAGCCGAGTTTCTCGCCCTTGCTTGGCGTTATGAGAAGGACGACGCGGCCATCATCGCTTGGGTGCGCGCACGCGCAGGGCGGTGACTTTCCGGTGGCCGTATAAATATCTTAGATCGCGATTGAGGCTCCGGCGCGGTTCGGAGTGAATAACTCTTTATTCATATGTCCGACACTCCTGCCCGCCACGGTCACGTGGAAGAAAAATTTTCGTTGCCGCTCTTCATCGCCACGGTGGCAGGATGCCTCGTCGCGATTCTCGCGATCGTGTGGCTCGTGGCTCCCGCTTCCGTCTGGGCCACGCAGTTGTCGGCCCCGTGGTGGGCGTTTCTCGGCGCTTTCTTGGCCATCACCCTGTTCAACGCGTTCGTGGAGTTTTTCTTCCACCGCTACATTTTGCACAAGCCGGTGGTGCCGTTCCTGTCGCGTTTTTACCGCCAACACACGCTGCATCACAGCCTGACCCGCATCACCCGTCGCCGCACGGCCTCGGGTCGGGAGCTGCCCTACGTGGAGAATATTTATCCGATCACGCAGCCCGAGCAGCATGAGGCCTCGTTTTTTCCGTGGTTCACTTTGCCGGTTTTCGCGCTGGTGGTGACTCCTTTGCTCGCCCTGCTCACGTGGCTGTTTCCGGTGTTTCCGTGGTTCGTGGCCGGCTATGTCGCGCTCGCCGCCTCGCTCACGCTTTACGAGGTGTTTCACGCCATCGAGCATTGGGCGTTCGAGAAATGGGCGCCGTTGGTCGAGAGCCGTTACTTCGGCTGGATGTGGCGTCACATCTACAGCTTTCATCTGCGCCATCACGCGGTGATCGACTGCAACGAGGGCATCTCGGGCTTCTTCACGTTCCCCGTCGCCGATCTGGTCTTCCGCACCTGGATCAATCCGAAGACGCTCTACGTCGATGGCGGCGGTTGGGAGCCGCAGGACTTTCACAGCCCCAATCCCATCGCGCCGATTCGTTGGCTGGATCGCTGGACGGATGAGCGCGTGAAAGCGCGTCGTGCCAAGGCCCGCGCCTGAACGCGGAGGCGTGACATTCCGGGTCAGGGAAAATGCTGCTTGGATTCGGCGTCCGAGGTGCAAAATCTGAAGTTCTATTTACCTCATGAAAATTTGCTGCATCGGAGCTGGTTATGTTGGCGGGCCCACCATGGCCATGATCGCGTTCAAGGCGCCCGATATCTCGGTCACGGTCGTTGATCTCAACGAGAAGCGCATCGCCGCCTGGAATTCCGACTCGTTGCCCGTCTATGAGCCCGGGCTCGACGACATTGTTCGGACCGCGCGCGGGCGGAATCTGTTTTTCTCCACCGATGTGAAGGGCGCCATCGCCGCCGCCGACATCATCTTCGTGTCGGTCAACACGCCGACCAAGACCTATGGTGTGGGCGCGGGCAAGGCCGCCGACCTGCGCTACATCGAGTCGGTCGCGCGCACCATCGCCGAGGTCGCGACCACGCCGAAGATCATCGTGGAGAAATCCACCATCCCGGTGCGCACCGCCACGACGATTCAGGAAATCCTCGGAGCCCAAGCGGGCGCGCCGAAGTGCCAGGTGCTTTCCAATCCCGAGTTTCTGGCCGAAGGCACGGCAGTCGCCGATCTCACCAATCCGGATCGTGTGCTCATCGGCGGCGAGCGCACGCCGGAGGGCGAGAAGGCCATCGCGACGCTCGTCTCGGTTTATGCCCGCTGGGTGCCGCTCGAGCGCATCATCACGACCAATCTCTGGTCCTCCGAGCTCTCGAAGCTCGTGGCCAACGCGTTCCTCGCGCAGCGCATCTCGTCGATCAACGCCATCTCCGCGCTGTGCGAAGCGACCGAGGCGGACGTGGACGAAGTCGCGCACGCCATCGGCAAGGATTCGCGCATCGGCCCGAAGTTCCTCAAAGCCTCGGTCGGCTTTGGCGGCTCTTGTTTCCAGAAGGACGTGCTCAACCTTTCCTACCTCTGCGAGCACTTCGGACTGCCCGAGGTCGCGGCGTATTGGGAGAGCGTGGTGAAGATGAACGACTGGCAAAAGCGCCGCTTCGCCGCGCGCATCGTCAAGGCGCTCTACAA
>CAZOGV010000077.1:8767-12480 GCA_964579225.1 uncultured Akkermansia sp. | reverse complement strand
TCGGCCGCTTGCACGGCTACGGAAATCAGAAAAGCGGCTGCAATACTTAGCGTTGAGCGAATCATCGTGTTCATGGGTAATATTTAAGGAAATTTAATGGCGTTATGGAATGCGTTAACCAACCTTGTTCATGGCCGAAAACAGCAAACTAGCAAGGACCGTTATGAGTTGATGAATTATTACAGCGCAAGTGCAAACCATATCAATCCTGGCACTGTTTTTTCTTTCGACTCTCCGCTTCGAAGCCAAGCTGGCGCGTTCCGCATGCTGCGCCTCCTGCTCCCCCCCAATCTTCCCGACGCCGCCCGCCGCGACGCCATCCCGGTCAAAATCCAGTTCGACGCCGCCACCCCGCCCCCGCCCGCGCAAGTGCCCGCCCTCGCCGCCCTCGCGCGTTTCTGCGGCAACGCGCAAACCCTGCCCCCGTTTATTCAGCTCACCCGCGCCCAATTGCGCGAACTCGTCGTCGCCCTCGCCGGCCAACCCGTTTTCGCCGCCCTCGCCGAGCCGCAAAAAAACCTGCTCTGGCTCGGCGCCCGCCTGCGCGGCGTGAGCGAACACCTCGCGCCCGCCACCCCCCTGCCCGGGGCAGCCGCCCCCGTGCCCACTCCGCCGCCCTTCGGCGCGCGCTCCCTCTCCATGCGCACGCCCCGCATCGTGCCGCGCGACGAACCCACCACTCCCCTGCTCGTCGATGGCAGCGAACACTTCCTCGCCATCACCCTGCCCTCGCGCGAAGCCCCCGCCTACGCCGCCGCCCGCGAACTCCTCTCCACCCACGGCTTTGCCCTCGATCCCTCCACCAAAAAGTGGTGGCTGCGCGACCGCCACAAGGTCCTCAACTTCCTCGCCACCCACGGCGAAACCCTGCGCTCGCGCTTCCACGCCGAGTTCACGCCCAACTTCGACAAAAACTCCGCCGCCCTCGCCGAGGCCGAGGTCGAGACCAAGGTCACCGAAGCCGGCGGCGGCGAATTCTCCGTCACCGTGGGCCTCTCCGCCGGCAAAGTCGGCGAGGACGAACTCCGCTCCGCCCTCGCCGCCGGACGCCGCTTCGTCGAGGACGGCAAAAAAATCTACCTGCTCAACCCCGCCCAGCTCGAACGCCTCGCCAAGGCCCAGGCCGCGCTCGCCGGCGGCACCGCCGCGCCCGTCGTCGCGCGCAAAATCCAGCGTATATCCGCCGCACGGATACCGGAGCTCCAGTCCATGCTCGACGAGCTTTCGCCCGGCTACCAGCCGCCCGCCGCCTGGCGTCGCCGCGCCGAGGCCCTGCGCGATCTCGAACGTCTCGAACCCGCCCCGCTCCCGCCCTGGTTCGCCGCCACCCTGCGCCCCTACCAGCACATCGGCGTCGCCTGGCTCTGGCATCTTCACCGCCACGACCTCGGCGGCATCCTCGCCGACGAAATGGGTCTCGGCAAAACCGCCCAGGCCCTCGCCCTGCTCTCCTCCATCGTCCACGACGCGGCATCCGCCGAGCCGGACGCCGAAATCGCAAATCCCAAACGACCAAATCCCAAAAAAACCGGACACCGCCCCTCCCTCGTCGTCTGCCCCGCCTCGTTGGTGGAAAACTGGCGCCGCGAGGCCGCGCGCTTCGCCCCCAACCTGCGCGTGTTTGTCCACCACGGTTCCAACCGCCTGCCTTCCGCCGAGGCCGCCGCGCAACACGATCTTTTCATCACTTCCTACGGCACCCTCGGTCGCGACTCCGAACTCTTCGCCGACATCGACCTCGCCACCCTCATCGCCGACGAGGCCCAGCACGCCAAAAACCGCCGCTCGATCAACGCCCGCGCCCTCCGCGCCCTGCACGCGCAAAGCCGCCTGCTTCTCACCGGCACCCCGGTGGAAAACTCCCTCGAAGATCTGCGCACCCTTTTCGAGATCGTGCTGCCCGGCTACGTGGACGCGAAGCTGCCCACCGCGCGCGGCTCGGGCGTCGCGCCGTCGAATCGCGACTGGGAAGACGAACGCCTGCGCAAACAAACCGCGCCCTACATTCTGCGCCGCACCAAGGCCGTCGTCGCCACCGAGCTGCCGCCCAAGATCGAGCAGGTTATTTTCTGCACCCCGACCACCGAGCAGCTCGCGCTCTACAACGACTACCAGCGCAAGTCCGAGGAACAACTCAACGCCCTCGCCGCCGACGGCGCCTCCGAAAACGCCCAGCGCATGGCCACGCTCACCCAGCTCCTGCGCCTGCGCCAGATATGCTGCGACCCGCGCCTCGTCGAGCAGATGGCCGAAGCCTCCGCGTCCGCCAAACTCGACACCTTCCGCGAGCTCCTCTCCGAAGCGATCGACGACGGCCACCGCCTGCTCGTGTTCTCCCAGTTCACCAGCCTGCTCGGCCTCCTGCGCGACGAACTCGACAAACAGGAGATCCCCTTCTGCTACCTCGACGGCTCCACGCCGCAAAAACAACGCCAGGCCGAGGTGGATCGTTACAACAACTCGCCCGACATCCCCGTCTTCCTCATCTCGCTCAAGGCTGGCGGCACCGGCCTCAATCTCACCGGCGCGGACACCGTCGTTCACTTCGACCCGTGGTGGAATCCCGCCGCCGAGGCGCAGGCTACGGACCGCGCCCACCGCATCGGCCAGACCAAGGTCGTCACCAGCTACAAGCTCATCTGCTCCGGCACGGTCGAGGAGAAGGTCATGATGTTGCAGGACGAAAAACGCCGCCTCCTCGCCGACGTTTTCGAAGCCAGCGACGCGGTGAACGCCAAGCTCACCCTCGCCGACCTACGCAGCCTACTGGCCTGAGCAGCCCAAGGAGCGGCGACACTCCTGTCGCCGACCACGCACCGCACGGCGACAAGAGTGTCGCCGCTCCTTGGGGCCTCACCACGAGGTCCGGTCGCTCACGTGATAACGCTCCAACGTGATCTCGCGGCCATCCCCCGTCGTCACGGTGATAACCTTGTCGGTCTCGCGAATAACCAAATCCGTGTAGTCCTCGCCGGCCACCGGCGTCAGCACCGGGATGTATTTTATGCCCTCGGGGCCGCCGACCAGATCCGAGTAGCGCGCGGTGAGCGTGCCGTTTTCGAGCATGTATTGCTCGGCGGCCGCATTGAGCATGCGCAGATTGTTTTGAATCATTTTTTCCTGCGAGTTCGCGCGCACCTTCTGGAAGGCCGGGATCGCCATCGCCGCCAGCAAGCCAACCGGCATCATCGCGATCATCAAGTAACCCAGCACGAGACCGGTGATCGCCATGCCGCGACCGGTTATGCGACCGGCCGACGCCTTGATCTTCGAGCAGGCGATGTGACCGCAGATCACGGCGGGAATGGCCGGGATAAAAAGAAGCAACCCGAACACGCCGGTGACCAAACTCGTGATCGCCAGCCCGGAGGTCTCGGTCGGTCCCTGATAAGCGGAAGACGCGGCGGGCGGCGTGACTCGAAAACCGGCGGGCGGGCGCGGCGGCAGCGGAGGAGGCGCCGGCATCGACGCGCCATCGCCGACCGGAAACACTGACACCACCGGACGCCACTCGCTCCAGCCCTCGACCCAGCACAACGCGCCGGCGGGAATTTCGCCGCGCGCGATTTTTTCGCGGATCACCGCTTCCGAAAACGGACCGGACTGCACGCCTTGGACACCGATGTAATAGTTCATAACTTTCCGCGCATGTGGCGCTTGATGTTCGCCGATGTAAAGCCCCAACGTGGCACGGGCGCAACGTGGCACGGGCG
>CAZOGV010000077.1:0-8667 GCA_964579225.1 uncultured Akkermansia sp. | reverse complement strand
CAACGTGGCACGGGCGCAACGTGGCACGGGCGTCTCGCCCGTGGGCTCGAAACCCGCCTGCGGCGGGCAGACATGGGCGAGACGCCCATGCCTCGAGTTTGGTTTTTCTAGTCACGAAATCTAGTTTTCCGCACACTGCGCGGTGCATTTTAATCAAGCGTATATACTAGAACTAGTATTTATTTTGCCTCATGGGATACCCAACCAAAGTTCAACTCATCTCCCGAAAAAAGGGAGCCGACTAATACTACATTAACTTCCCCACGGCGGTGGCCGAAGCGCTGGAACTGCAAAAAGGCGAGACCATCGAGTGGATCATCGAGAACAAGGCCAACATCATCGCCGAACATCATCGCCCACCGCCCGGTCGTGCCGGCCTCGCCGGTGACGATCCCTGAAAAAAAACGCCGCACCACTCCTGAACGCCTGAGAGATGCTCTGGCGAAAGTGCGAAGGGGTGGTCTCTACGACCCGCTCCTGCACCGCCCGCCTACGCGAACACCTGCTGGCCCATCTGGTTTGCCCCGGGCGCCACACCGTTTCCGCGTTGATCACGGTTTTTGGCAAACAGTTCCAAGACTGGACGGCGGACTACTCGCTCTACTCCAAAGACCGGGTCGATGAAACGGTGATTTTTCGCCAAGTGCGCAAAGAAGTCGAAACCCTCGGTCAGGCCAAACGCCCGCTCTGCCTAGCCCTCGACGCCTCCACCCCGCGCAAACCCGGCAAAACGGCCCCACCCGAAGCGGTGCAGCTCTACAAAGAGCAAATGAAGCAACGCAACCTCAACGCCCTGGCCGTGGAAGTGCTCCAAGCCCTCCAGCAAGAGCGCAGCGACGAAAACGCCGGCCTCGCGCCCGCCCTGCACGTGGTGGTTGATGGCAGCTACACCAACAAGAAAATCCTCCGCCACCTGCCGGCCAACACCACCCTGATAGGACGCATCCGCAAAGACGCCCGGCTCAGCGCCAAGCCCGACGCACCGAGGCAGGCCACCCGCGGGCCCAAACGCATATGCGGAGACCCACTGCCCACCCCGGGGCAAATCCGCCAGGACGACAAGATCCCCTAGACTGAGGTGAAGGCCCGAGTGAACAGTAAAGACCGCTGCTTCGAGATCAAAACCATCGGCCCGATCCGCTGGCGAGCAGCCGGCGAACAAGACCTCAAGACCTGCGCCTGGTGCTTATCCGACCGGTCGGCTAGGCGCTCGCGAAGGAGCATCCCAGAATGGGCTGTTGGGCGCGGATGGATTGGTTTTGTCTGTGTTAATTGTGAAATCCGTAGTCAACGAATTCGGGTCTTTAGGCCTGAAAATCACGGGACGTCGGCCTTGTGCAAATCTCCCGAAACCACGCGCTGGCGACCTGCCTCGGGCGGTCAGGAGCTCGGTTTGCTAAAACGAAAAGCATCCCCGCGAGCATTCCTCAAAAAAACTCCTTGAACTCGCCCGTCCCGGTCGCGAAGTTCCGCCTCCCGTTTTTGGTGCGATATCCAAGTGGCTAAAGGACGTTGACTGTAAATCAATTCAGCTTGCTGTTCGCTGGTTCGAATCCGGCTCGCACCACCACTTCGAAAAACCCCGGCCGCCACGCCGGGGTTTTTTCATGCCCGCTTCGCCGAGCGCCGCTTTCTGTGGCTAATCCACCCCGCCGCGGCATCCTTCCCAAATATTCCGCATGTTGATGCTCGCCCAACTCACGCTGACCCCCGAAGACGTCACCGACGCCGTCGCCACCAGCCTTTGGTCGCACGCCTACACCGTCGGCGGCGTGCTCCTCGTGCTCTTCGCGCTCGCCCGCGTCGCCAGCCAGCGCCGCCAGCCCGGCAACACCCTCGCCTGGCTGCTCGTCATCATTCTACTGCCCTACGTCGGCGTGCCGCTTTTCCTGCTCTTCGGCGGCCGCAAAATCCGCCGCCTCTCCGCGAGAAAACGCCGCATCCGCCTGCCCCACCTCGCCGGCACCCAGGCCTCCGAAGCCACCCGCGCCGACCCCGTGGCCCAGTCCGTGCGCACCAGCGGGGCCGGCGAACCCGTCGCCGGCAACACCGTGCGCCTGCTCACCAACGGGGAAGATACCTTCGCCGAGCTCGAGCGCCGCATCCTCGCCGCCCGCCACACCATCCACATCGCCACCTACATCCTCGGGCGCGACAAGGTCGGCAAACGCCTCGTCGCCCTACTCGCCCGCCGCGCGCGACAAGGCGTCAAGGTCCGCCTCCAACTCGACGCCCTTGGCTGCTTTTTTTCCAGCGGCCGCTTTGTCGAACCCATCCGAAAAGCGGGCGGCGAAGTCGCCAAATTTCTTCCCGTAATCCCCCTTTCCTCGCACGGCTCCGCCAACCTCCGCAACCACCGCAAGATCGCCGTCTTCGACCACGAGGTCGCCATCATCGGCGGCCACAACCTCGCCCGCGAATACATGGGCGCCCAGCCCTGGAAAAAACGCTGGACCGATATCGGAGCCCTCATCGAAGGCCCGGGCGCCGCCCTGCTCGACGAGGTTTTTCTCGCCGACTGGACCTTCGCCACCGGCCGCCCCATCGAAGACCCCGCGCCGCCGCCGCCGCCGATAAAAAGTCCCGATCCCGCCCCCGTTCGCCCCCATCTCGCGCGCCCCCCGAGCGGCGAGCTGCAAGTCGTCGCCTCCGGCCCGGATGCTTCCGGCGACCCGCTCTACGAGGGCATTCTCTCCATGATCCAGGAGGCCAAGGAAAGCATCTGGATAGTCACCCCCTACTTCATTCCCGACGAGGTCCTCCTGCGCAGCCTCATCGTGAAGGCCCGCGCCGGACGCGACGTCACGCTCATCCTGCCCGCGCGCTCCAACCACCCCGTAACCGACCTCGCCCGTCGCCCCGCGCTGCGCATGCTAGTGCGCGCCGGCGCGCGCGTGCTCGCCTACCAACCGCGCATGATGCACGCCAAGGCCATCATCGTGGACGACCGCCAGGCCATCATCGGCTCCGCCAACATGGACATGCGCAGCCTCTTCGTAAACTTCGAGATCGGCGTGCTTTTGCACACCGCATCCGACGTGCAACCCCTGCGTGTCTGGGCGGGCGAGTTGGTGCGCGACTGCCGCCTGCTGAACCTCTCCGACCTTCGCCGCCGCCGTTTTCCCGCCAACCTAGCCGAAGACCTCAGTCGCCTCTTCACCCCGCTGCTGTGAACAAGGAGCGGCGACACTCCTGTCGCCGACCACGCCCCGCACGGCGACAGGAATGTCGCCGCTCCTTGCATCTCGGTCCGCCTACAGCGCCTGCCTCGGATCGAAGTGATCTTTCATATCCAGCGCCGAGACCGACGCATTCTTCGGTGGATTATTCTCCCGAAGATAAACTTGTCTGTCCCTTACCCACCAAACGCCACCGACCGCCAAACATAACGCATCATAATACTCTGCCAGATTGGTGTTCTCGAGTGAGAGAGTGACCAAGATGCCGCCAAACTCGGGACGATCCGTTTCAATCAAAGCACCAGTCTGGAAAATGGTCGGGTCTTCGCTGAAGACCGTCATAATCATGCAAGCCCGCCCGAGAGTGACTTCACGCAGGGATATCGACGGCATCTTGAGGCTTTCCAGATAACGCAACTCGGACACCACCGTCTTATTGGCAACCAAAGCTTTATAGTTGTGCGTTGTCTTCGCGGCGCACCCGAGAAATCCGCACGCCAAACAAGCCACCAGAACCAACGTGAACGCGAAACGGACGGCTCCGACCAAATCACGGTCCGATTGAGCAAGGTTCTCCATGCTCCAACAAATTGTCGGCCGATCCGCCGGAGGAAAGCCCGAACGCGTCCCACCCCAAGGAGCGGCGACGCTCCTGTCGCCGACCACGCCCCACCCCGGCGACAAGAGTGTCGCCGCTCCTTGTCTCCGCCCCGCCGCCCCCTCACCCCGCGCTCGCCGCCTCCAACTCCTCCCAGCGCGCGAAAGCCACCGCGTGCTCCTTTTCTATCTCGTGCAAACGCGCCTCGGCCGCGCGCACCACGCTCGCGTCCTGCTTGAAAAATTTCGGATCGCCCAGCTTCGCCACCAACTCCGACTGCTCCGTCTCCAGTTTTTCGATACGCGCGGGCAATTCCGCCAACTCGCGCTGTTCGCGGTTGTTCAGCTTACGCCCGCCGCCCACGCCCGCCGCCGCCTTCTTCTCGGCCGCCGCCGCCGTGGCCGGCGTGGCGATGGCGCGCGCGTTGCCCTTGGCCGCGATCACCGGCGTCTTCGCCTGCTTGGCCTTCTCCGCCACCCAGTCGCTGTAGCCGCCGATGAACTCCTCGATGCCGCCGCTCCCGTCGAACACGAAGGTGCCGGTCACGACCTCGTCCAGGAACTTACGATCATGGCTTACCACCAGCACCGTGCCCTCGAACTCCACCAACAAATTCTCCAGCAGATCGAGCGTCTCCGCGTCGAGATCGTTGGTCGGCTCGTCCAGCACCAGCACGTTGGCCGGCTTGGTGAACACCCGCGCCAACAACAGCCGGTTGCGCTCGCCGCCCGACAAAACCTTCGCCGGCGTGCGCGAACGCTCCGGCTCGAACAAGAAGTCTTGCAGGTAGCTGATCACATGACGCGAACGCCCCTGCACCGTGACGTGCGAGTTGCCATCCGACACGTTGTCCGCCACCGATTTCTCGTCGTCGATCTGCGCGCGCAACTGGTCGAAATAAACCACCTCCAGCTTCGTGCCGTGCTTCAACACGCCGCCCGTGGGCTGCAACTGGCCGAGCAACAATTTTAAGAAGGTCGTCTTGCCCGCGCCGTTCGGACCGATGAGCCCGATCTTGTCGCCGCGCGTGATGATGGTCGAAAAATCCCGCACCAGCGGCTCCGTCGAGCCCGGGTAGCCGAAGGCCACGTTCTCCGCCTCGATCACCTTCACACCCGATTCCTCGGCCGTGCTGATCTTGATGTTCGCCGTGCCCGCGCGCTCGCGGCGCGCCTTGCGCTCGGCGCGCAACGCATACAGCGCCTCGATGCGGTTGCCCGCGCGCTTGCGCTGCGCCCGCACGCCGCGGCGAATCCACTCCTCCTCCTGCGCCAGCTTCTTGTCCGCCGCCGCGCGCTGCCGTTCCTCCGCCTCCAGACGATCCGCGCGACGTTGCAAAAACAGATCATACGAACACGCCCAGTTGGTCAGCACCCCGCGGTCGAGCTCCACGATGCGCGTCGCCAGCTTTTGCAAAAACGCGCGATCATGCGTCACGAAGAACAACGCGATCTTCTCCGTGATCAAAAACTCCTCCAACCACAGGATGCTCTCGATATCGAGATGGTTGGTCGGCTCGTCCAGCAGCAGCAGGTCGGGCTTGCTCGCGATGGCCTGGCCCAACAACACACGGCGCTTCAAGCCGCCCGACAAGGTAGAGAACTCTGCTGACGGATCGAGTTGCAGGCGCGCGATCAGATCCTCAATGCGCACGTCGATCTCCCAATCCTCCTCGTGCCCCGCCGCGTCGCGCCGCACGCCCTCGGCCACGAGATCGTGCACCGTGCCCGCCATGCCCTGCGGCACCTCCTGCATCAAGCGCGCGAAATGCGCGCCCGGCTGACGAAACACCTGCCCCGAATCGGACTTCATGTCGCCCGCGATGAGCTTCATCAGCGTCGATTTGCCCGCGCCGTTGCGACCGACCAAACAGACCCGTTCGCCGGGATCCACCTGGAAGTTTACGTGGTCGAGGACGGGCGCGCCGCCGAATGCATGCGAGAGATCGAGGAGACTGAAAAGGGCCATGAACCGGCCAAACTGAAAATCCCCCCGCTTGCATGCAACCCCGCAGCGCGCACGCTGACCAATACGAGTATGACATCAGTCCACTACTGGGAGCGCCGGCTTCCAGCCGGCTTTCTGGACGAACAGCCGGCAAGATGCCGGCGCTCCCGGTAACGGAGTCCGGACTTTGACACCACTTCCCGTTACACCCGACCAATACCCTTCATGCCCCTTCTAACCCTTCCCTCCCGCGCGTTCCGCGCCCTCACCGCCCTCTTATTAACCACCATGTCCACTTCCGCCCAGACCGTCTTCTTCGGAACATACGCCAAATCCATCCAATCCGCCGCCTTCGACACCTCCGCCGGCCTCCTCAAACTCGCGCGTGACGCCGCACCCGTAATCAACGCCTCCTTCCTCGCCAAATCCCCCGACGGCCGCTTCCTCTACGCCGTCGCCGAGGGCCGCGAGGGCACCCTCCACGCCTTCGCCATCGGCGCCGACGACTCCCTGACGCCGCTCAACACCCGCCCCAGCGAAGGCCCCGGCGCATGCGATATCGCCGTCTCGCCGGACGGCCGCCTCGTCGCCGCCGCCAACTACAACGGCGGCAGCATGATCGTTTACGCCCTGGCCGCCGACGGCTCCCTCGGCGACAAGGTCGCGTTTTTCCAAAACACCCACGCCAGCCAGGCCCACGCCAATCGCCAAAAACGCTCGCACGCCCACGGTGTCACCTGGTCGCCCGACGGCCGCCTCCTCCTCGTCCCCGACCTCGGCGGCGACCGCGTTTACATCTACGCCCGCGACCCCGACACCAGCACCGTCACCACCAACCTCGTTCAACCCTGGCTGCAACTTCCGCCCTCCAGCGGTCCACGCCACGCCCAGTTTTCGCCCGACGGACAACATCTCTACATCATCAACGAACTCGACAACACCGTCGCCGTCACCGCCTTCGATCCCATCGCCGCCACGCTCACCATCATCGAGATCGTCACCACCCTCCCCGCCG
The DNA here is from genome assembly GCA_964579225.1 of uncultured Akkermansia sp. Classification (GTDB taxonomy): domain Bacteria; phylum Verrucomicrobiota; class Verrucomicrobiia; order Opitutales; family Opitutaceae; genus IMCC26134_A. Next base: position 1,928 of record CAZOGV010000077.1, on the reverse strand, counting down.
ATTTCACCGGCGAGACCAAGACCGCCGAGATCGCGGTTCACCCCGCCGGCCACACCGTTTACGCCTCCAATCGCGGCCACGACAGCCTCGCACTTTTCACCCGAGATCCCTCCACCGGCCGCCTCACCGCGCGCGGCCATATCGCGGTGCCGAAGAGCCCACGCCACTTCGCCCTCAGCCCCGACGCCCGCTGGCTACTCGCCGCCGGCCAGGACGCCGACCGCGTCGAGATTTTCGCCGTGTCGCCCGCCGACGGCAGCCTCACCCCGCACGACGCCGGCCTCGCAATCGCCAAACCCGTCTGCGTGCGTTTTTAAAAACGATCGTGGACGGTGGAGCGTGTTGAGCCCCCAACACGCTGGCTGGGTGCCGTCTCCACCGCAGCGCGCTGGGGGCAACGCGCTCCACCTTACGGATCAACCAAGCGAACCGTATCGCCCTGCACGCGGTCGATATCATGCAGGCCATCCACGAGTCCTCCGACACCGGCCGCGCCCGCCTTCGCCCTTCGGGCTTCGGAGGCCCGTTCCGGCCCACGCCTCGCGCCTCTCCGCGCCTACGCCCCATTCGCCAAGGCCACGCCATACGAAGCCCGCAGGGCGAAGTATGGCGGAGAGGGAGGGATTCGAACCACCCTTTGCCGGTTCAGCTAAGTTGCGACCTGACGCGGACTTAGTTGATGGTTAATGATTTAGAACAAGTAGAGAGAAGCAGAAAGTGGCAACGAGGGGAAGCCAAAAACACGTTTCGTGGCAACCTTCTGGCAACCTAAACGACCTCGTTTAACTACCGCCGCCGGTGCGGGGACGCTTGGAGAAAGCCAAAATCTCGGCGCGCGGAATCTTCCATCTTCCGCCCGTAGGTCGAAAACCTTTGAGGCTACCTTCCTCCAGCAGTGCCTTCACCTTTGCTTCGCTCATTCCAAGGCACTTCGCGGCCTCTGGAACGGATACTCCTTCAATGTGGCGGATCAGAACAGCGTTTGTCTTTTCAGAAGGAGAAGCGGGAGGGTGCCCGGCCAGCGGAGCCGGTGGAGGCATGGACAACTCACGATGCCATTGCAGGTGCAGGCGCTCAACCTCCTCAAGTAAGCGCGTTCGATGCACTGCATCTTGCAGAAGCGGGCGCGCCGCACGCGGGACGCCATCCGTATGGAACCGGTGCTGACCTTCCGCTTGAAGCTCCGCTATCTCGGCCTTAAGTGCCTCTCGAAGTTGTTTAAAGGCGGCTTCGGTCAAAGGCGGGGTCTTGAGCATTGGGCAAAGCTATAAAATTTCATGCGCGGTGGCGAGTTCAGGCACGAAAAAGCCCCGCTCCCGTGGTGGTGGCGGGGCTGGCTGGGGTCGATCAATCCTCCTCGGGGAGCATGATCGTGATACACGGGCGGCCGATCTCGTCGGGGTGTGAAATAGCCTTCAAAGTGTGGAGGCGCTTGCGGCCGGTGCCGGTGATGATGACGCGGAAGAGGCGCCCACCCTGCCAGACCTGAACGGGCGAGACTCGGGACATCCAGAGGATGTCATGCCAGACGCCGCGCCAGTCGTTCGCGTGCTTCGGGCTCGCGACCGCCTGCTCGATCAAGGCGAAGACCGCCGCCGTCATGGCGACGTGAACGCTGGGGAAGTGCTGGGCGGAGACTTGCGCGAGATCTCGCCCGATCTTCGGGCACCCGAGCCTTCGCGCCCCTCCGCCATGCTGCGGGGCCACGCCTGCGGCGTGACCATCTTCGCGCTGCCGCGCTTCGTCGGCGAGGTCGCCGGTGGAGGCGTCGGCAAGCACGCCGTTGGCGATGGCCTGGGCGCGGGTGTAAACGCTGATGACGGTGAAGCCGTCGGCGTAGGGCGGAAGCCCGGAGGTGGCCTGCGGCTCGGCCGCTGGCCCCGGAACATCGCGGAGGGGTGAACTGAGCGGGTGCCCGTCGGGCGGCG
>CAZOGV010000076.1:0-12512 GCA_964579225.1 uncultured Akkermansia sp. | reverse complement strand
CTGAGGTCGGAGACCTGAGACCTGAGGATCGGCGGATTGGCGCGGGCGGTGGACGACGACTTCGAAGCCGCGCGCGGCGAGGCCTGAGGCGAGGTTGCCCAGCGTCATGGCGACGCCGTTGATCTCGGGTGGGAAGGTTTCGGTGACGAGGGCGAGTTTCACGCTTGCGACGGGGATTCGTCGTGCGTGGGTGGATACGCAATGGCAAAGCCGACGACCGCGCTGCTTATCACCTTTCCGTAACACATGACCCGAGAAATCCACATCCTGACCGGTCCCACCGCGGTGGGGAAAACCGCGCTGGCGCTGGACTGGGCGGAGGCGAACGACGCGGAGATCGTGTCGTGCGACGCGTCGTTGTTTTATCGCGGGATGGACATCGGCACGGCGAAGCCGACGGCGGCGGAGCGCGCGCGGGTGCGGCATTGGTTGATCGACGTGGCCGGGGTAAGGGAGCGCATGGACGTGGCGAAATATGTGGAGCTGGCGCGCGAGGCTTGCGCGGACATCGCGGGGCGGGGGCGGCGGATTTTGGTGACGGGCGGGAGCGGTTTTTATCTGAAGGCGTTTTTCTCGCCGGTGGCTGACGAGGTGGCGGTGCCGGCGGAACTGCGCGCGGAGATCGAGGGGCGGCTGAGGCCGGATGCGGGCGGGCTGGAAAATTTGTTGGCGGAGTTGCGCGGGTTGAATCCGGAGGGCTTGGGGGAATTGGACGTGCGGAATCCGAGGCGGGTGACGCGGGCTTTGGAAAGGTGTCGGGCGAGTGGTCGGACGCTGGCGGAGTTGGTGGCGGATTTCGCGGCGCGGCCGGGGCCGTTTGCGGATTGGGCGGTGCGGGCGGCGCGGTTGGATCGCGAGCCGGAGGAACTGCGCGCACGGATAGAGGCGCGGGTGGCGGAGATGTTGCGCGAGGGCTTGGTAGAGGAAGTGCGGCGGCTATGCGCGGACGGGATCGAGGAGAATCCGAGCGCGGCGGCGGCGATCGGGTATCGGGAGACGCTGGAAATGTTGCGCGGGGAATTACCTGAGCGGGAGCTGGCTTCCATGATCGCGCTCAATACGTGGAAGCTGGTGCGCAAGCAGCGGACTTGGTTTCGCACGCAGTTGCCGACGGAGCGGGTGCGAGTGGTTGCGGCGGGGGAGGCGCGGGTGGCGGGGTTGTTTTCTGTGAAGTTATAAAACGTTTTTAGTGGGAAAGAGAAGCGCTCTACTGCACTCTCACTCCCCATCACGCGTGAAATTATGTTTCAGGCGTCATCGCCTCAGCGTCGCCTCGCCCTCCTTTTCACTCGAGCCGCCGACTGCTCCATTCATTAAAAACGGCGAGGGGTCTTTAAATACTAGGTAAATTCCCCTTAGCTAAGTATCTATTCAAATTTTGACATTCTCAGAACACTTCCCAATAGCTTTGCGTTGCTGGAAAACCTATCCCTTTTTTCCTGCCCATCCTGCACATTTAAGCAACTTTGCGTAAACTTTAATCCCCTTCCGCGTGTCCGCGAAAATTCTACTCATTCGCACTGGTCCTGATGTCTTCCAAGCCAAGGCTTATGTCGCCGTGGAAACGGGTCTTTACGCCCGCGATGTCGAGTCGCAGGCCGACCTGGAAATATCCCTTAAATCGGAGCAATTCGACTTGGTTATCCACGACGGCTCCAAGCTCGGGAAAGAGCCTTTGGAACTCGCGGAAAATATCCGCAGCCATCAGCGCAACGCACCGATTTTGCTGCTCTGCGCCAAGCCCGAGATGGACGTGATCGTGCGGGCGATTCGGCTGGGAGTGCGCGACTTGTTTCATCCGCCGTTGAATCTCAGCGCATTTTTCGCGCGAGCGACGGAGTTGCTTCAGCCCCGGCTGAGCGGGCATAACTCCGTCATAGCGCAACACTGCCGTCATGAGATGACGCTTTTCCTAGCCGGAGAGGGAGCGACTTCGTCCGCGCCGCCGTTTGTATCCGACCAGGTGGTCAGCGCGGAGGTCGAATCTCTTCGCGCCGAGTGCGACCGACTGCACAAGGAACTTCAGGAAGAAGTCGAACGTCGCGCCGCCGCCGTTACCGAGGCGAAGGTTCAGGCGGAAAAGCTTTCCAAGCGCTCCTCGGACGGGGCCAAGGGGGATAAATCTTCGGCTCCTCTCCGCGCTGAATTAGACGCCGCGCAAGCGAAGCTTACCGAGCGCGAGTCGCAACTCTCCGCCGAGCAAAAAAAGCTCGCCCAGCTTGAGGCCGAACTTGAGACCACCCGCGTCGCCGCCGCCCAGGCTCTGGCCGACGCCGCCAAGGCCAAGAAGGGTCGCGCCGAAACCGAGTCGGAGTTGACCAAGCGTCAGTCCGAACTCGACGCCGCGCGCGTCCAGCTTTCCGACGAACAGGCGCGCATCACGGAAGAAGCCGCCGCGCTTGAGGAGGCCAAGGCCGAGGCGGGGGATTCGGTCAAGGCGCACCAGAAACGCGCAAAGGAATTGGCCGCCGCCGAGAACGCGCTGGCCGAGCGCGAATCGGCCCTCGCCGCTACCCAGGCGCGCCTCGCCGCGCAGGAAAAAGACGTCGCCGAGCGCGAGGATAATTTCTCCGTCCGCGAAAAATCCGTCCAAGCTCAGGAAAAGAAGGTCGCCGCCCAACTTTCCCGCGTGCGCGCCGAAGAGGAAACTTTTGCCGCCCGCCAGGCCGAGCTCGAGGCCGAGGAGGCCCGACTTCAGCAAGAGGCGCGTCGTATCTCGGCTGATCGCGCCGGCCTTGAAGGCGAGCGGGCTTCCGCCGCCACCGCCGTCGCCGCCGCCGCCGCCCGGGCCAAGGAACTTGCGACCGCGGAGGAGTCTCTGACTGAGCGCGAGACCACCTTGGCCGCCTCCCACAGAGCCGTGGAGACGGAGAAGAAAAAAGCGGTCGCCGCCCTCGCCACCGCCGTGGAGCGCGAGACCGCCGTCATTGTGCGTGAGAAGGAACGGGCCGTAGCCATGGTCGCCCTTGCAGCCGACCAAGCCGCTCTCATCGGCCAATCCACCTCCATCGAGGAAAGGGCCCAGAAATTGGCCAAAGAAGGCGAGCGCATCGCGAGTGAACTGGCCGCCACCAAGGCCGCCAAGGCCGAGGTCGAGCAAGCGAAGGCCGAAGCTGCGGGAGCTATTGCCACTCACAAAAAACGTGCGACCGAGCTGGCGAAGGCCGAACTTGGCTTGGCTGATCGCGAGTCCGCCCTGAGCGAAGGGCGTAAAAACATCGAAGAAGACACGCGAAAACTTCAGGCCCGCGAAAATGAATCGGCCGAGCGTGCAAAGAGTTTGGACGCCGCCGAGAAAAAGATCGATCAATCCGCCAATGACTTGGCCGAACGCGAGAAAGCTCTGGCCGGGCGCCAAGCTGAAAGCGAAAGCGATCAACGCAAACTCAAGCAGGAGCGCGATGCGTTTGGCGCAGAGGCTTCGGCCCTCGAGGCCGCTAAAGCCGATCATGCCGCCGTGCTCAAGGCGCTGGCTGCGAGGGAAAAGGAACTCGCCACGCGCGAAGCCGAACTGTCGAAGCGAGTCGCCCAGCTCGCCGCCGCCGAGCAAAAAGCCGCCGACGCCGTGGCCAAGCTCGACACCCGCGCCAAGGCTCTCGACGAGCGGGACACCCGACTCGACGCCCGTGTCGCCGCGGTCGGTGAAACCGAAAAGCAACTCGCCGCCGATCGTAAGCTCATCGAGGCCGAACGCGCGCGCATCGAAGCCGAGTCCATCGGGCTCGAAGAGGCCACCAAAGACATGATGTCCCGCGAAAAGAAGCTGCAGCAGGCGCAGGATCAGTTCGCCGCCACAAAGGCACAGCTGGACGCCAACATGGCGGAACATGCCTCCGAGCGCCAAAAAATCGCAAAAGAGCTCGTCGACCTCGAGCAGAAGCAAGTCATGTTCAACGTCGAACGCGAAACTTTCGATGCCGAAGCTGCCCAGCTCCTTGTTCGCGAGAAGGCCTTCGAAGATCGAAAGAAGAAGCTGTTAGAGGCCATGTGATAAAATCATCTCTAGCCCGCATTTGCCTGCGAACTAGCCTTGTTTCGAAAATCCCTCGACAACCTCCATGCCCCCCCCCCCAAAGTCCACATTCGCGTTCGCGGAACTTGCTCCCCATTCCCTGCATTTGACCGTCGTCTCCGGGCGTCGCGTGGTCGCCTTGCGTTCATTTCCTCTGGATGCCAAGGCGGACATAGCGGCTTTCGTGACCGAACATGGTATCACCGGCTGTCTGCGTGCGTCCGTATTTTCCGGCAAAGCGAGTTTGTTTCTCTCCTCCCAGAGCGAAGCTTCGATGATCCGTCAGCCCGTCGATCTGCTCGCTCACGCGGCCAAGGTTAATCCGTCGTTCGAGGAGCCCGTGGCCGTGGCGGTGGACGCCGCGACGGGCCTGAAGCCTGAAGCTTCCGCGACCATGCCTTGGGTTCTTGCTGCGGGCGACAGACCTGCCCACCTCGCAGCTCGTCAGCTTCTTGGTGAGCTTGGCTTGGCGCCCGCCGAGTTTACACTTGCCGCGCCCGTCCAACTCGGTGCCGTGGCCGCATCGCTCTCCGCCGGTCAAACCGCGCTTGTGGTCATGCCCGGCGACGACGAGGCGGCCCTCGCTTGGGTCAACGAAAATGGCGTCTCGGAAGTCGGCTCCGCCCCTGTGGGCTTCTCCGCGATTTACGAAGCAGTGCAGCTTGGTCTGGGCCTCAAGTTCAAAGCCGCCGCCGCTAAACTTCTTTACAACGCGAACTATGATTTTACCCAAGTGGCTCCAAAGATAGGAGCCAGCCTCGCCGACGCCCTGCGTCCCGCGCTCGCAGGCAAGCCCGGTGTGGCCGTGCTTCACGTGACTGGACTGACTGGTAGTCAGCCATGGGTGGTTGAGCATTTGGCAAACTCGCTTGGTCTTGGCGTCTGGACGCCCTCCGCCGATAAACTCAATGCCGGCTTGGATGTTGGTGACGCCAAGGTGACCACTTGCGCGGCAGGTATTTTGCGCCTGGCCGCGCAAGGCTCCGGAGACGCGCCCTGGGTGCAGGCGCCGCTGGATCGTATTCTCGAGCGCGCCTCTGCGCCGGCGGCCGTGCCTGTTGCGAACGCGCCGGTCCGCCCGGTCGCCATGCCCGTGGCCAAAGCGGCACCGGTGGCCAAGGCGGCTCCCGCAGCGGTCAAATCTGTGGCCGTGGGGCAAAGGGCTCCCGCCTCGAATTCATCCTCCGGCAACAAAGGGCCCCTCTATATCGCCATCGGCGGGGTCTCGGCCCTGGTTGGCATCGTCTTGTATTTGCGTTCGCCCGAACCGCAGCCTGAGGCGGCCGCTCCTGCGCGAGAAATCGCTCCGGCGGCCGTTAGCCCAGCTACGGCCGGCCCGGCGGAGAGCACCACTAGCAGGCCTCCTAATATCTCTTCTGTTCCGCCTCCCGCATCGATAAAGATTCCGTCGGCGTCTTCTGCTGCGGCTGCCGCCGCAAACAAAAAGGATAGCATTCCCGCCGAAGACCGCACGTTTAGCAACGATCGCTACCAGTTCGAAGTGACCGAAAAAGGCTTTATCAGGGCTATCGCCACTTCCCTCGGCGATGTGTTGATCGAGTCTGCCGCCGACATCAGCTTGCAGGGCAGCTACGTCGGCAGCAATGAGCGCAGGACGTGGTTCAATGTCGGTGGGGTTGATGACGCTGGTTATCAAGCAATCGTGCACAAGGCTGTGCGTAGCGGTGTCACGGTTTTCGACGTGAAGGTGACTCATCCCCGCTTCAAATTGACCCAGACCTTCGAATGCCACCCGATTTCGATCAAGGTGGCGGTGAAATTCACTCCGATCAACCTGCGAGATCCTCGCGGCGCGATCGCGGCGGTTCACTCCTTACGTCTTTCGCCCGTCGCGTTGAATCCCTCGCAGCGCATGCGCCCCGGAGCCGATTCCTTCACCTATGCGATGAAGGCAGGCACGCTTCTCGTTGGTTTCGACCCCTTCCTCTGGTCGCTTGAGGGAGCAGATGGACGCCAGACCATCATCGCCACCCAGAACAGCGTGGCGTTTCATTTTGTTGATTCGAACGACGCCTCGCGTAACGCGCTCTCTTACGAGATCACCATTCCTTGATCGGCCACTCCCTTCGGACTCATCTTCGCAAAACGCGCTCCGGAATCGGGAGCGCTTTTTTGTGGCCTGACTCCGGGGCGACGCTTGCGCGGGCGGCGCGCGGAGCCTTGGCTCGCAGGCATGTCCGACTCCGCTCCGATCACCTACTTCAACCGTCGCACCGGTAAGATTGAAACCGAGCGCATCTACGGCGAGTCGTGGCTGCGCTTCATCTATGGCGGCAATCCACTTGGTCGGCTGAGCCTTGCCGCCTTGGTGCGACGCGCGGGGTTCTCCGCCTGGTATGGTTGGCGCATGAACCGGCCGGTGAGCGTGAACAAGGTCCTGCCCTTTGTGGTGGACTACGATCTCGACGCGGAAGAGTTCGCCAAACCCGCGACCGCCTATCGTTCGTTCAACGAGTTTTTCTACCGCAAGCTGCGCCCCGAGGCCCGCCCGATCGCCGAAGGTGACGATGTCGCGGTTTTCCCCGCCGACGGCCGGCACCTTGCGTATCAAAATGTGGATACGGCCAACGGCTTTTACGCGAAGGGCAAAAAATTCACGCTTGCCGCCCTGCTCGGCTCCGAGGAGCTCGGGCACGAGTTCGCCGGCGGCTCCATGCTTATCTCCCGCTTGTGCCCGGTGGATTATCATCGCTTCCATTTTCCTGTCCCCGGCACGCCCGACGACGCCCGCCTGATCAACGGGTGGCTCTACTCCGTGAGTCCGTTGGCCCTGCGGGTGCGTCCGTCCTATCTGGTGGAAAACAAGCGCATGATCACGCTGGTGGACTCGGCGCGTTTCGGTCGCGTCGCCGTGCTCGAAGTCGGCGCCACGATGGTCGGCGCCATCCTGCAAACCTACTCGCCGGGCAAGCCGGTCGCCAAGGGGGTGGAGAAGGGCTTCTTCGCCTTCGGCGGTTCCTGCGTCATCACGATTTTTGGCGCGGGCCGCATACGCTTCGATTCCGACCTCACGGAAAATGCGGCCGAACAACGCGAGGTTTACGCCCGCATGGGCGAGCGGCTCGGCGTGGCTGCGCTTTGAGTGAGCCGGCGCAGGCCCGGTGTTTCAGCTCCCCAGCATTCCCCGCAACGCGGTCTGCGCGCGCCCCCAAGCTTCTTCCAGCGCGCCCAAGTCCAAGTCCAACTCGGTCAAGGCTTCCTTTTGGGCCCTGTGCTCGAGCCGTTCGGCAAGATGCTGCACCTCCGCCGTGCCGACGTTTGCCGAGCTGCCTTTGATGGTGTGGGCGCTGCGAACATACAGCTCACGGTTGTCAGAAACGCGGGCGGATTTTAACGCGGAAAGCCTTTGGGGAATGTCCTCCAAGTATATGCCTATGATATCATTTACGAAAGAGTCGTCCCCTTCTGTGCTTAAGGAGCGCAGGTTCTCTATCGCTTGTGAATCCAAGACAGGCGGTGCGAAGGACATTCAAAAATACAAGCAACGCTCCAACCCCGTGGCAAGCCGCGGAATTGGAGGATGAGAGTGACATATCATGAAATGTGGATATGTTGATATTCCACTTGCGCGAGTCTGCGCGTAGGCAAGGGTGGGGAGGTTCCAAAACCTCCATGCCTAATACCTTTGTTTTCTCTTCCGAGTCGGTTGGCGAAGGCCACCCCGATAAAGTCGCCGACTTTATCTCCGACAGCATTCTCGATGCCTGCCTCGCCTTCGATCCGTCGGCGCGAGTGGCCTGCGAGACGTTCGTTAAATCCAACATCGTCGTGGTTGGCGGCGAGATCACCCTGCCGAAATTGCAGGACAAAAAGACCGGTAAGACCAAGCCCATCGACGAAGCCTTCAACGTCGAGAAGGTCATCCGCGACGCCATCCGCCACATCGGTTACGTGAACGACGACGACGTCTTCCACGCCGACACCGTTTTCATCAACAACTACCTCACCGCCCAGTCCACCGACATCGCGCAGGGCGTGGACGCCAAGAAGGCCGCCGGCAAGAAGACCGCCGAGCAGGGTGCCGGCGACCAAGGTCTCATGTTCGGCTTCGCCGCCGACGAGACCGACGAGTTGATGCCCGCCCCCGTCATTTTCGCCCACCGCCTCGGCCGCGAACTCACCAAGATTCGCAAGAGCGGCAAGGTGAAGTGGCTCCGCCCCGACGCGAAGTCCCAAGTCTCCGTCCGCTACGTGGACGGCGTTGCCACCGAGATCGTCAACGTCGTCATCTCCACCCAGCACACCGCCGACGTCGCGCACGCCGAGATCGAGGCCTTCCTGATCAAGAACGTCATCAAGAAGGTGCTTCCGGCCAAGCTGCTCAACGCCAAGACCGAGTATCTCATCAATCCCACCGGCAAGTTCGTGATCGGCGGCCCGCAGGGCGATTCCGGCCTCACCGGCCGCAAGATCATCGTCGATACCTACGGCGGCTGGGGCCGCCACGGCGGCGGCGCTTTCTCGGGCAAGGATCCGTCCAAGGTTGACCGTTCCGCCGCCTACATGGGTCGCTGGGTCGCGAAGAACATCGTCGCCGCCAAGCTCGCCAAACAGGCCGAGGTTCAGTTCGCCTACGCCATCGGCCACCCGAAGCCGGTCAGCGTTTACGTCAACACCTTCGGCACCGGCTCCGTCGCCGACGAACTCATCACCGAGGCCATCCAGCAGGTGTTTTCCTTCAAACCCGCCGACATCGTGAAGCAGCTCAACCTGCTCCGCCCGATCTACCGCGAGACGACTAATTACGGCCACTTCGGCAAACCCGGCCTCCCCTGGGAAAAGACCGACAAGGTGGCGGCCCTCAAGGCCGCCATCGCCAAGCTCGCCAAGCGCTGAGTCGCTTTCGTGCGTCAACGCCAACCTGTATTTAGAAAACAACTACACATGACATCACTTCTCAAGACCGCCCCCAAGGGCCAGGATTACATCGTTCGCGATATCAAGCTCGCCGACTGGGGCCGCAAGGAACTCGACGTCGCCGAGCACGAGATGCCCGGCCTCGTCGCCCTGCGCAAAAAGTTCGGCAAAAAGAAACCGCTCAAAGGCGTTCGCATCATGGGCTCCCTGCACATGACGATCCAAACCGCCGTCTTGATCGAGACCCTCGTCGAGCTTGGCGCCGACGTCCGCTGGGCCTCGTGCAACATCTTCTCGACCCAAGATCACGCCGCCGCTGCCATCGCGAAGGCTGGCGTCCCTGTCTTCGCCTGGAAGGGTGAGACCCTCGAAGAATACTGGGAGCTTACCTGGAAGGCGCTCAGCTTCCCCGGCGGCAAGGGCCCGCAGCTCATCGTTGACGACGGTGGCGACGCCACGCTCCTCCTCCACAAGGGTCTCGAAATGGAGCAGGGCAGCGACTGGTTCAAAACCCCGTCCGATTCCGAGGAAGAGCAGGTCATCAAGGATCTCCTCAAGAAAATCGGCAAAACCCAGAAGGGCATCTTCGCCGCCATGGTGAAGGACTGGCGCGGCGTCTCCGAGGAGACCACCACCGGCGTGCACCGGCTCTATCAGCTTCACGAGTTGGGCAAGCTTCTCGTTCCCGCGATCAACGTGAACGACTCCGTGACCAAGTCGAAATTCGACAACCTCTACGGATGTCGCGAGTCGCTCGCCGACGGCCTTAAGCGCGCCACCGACGTCATGATCGCCGGCAAGGTCGCCTGCGTTTGCGGCTATGGCGACGTGGGCAAGGGCTCCGCCTTTTCGCTCAAGGGCTTTGGTGCCCGCGTCATCGTCACCGAGGTCGATCCCATTAACGCTCTGCAGGCCGCGATGGAAGGCTTCGAGGTCAACACCATCGAGTCCACCCTCGGCGTGGCCGACATCTACGTCACCACCACCGGCAACAAGGACATCATCACGCTCGATCACATGCGCAAGATGAAGGACCAGGCCATCGTCTGTAACATCGGCCACTTCGACAACGAGATCCAAGTGTCCGCTCTCTATAAGGCGAAGGACGTCATGCGCACCAACATCAAGCCGCAGTATGACAAATTCACTTTCGGCACGAAGGGTCCGACCATTTATCTGCTCGCCGAAGGTCGCCTCGTGAATCTCGGCTGCGCGACGGGCCATCCCTCGTTCGTGATGTCCGCCAGCTTCACCAATCAGACCCTCGCCCAGATCGATCTGTGGGCGAACCGCGACACCTATGTCGCCGGCGTGTATCGCCTGCCCAAGCACCTCGACGAAGAGGTCGCCCGTCTCCACCTGGAGAAGATCGGCGCCAAGCTCACCAAGCTCACCAAGGAGCAAGCCGAGTATCTCGGCGTCCCGGTCGAAGGTCCCTACAAGCCTGAGCACTACCGCTACTGAGCGAGGGCGCGTTCGCGCTAGAAACAAAAAGCCGCCCCGGAAAATCCGGGGCGGCTTTTTTGTATCCAAGGAGCGGCGACACTCCTGTCGCCGAGGTCGGCCTGCATTCGCCAAACCCGGCGACAGGAGTGTCGCCGCTCCTTGTTCAGGCTCAGGCCTGCTCGAGCAGTTTGTAGAGGCGAGCGACCATCTTGCTCGGATCTTCGAAGAGGCCGGCGGCGATGAGGGCGTTGTCGAGGATCTGCTCGGCCACGAGGGTGGCGCGCTCGGTATTCGTTTCACGGATACTAGCAAGGCGCTTGATCACGGCGTGGCGGGGATTCAGCTCCAGCGACACCTTCACGGGCGCGTCGGCGGCGTCCTTCTGCATGGCCTTCATCATGCGGCGCATCTGGGGCGTCATCATGCGGTCGGCGCTGATCGCGAGGGCGGGGGAGTCCACGAGGCGGTCGCTGCCCTTCACGTCGGTGACGCGGTCGCCGAGGGTTTCCTTGAGCCACTTGGCGAGGTCGGCGACCTGGTCGTCGGTGAGGTCGCCTTCGGCGGAGGGCGGCTTGGGGGCGTCGGGCAGCTTGGCGTCGGGGCTGTCGGCGGCGACGAGCTTCTTGCCGTCGAATTCGCGCACGTTGTTCATCACGTATTCGTCCACCGCCTCGGTGCAGAACAGCACTTCGAGGCCGCGGGCCTTCATGCCTTCGAGGTAGGGGCCGGCTTCGATGGCGGCGCGCGACGGGCCGACGAGGTAGTAGATCTCGGTCTGGCCTTCCTTGAGGCGCGAAACGTAGTCGGCGAGCGAGGTGGTTTTGCCGGCCTCAGTGAAGGTGGACTCGTAGCGGAGGAGTTTAAGAAGCGCGTCCTTGTGGGTCCAATCGAGGGCGGCGCCTTCCTTGAGGAACACGCCGAACTCGGCGTAGAATTCGTCGTAGGCCTCGGCGCGGCTCTTGGCTTCGTCGGCGAGGAACTTGAGGAAGCGGGAGGTGACGGTCTTGCCGATTTTTTCGAGCAGGGCTTTGTCCTGCATCGTCTCGCGGGAGATGTTGAGCGGGAGGTCCTCGCTATCGACCACGCCCTTGAGGAAGCGCAGCCACTCGGGGAGCAGGTCCTTAGGACGGGAGTCGATGAGGACCTTGCGGCAGTAGAGGGCGACGGCGGGCTCGGCGCGCTGCATGCCGAACTTTTCGGGATTGTCCTTGGGGACGAAGAGCAGGGACGCGATCTGGAGCGGGGCGTCGGCGCTGAAGTGCAGGCGCAGGCGGGGCTCGTCGTAGGCGTGGGCCTGGAACTTGTAGAAGGCGGTGTATTCCTCGTCGGTGATCTCGTTCTTCGAACGCAGCCAGAGGGCGGTGACGGTGTTGACGTGTTCGCCGTCGAGCTTGATGGGGAAGGAGACGAAGGCGGAGTATTTTTTGAGGATGTCCTCGACGCGGAATTTTTTGGCGAAGTCTTCGGCCTCGTCCTTGAGGTGGAGAACGATCTTGGTGCCGCGCGCGGTGTGTTCGGGCGCGGGGGCGAGGGTGTAGTTGCCGGCGCCTTCGGAGGTCCAGACGTGGGCGGGGGCGTCGATCTGCCAGGACTTCGAGAAGACCTCGACCTTGGAGGCGACCATGAAGGCGGCGTAGAAACCGACGCCGAACTGGCCGATGAGGTTGGAGTTTTTCTGGCCGCCTTCCTGGAGGGCCTTGAGGAAGTGCTTGGAGCCGGAGTGGGCGATGGTGCCGAGGAATTTGACCAGTTCCTCGCCGGTCATGCCGAGGCCGGCGTCCTCGATGACGAGGGTCTTGGCCTTCTCGTCGGTGGTGACGGTGATTTCGAGCGCACGGTCGGCGTCGTGGATCGCCTTCTCGGTGAGCTGGAGATGGCGGAGTTTTTCGGTAGCGTCGGAGGCGTTGGAGACGAGCTCGCGAAGGAAGATCTCCTTCTCGGTGTAGAGCGAGTGGATGACGATATCCAGGAGCTGCTTGATCTCGGCTTGGAACTCGAACGATTGGGGAGCGGTGGCGGTATCGGTGGACATGGGTGTTTAGGGAGAAAAGAGGGTTGATCGAATAACCATCCCTTCCCCTCGCGCAAGTGCGCGGTGAGCGCCCCTTTTGGCGCGCGTGGCCCCGTGCGCGCGGACCTGGTCAATCGTAGGAGGCGCCGCCCTTAAGCTTCTTTT
>CAZOGV010000075.1:10025-12536 GCA_964579225.1 uncultured Akkermansia sp. | reverse complement strand
GCGGAGGTTTTTAATGCCGAAGCGATGCGCGCCGAGTTTTGCGAGTTCGTCGAAAGCATGGTGCCGCAGTGAAATGTAGGCCCGACCGCTGGTCGGGCTTCCGCAAGCCAGACCAGCGGTCTGGCCTACAGGTGCGACCTTGAAACTTAACTGAGAAGAGGCCTTCTTGCCTCACGTCACCATGTTGATCGCTGAACTCAAAACGACCGCCCACAGTTTGAGCGCCAAAGAACGTCAGTGGTTGCGCTCCTATCTCTTCGCGAGCGAACGCAGCGACCCGGAAGAGTGGAAAAAGCGCATGGTCCAAAAAAACAGGCCATGCTGACAGAAGGCGGCGTCCATGAACGCAAATAGCCGTGCAAATCGCCCCCAAGGTGGAGCGTGTTGACCCCAACGCGCTGGCTCTGGCGGCACCTCAGGTTTCAAGTCTCAGCCCTCATCCCTCATCCGCCGCTTCCCTATTCCGCCCCCTCTTCCCCGTGTGATTTATCCTCAGCTTGATCCCTGATCGATTCCGATTAACCGTCACTCCATGCCTAACTCCGTGACCGTAGACTGCCCACCCGAGGTCATGCTCGAACTCCATGCCGACGCTGCCGCCATGGCGGTAATGCTCAAAGAGAAGGCCTCGTTTTCGCTGTTCAAGGAAGGCCGGATCTCCTCGGGCTTGGCCGCACGTTGGCTGGGAGTTTCTCGTCCTGAATTCCTTTTTCGTGCCATGCAGGATGGCGCAACCCTCATGACAAACGGTGAAGATGAACTGCGGCGGGAACTTTCCGTGTTGGAATGATCGTCTCCAATACGACGCCCTTCATTGCCCTCTGCGCGGCGGACTGTCTTGAGCTGTTTCCGCGTGTCTTTGGCCCGGTGCATGTCGCCGAGAGCGTGGTGAATGAATGTCGCGCGGGTGGACCTATCCACGTCCCCGACCTCACCACTCTTTCGTGGGTAACCGTGCATACCATGCCGACCGAGTCCCATCCAAGATTATGGATGCTCGACCAAGGCGAACGAGACACCATCGAACTAGCTCTAAAACTGCAAGCCGAGCGGGTGGTTATTGACGAACGAATCGGCCGAAACATTGCGGAATATCAGGGACTAAACGTGGTCGGCACCTTGGGTATATTGCTCAAGGCTCGTCAGCTTCGGTTGATCGATTCATTCACCGCCACAGTCGAAAAAATGAAGGCGCGCGGAGTGCGCTACCATCCGGATTTGGTGGCGCGTCTGGCCGCCGCCATCGGCGAAGCCTGAAAGTAACCTGCCTCAGCCCCCACTCTCTCCGCGCCCCGACTCGTCGGAGCTACCAGCGACATCTGCCCTCCATGACCAAAACTGTTCTCGTCACCGGCGCTCGCGGCTTCGTCGGCGTGCCGACGGTGGCGGCCTTTCGCGGCGCGGGCTGGACCGTCGTGGCCGCCTGCCGTTCCGCTGGGAGCGCCGGCACTCCTGCCGGCATCTTTCCGCCCCACACCCGCACGCCTGACACAGGCGTGACTACACCGGCACCCGGCAGCTACCGCGAAATCGCCGTCGGCGAACTAGGCCCCGAAACCGATTGGCGCGAGGCCCTGCGCGGCGTGGACGTCGTCGTGCATCTCGCGGCCCGCGTCCACCAGATGAACGACACGGCGGCGGATCCGCTCGCCGAATTTCGGCTCGTCAACGTCGAGGGCACGCGACGCCTCGCGGAGCAAGCCGCCGCCGCCGGCGCACGGCGTTTCGTTTTCGTGAGCTCGATCAAGGTCAACGGGGAGGCGACCGCGCCCGGCGCGGCGTTTCGCGAGACCGACAGCCCCGATCCGCAAGACGCGTATGGGATTTCCAAATACGAAGCCGAGCAGGCGGCCTTCGAGGTCGGCCGCCGCGCCGGCATCGAAATCGTGATCGTGCGCCCGCCGCTGATGGTGGGGAGCGGAGTGAAGGGAAACCTGGCCTCGCTCGCGCAAGCGATCCGGCGCGGACGCCCGCTGCCCTTGGGAGCCATCACCGAAAACCGCCGCAGCTTGCTCGACGTGCGCAACCTGGCCGACGCGCTGATGCTCTGCGCCGTCCACCCTGCCGCCGCCGGCGAAGTTTTTCTCCTCAGCGACGGCGTGCCGGTCTCGACCGCCGAACTCGCCCGCCACATCGGTCGCGCAACCGAGCGGGATCCGCGACTGGTGCCGGTGCCGCCCTCCTGCATTCGCCTGGCCGCCCGGTTGCTTGGCAAAGGCGCGGCGGCGGAACGCCTCACCGGTTCGCTGCTGATCGACAACACCAAGATCCGCCGCACCCTCGACTGGACCCCGCGCCACGGCCCGCACGACTGGGAAATCTGATCTTTGGAGTGCGGCGGCTTGACGCGCCGCAGTTCCCCCTCGCCGCCCACACGCCTGACACAGGCGTGGCTACATCCGGAGACCCGCATCGTGTAGCAACGCCCGTGTCGGGCGTTCAGGCGGAGCGCGTTGACCCTCCGCGGCGGGCAAGCCCCAACGCGCTGGCTCGAGAATCGCCGCCGCTCCC
>CAZOGV010000075.1:0-9925 GCA_964579225.1 uncultured Akkermansia sp. | reverse complement strand
CGCTCCCAGTAACGGGGTTCAAACGCTGACATCACTTCGTGCCGCACCTCTTCCCTTACGCCCGCATTCGTCGCCTTTTTTAGCTTTGAATCGCGGGCGAAACCGCCGCCTGCTGCTTCTTCGCCACACGCGGCAATGGACTACTTTCTCCCTACCCTGATCGCATGCTATGGCCTGGCTTGGCCGGTCTGGTTTTGGCTGCGCAGCCAAGGCGTGGTGGACAAGCCCAACGCCCGCTCCTCCCACTCGGTGCCAACCGTGCGCGGCGGCGGGATCGCCATCATCCTCACCATTCTGGGCGCGGTCGTTTTCAATGCCGTAGCCACGCAAAACTGCGACGGACCGCTGGCGGCCATCGCTCTGGCGGTGCTCGGCTTGGCGGTGGTCTCGTTTATCGACGACCTGCGTTCCGTGCCCGCGCTGCTGCGCTTTGGCGCGCATGGCGCGGCGGCGGTGGTCGTGCTCACCATCGTGGGCATGCCCGAGATATCCTTGGGCGGCGGCGGCCGGATGCTCGGCGCCCTCTGGATCGCGATCGGCTTTCTCTGGATCGCGGGTTACACCAACGCGTTTAATTTCATGGACGGCATCAACGGCATCGCGGGCGCGCAGACCTTGATCACCGGCCTCGCCACGGCCGCGCTCGCGCTGATCGCGGGGCTGGATGCCACCCATCCCTCGGTCTGGCTCGCGGCGGCGACGGCGGGGGCGGCGGCGGGGTTTTTGCCGCATAATTTTCCGCGCGCCCGCATGTTCATGGGCGACGTGAGCAGCGCGCCGCTGGGCTTCCTTCTCGCCGCGCTCGGTTGGTGGCTGGTGCGCGACACCGCGTGGTGGATGCTGATCCCGGTGGGCTTGTTGCACGCCAACTTCGTGCTCGATACCGGTGTCACCCTCGCGCGTCGCGTGCTGCGCGGCGAACGCTGGTATCAGCCGCATCGCGAACATTTTTATCAACGCCTGGTGCGCGCGGGCCGCAGCCACGCCGAAGTCACGGGCGCGGAGGCGGCACTGCAAATCCTCGGAGCGGTGGGCGTGTTGCTCGCGGTGAAAACCGGAAGCGCCCCCTGGTTAGCGGTGGCGGCGGTGGCGGTGCTGGCGGCATGGGGCGTGTTCTTGGTCCGCGCGGAACGCATCTTCCGCCAAGCCGAGACGCGGAAGCGGTAGCGAGAGGCAGGGGGGCAAGGGGAAACCCCGCTGAAGCCACCCCCAAAGGAGAACGGACATTCTTGTCCGTTGGCGTTAGGCGCCCCCCCGTCATGGTTGTGCGACCGCTACCGGCTTGTTTTCCGATCAAGCCTCCTGTTTTCTTACGGCATGAATTTAACCGTCGAGTATCCCTCACACTTGCCCGACGCCATGCAACTCACGCCTGCGGAATTTGAACGGGAGGCCAAGATCGCATTGGCCGCCAAGTTATTTGAGAACGGACGCCTTTCGTCCGGCATGGCTGCGCAACTCGCGGGACTGGGTCGGGTTGATTTTCTGCACGAGTTAGCCCGCTTCAAAGTATCGATCATCAACCTCGACGCCGAAGACTTGAAGGCGGACCTCGATCATGCCTGATCGTCGGGATCGACGAGTCGTGCTCAATACGAGCCCGACACTCGCTTTGTTCGCGGCGGTAGGGCGCTTCGATTTTGTCGCCAAGATTTATGACCGAGTAATACCCAATCCCCCTGCTCCTGGAGTTTGGGCGAAGGTAGGGCGTGACCGCCGGGCGCGCCGCTGCAGTTGCGAATTCTGGTAATCGATCACGGTGGGCCCAGCGGTCCCACCCTACCAGCTCTACGAGCGCTTCCCTTCACCTTAATCTCCCATCTTAACCTCGCGGCGAAGCCGCGCCCCCCATGCCCTCCTCCGTCACCTTACTCGATCTCGTCAACCAGGTTCAGGCCAACAAACGCCTGCCGCTATTCCCCGAGCTGACGCCGGACCTGCGTCTGCGCGAAGATCTGGGATTCAGCTCGCTGGATTTGGCCGAGCTGACCGTGCGCATCGAAGAAGCGCGCAACGTTGATATCTTCGACCGAGGAATCCTGCGCACGGTCGGCGAGATCGAGCAACGCCTCGCCGCCGAGACCGGCGAAAACGAAACGCCCTAAGCTCTGAGCCCGTTTCCCGACCCCGCCTCCGGAATGAACGACACGTTCTTTATCGAACCCTCCGGAAGCGCGCGTGTGCTTTACTCCGAACTCTGGCGCGACTGGACGCGGCCCGGAGTCACGGTGCCGACCATCCTCCAAACCTCCAACGCCCGGGAGGCCGTGCTGGCGGTGGCCCGCGCGGTCATGCTCGGTCATCCGCTCTCCCTGCCTCCGCCCGGCCATATCGCCGCCACCACCGGTAACGCGGAGCGGCTCACCATTCCGGGTCTGCGTGCCACAAACTGGGAGGACGCCCTCGCCGCCGCGCGCGCCGGCGGCGACGGTTTTCGGCTGACCTTGTTCACCTCCGGCTCGACCGGCCTGCCTCAGGCGGTGACGCACTCCATCGAAACTCTCGCACGCACGCTGCGCACCGGACGCGGACACGCCGGGAGCGTCTGGGGGCTGGCCTACGACCCGACCCACATCGCGGGCGTGCAGGTAATCCTGCAGGCGCTGTTTAACAAAAATCCCCTCGTGCATCTCGGTGGCCTGGATCAGGCAAAGATTCTGGCGAGCCTGCGCGACGAGGGCGTCACCCATCTTTCGGCCACGCCCAGTTTCTACCGGCTGCTGTTTTCACCCGATGCAATCCTCCCCGGAGTGCGGGCGGTCGCGCTGGGCGGCGAACGCGCGGATCCCGGTTTGATCGAGCGGCTGGGCGCGATGTTTCCGTCGGCGAAAATCCGCAATCTCTATGGCTCGACGGAAGCCGGCACGATTCTGGAGGCGGAGGGCGACCTGTTCGGCATCCCGGACGCGCTGAGTGAGCGCGTGCGCATCGCCGACGGCCAAATCGAAATCCACGCATCCCTGCTGGGAGAGTTTTCCCGCGCGCGAACCGGCCCGGCCACGGAATCCGCCGACGCGTGGTATCGCACCGGCGACACCGTTTCGGTCGTATCCGAAAATCCGTTACGCTTCCGCATTGTCAGCCGTGAGCGGGATTGGGTGAACGTGGGCGGCGAAAAAGTAAACCCGGGCGAAGTGGAATCGTGCCTGCTCTCCTGCCCCGGCGTGCGCGAGGCCCGCGTGTATGGCCGCGCCAACTCGGTGACGGGACGGATACTCTGCGCCGAGGTGGTGGCGGAATCGACGTTCTCGGAACCGGCGGCGCGCGCCTGGCTGGCGGAGCGTCTGCCCGCGGTCAAAATCCCCCGGCTGATAAAACTCGTCGCCGCCCTCCCCCGCGCCCGCACCGGGAAACTCGAACGCCCCGAAGCCAGCCGCTGAGACGGCTCACGGAGCGGTTCACCAAGGGGCGTCTCCTGCCAAGCGGCGAAGGTGAAATTTCAACCCGGAAGACGACCGCGAACACCAGGGCATCGCCTCCTCCACTTTCGGATTCCGCCGGTTTTTTCAGCCTTCAGGTTTCAGTCTTCAGGTTTCAGCCTTCAGATTTCAGCCCTCTCCCAAGCCCTTCCTCATGAGCAAAAACATTCTGGTCACCGGCGTTTCCCAAGGACTCGGACTCGAGATCGCCCGCGCCATCGTGGCGGCCGGCTGGACGGTTTACGGCGTAAGCCGCCGGCTTGGCCCGGAATTCGCGGAGTTGCAGGCCGCCCACCCGGATCGCGCCAAATTTTTCGCCTTCGACCTCGCCGACACCGAAGGCGTGCGCAGGAAACTGTTCAAGGACTTCGTCGGGCTGGACACCCCGCTGCATGGCTTCGTCAACAACGCCGCCAACGCCTACGACGATCTGGTCACCAACCTCGATCTGGACCGCTTGCAGGCCATGTATGCGGTGAACGTCTTTGCGCCGATGATGGCCACGCGGCAGGCGATTCGAAACATGTTGCTCCACGGCCAAGGCGGCTCGTTGGTCCACATCTCGTCGATCAGCGCGCACACCGGCTACAAGGGCTTGGCCATGTATGCCTCGACCAAGGGCGCGCTGGAGGCCTTTTCCAAAAACACCGCGCGCGAGTGGGGCGAGCGCGGCATTCGTTCCAATTGTGTCGTGGCCGGTTTTATGGAGACCGCCATGAGCGGCACGCTGAGCGACGAGCAACGCCAACGCATTTTCGAACGCACCGCGCTGAAACAGCCCACCTCGCTCGAATCGGTGGCGCAAACCGTGGTGTTTCTGCTCGGCCCGGCCGCCTCCTCAATCACCGGCCAAAACGTAGTGGTGGACTCCGGAACATTTTGACGCCAAATTAACCGATCATGAAGGAACTTCTCATTATAGGCGCGGGAGGTCTCGGCCGGGAAGTGCTGACTTGGGCACGACAATCCGAGGGACACGGCGTGGATTGGGTTATCAAGGGCTTCCTCGACGACAACGCTCAGGCTCTGGAGGGTTTTCGCACGCCCGCGCCATGGATTGGAACCGTTCGCGATCACCAACCGGCTGAGAACGAAGTCTTCGTATGCGCCGTGGGGCAGCCCGCAAACCGGCGTCGTTGCCATGAGAGCATCGAGGCGCGCGGAGGAATCTTCATCTCGCTGATCCACCGCACCGCCATCGTGGGCGATTCGGTCGCGATGGCTCCCGGAGTCATTCTTTGCCCCTACGCCATCGCCTCGGGCTACAATCGCCTCGGCAAAGGCGTGATTTTGAACCTGCACGCGACCGTCGATCACGACGCCACGGTGGGCGATTGGTCCCAGATAAACTGCCACTGCGACGTCACCGCCAACGCACGCATCGGGCTCGAAGTGTGGCTGAGCAGCCATGTCGCCGTGGCCCCCGGAGTCTGCATCGGTGACGGTGCCTACCTAGGAGCAGGCGCGGTCGTGTTGCGTAACGTGGAGCCCGGTGCCAAGGTGTTCGGCGTTCCCGCCCGCAGAATCGAGTAGGAACCCGCGCCCGCTCCGGCAGTCCTCTGACTCGACGGTGCCGTATCGCCGTTCATCCCCTTATCGCACCGAATCATGAATCGTTCCCGCCTACTTTTACTTTTTGTCGGAGTCCTCCTGCTTGGCGGAATCGCCCTGCAAGTCATGCACGTGCCCAACGTGAAAGACGGCCTCGTCGGCGAAGGCGTCGCGGCGGGAGACTTGGTGAAAAAATTCCCGACCGCCGCCGGCGGCTGGTTCGGGCGCGACGAGCCGCTCGGCCCCAGCGAATTCGTTTCCGGCGCGGCCGCCCGCATTCTCAATTTCGACGACTACGCCTACCGCATTTATCGCAAAGGCAACCGCACCCTCGGCGTCTATGTGGCCTACTGGGCCCCGGGCCGCATGCCCACCCACAAGGTCGCCTCGCACACTCCCGACCGCTGCTGGACCGAAAACGGCTGGAAATGCGAGGACATGAAATTCGCCGTGCCGGTGAACAACTCCGGCCACGAATTCAAACCCGCCGAGTGGCGTAAATTCAGCCCGCCCGGCGGCCAAGGCGGCACCCAATACGTGCTCTACTGGCACCTGGTGGGCGACGAACTCTACGACTACGGCGAACGCTTCAACAGCAGCCCCCATCCGGTGAAGTGGGTGCGCGATTCCCTCGCCTACGCCATGAAGGGCAGCCAAGGGCAGTATTTTATCCGGCTCACCTCGGACCAACCGGTCGAAAACCTGCTCACCGATCCGGAGCTGGCTCCCGTGCTCAAAATGCTCGCCGACCTCGGCCTCCGCCTCGCTCCCGCTTCCCCCGAAGCGAGCCCTGGCGCCTGATCTGCCCCTGGAGGGCGGGGCTCCGTCCCCGCCGAGGTAGGCTTGATCGTGAGATCGAGGTTTGCGCGCAGGGAACGCATTGGGGTCTCACGCCCCCCTACGCCGCCAAACCCCCTTCAACTTAACCTTTCATCTTAATCTACAATCCGTGACCCGCTCCCCCGCCTTCGCGGCCCTCGCCGCCCTTCTTCCCCTGCTCGCCGGCGCGGTGGCGTCAGCCAACCCCGACCGCCGCGAGCCGCACCTCAACTGGCGCGAGGCCCATCTCTCCACGACGGAGCCCGAACTCGAACGCTGGTTCATGCCCACCGCGCTCGGCCACGAGCCCGGCCCGCCCCCGCCGCCGGACGGCTTGAACGCGTTTCTCACCCGCATTTTCCACGGCGTGAGCTTTCACGACGGCGGCGAATGGCAGCGCCGCAACCAGGTCGATGCCGGTCTCGCGTTCTCTCACAACCTCTCCCGCATTTTTCCGCCCGAGCTCTTCGATGAGCGCCCGGAGCTTTTCGCCTTGATCGACGGTCGCCGAGAACGCCTCCGCGCGCGCAACATCCCCGGAAACCCCGAACTCGGCGGCGAGGCCCCCGCCGTCCATGCGGCGGCGGCGGCCCGGGCATTTTTCGCCAAAAACCCCGACGCCGTCTCCTTCTCCGTCGGCACGAACGACGCCGTGCTCTTCAGCGATTCGGAGGAAACCCGACGCCACGTTTATCCGCCGCGCTATTTCCGCGAGATGCCGATCTACACCGATCTCGTCTTCGCCTTCACCAACCGCGTCGCCGAGCTGACCGACGACCTCGGGCCCGATAAACACATCGGCGCGCTCGCCTACTACTGGACCGAGCACCCGCCCTCCTTCCCCATCCACCCGCGCGTCATCCCCTTCCTCACCGCCGACCGCAGCCAGATGTTCGACCGCGATTTCCGACGCGAGGAACGCGACGTCATGCGCGCCTGGGCAAACTCCGGTGCCGAGCGCGTGGGCCTCTACGACTACGTCTATGGCTACGGTTTTCTCGTGCCCCGGCTCTACCCTACAACCCTGGCGCGACACCTGCGCGAGGCGCGCCGGCTCGGCTTCACCGACTACTTCGCCGAGTTTGCCTCGAACTGGGGCCTCGACGGCCCGCAGCCCTGGCTCGCCGCGCAACTCCTCCGCGACCCCGAGCAATCCGCCCGCCGCCTGCTCGCCGAATACTACCGCCGCTTCTACCGCGACGCCGCCCGGCCCATGCGCGCGTTTTTCGAGGAGTGCGAGGCGGTCTGGGCCGCGCAGGGCGAACCTGTGTATTGGCTAAAGCACTACAGAAACGATTCCCAGGCCGCCCTCTTCCCCGCCGAGGTCCGCCGCCGCCTGCGCGCCCGGCTCGACGCCGCCGAGCGCGCGGCGGCGGACGACCCGCTCGTCGCGGCGCGCGTGGCGGTAACGAGCGCTGCGTTCCGCGTCTCCGAACGCTACGTCGAGATGCAGGAGGCCCGCGAAGCGCTCGCCCGCGCCGTGATCGCGGCGGAGTCGGCCGCCTCGCCCGATCTCGCCGCCGCCGACCTCGCCGCACTGGGTCGCCTTCGCGACGCGGACCGCGCCGCGCGCGCCGCGTTTCGCTCCACCCTCGCGGAAGTGCGCCGGACCCAGCCGCTCGCGCTCGCGCCGCGCATCCCGATCGACTTCGAGCGCAGCGACTGGGGCCCCTCGGCCGACCGCCTGCTCGCGGGCGACACCGATCTGCCGGGCGACGCCCGCGAGTTGTTGCACGATCCGGAATGGCGCGGAACACCCCGGCCCGACCTGCACATCGCCGGCCTGCTCTACGAACCCGGCCTGACCCGGGGCTGGAGCGCCCGCACCGAACCGCGCGAAGGCCTGCTCACGGAACTGCGCGACCCCGGCGACGGCGGCCCGCGCGCGCTCCGCTTCGAGCACAACAAAACCACCGGCGTGGACCAGGTGGTGCCCCTTCCCCCGGGCCCCGGCGGCGGCGTGGCCGCATGCGAAATCAGCGGCGAAATCAGCCTCACCAACCAGGTCATTTTTCGCGTGCTGTGGTTCGGTGCCAATCACGCCCTGCTGCGCGAGGACGCCCGCCAGATCCCGCCCGGCTCCTGGCGCGGCGCCCACCTGCGCACTCCGCTCGACCCGCCAGAGGGCGCGGCCTTCGTGGGCATCATGCTAAACATCCAGCACCAGCAGCCGGGCGATTGGCTCGAGTGGAGAGGCGCGAGTATTCGTTGGCGGGTATTGACCCCTCCCGTCTCCCGACCTTGAGTAAAACAACTTAATGCGACTCCCCCGGAGCATCTATCTCTCCCCTCCGCACATGGAGCCAGCCGATCTGGACATGGTGCGGGATGTCTTCACGTCCAATTGGATCGCTCCAGCCGGGCCTGATCTGGACGCGTTTGAACGCGAATTTGCCGCCCACGTGGGCGCGCGCCATGCCACCGCCGTTAGCTCGGGAACCGCCGCCCTGCATCTCGCCTTGATCGTGGCCGGAATCGGCCCCGGGGACGACGTGCTTTGCTCGACGCTCACCTTCGTCGCCAGCGCCAACCCGATCCGCTACGTCGGCGCCAACCCCGTCTTCATCGATAGCGAAACGGCGAGCTGGAATCTCGATCCCGACCTGCTCGAAACCTACCTCGCCAAACGCGCGTCGGCCAATCGCCTCCCGCGCGCCCTCGTGCTCGTTCACCTCTACGGCCAATCGGCCGACGTGGGCCGCATCCAGGCGATATGCGAACGACACGGCGTCCTCCTGATCGAGGATGCGGCGGAGGCCCTCGGCGCGACGTATCATGGCAAGGCCCCCGGCACCTTCGGCCGTTGCGGCATCTTCTCCTTCAACGGCAACAAAATCATCACCACCTCGGGAGGCGGCATGCTCGTCTCCGACGACGCCGAACTCGTGCGCCGCGCCCGCTTCCTCGCCACCCAGGCGCGCGACACCGCCTGGCATTACCAACACTCCCAAACCGGCTACAACTACCGCCTGAGCAACCTGCTCGCCGCCATCGGCCGCAGCCAGTTGCGCGTGCTGGACGACCGCGTGGCGAAGCGCCGGCAAAACTTCGAGCGCTACCGCGCCCTGCTGGGCGACATCAAAGGCCTGGGCTTCATGCCCGAGGCGCCCTTCGGTCGCTGCACCCGTTGGCTGGTGTGTCTTCAAATCGATCCCGCGAGCTTCGGCGCCGATCGAGAAGCGCTGCGCGCCGCGCTTGAGGCGCAAAACATCGAATCGCGCCCGGTCTGGAAGCCCCTGCACTTGCAGCCCCTTTTCGCGAGCTGCGAAAAAGTCGGCGGCGAAGTGGCCGAGACGCTCTACGCGCGCGGCCTGTGCCTGCCCTCCGGCTCCAGCCTCACCGAGGCGGACATCGAACAAATCAGCTCCATCATCCGCTCCTGCGCGAGCTGAACGCCCGCTCCGGTCGCCGGTCACGCAGACATGCCCTCCCCCACTCGCTAGATGAAGCGTTTCTTTGATTTGGCGGCCGTGCTTTTGTCCTCCCCGCTCTGGCTGCCTATCCTCGTCGTCGTGGCAGTGATCGTCCGCGTCAAACTGGGATCGCCCGTGCTATTTCGCCAAAAACGCCCGGGGCTCGGCGGCCGGATTTTTGAACTGGTTAAATTTCGCTCTATGACGGACGCCACCGACGCGAGCGGCCGGCTCCTCCCGGACTCCGCACGCCTCACCGCCTTCGGCCGCGCGCTGCGCTCCACTTCGCTCGACGAGTTGCCCGAGCTTTGGAACGTGCTCAAAGGCGACATGGGCCTCGTCGGCCCGCGCCCGCTTCTCGTCGAATACCTCCCCCGCTACTCCCCCGAGCAAGCCCGCCGCCACGATGTCCGCCCCGGCCTCACCGGCCTCGCCCAGATAAAAGGACGCAACACGCTCGACTGGGAGGAACGCTTCCGCTGGGACGTTCACTACGTGGAAAAACACACGCTTTGGCTGGATGTTAAAATACTCTTCTCCACCCTGATCAAAGTGTTCGCACGCAGCGGGATCAACGCCGACGGCGAAGCCACCATGCCCGCCTTCGATCCGCGACCCCATCCGCGCCCCCCGACACCCCCGCCTGAGTCATGACCACTTTCCTCAGTCAGCATAGCCGCAAAGTCCGCCACATCGCCGCCGGACTCATCTACGCCGGCCTGC
>CAZOGV010000074.1:0-12542 GCA_964579225.1 uncultured Akkermansia sp. | reverse complement strand
CGCCAATTTCATCGCCATCCATCCCGCGCAGCTTCAACAGGTAGTCATCGATCTCTCGCTGCTGCGCCTTCTTTGCCAACCACTTCAGCACGTCGATCCCCCTTAGCCGCGACGGCGGGCGGCACATTGACGACCGCGAGGCCTGACCGGAGCACTATATACGGTCCGGTTGCCAATAGTGCCTTTAGTGCCATTAGCTGCGCACTGCCTGACGTTGCCTGTTGGCACGTGAGCTTGGCAGCCGCGCAGGGCGATGGAGGGTAGTGGGACAATTTGAGAAATGACCGGGATTGACGCCCGGTGGCTACGCCCGTCCACTTCCTATATGCTTACCAAAAGGCGCGAGAGGAGCTGCGGCGTTTATGGCGAAGTCAACAGAATCCGAGTTGGACGCGGTGGTGCTGGTTGGCGAGTTACCTGCTTCTGAGCACCCTTGGAGGGTTGCTCTCATAAGGCCACGAAACGAGAGCGGCAGCGTCGAAGAACAACCAACCGCGGTCATCTTCAAAAGTCCGGGCCACGACGTGCGTTTGCTGCGTGCGGGCGAAGAGGCCCTTCTGGTGCTAGATGACGATTTCCAGGCTGCCCCCAAAAGCCGCGCAAGTAAGAAGCCCAAAGGCCGCAAAGCACCGAAGCGCCCGCGCCACCCGAACTAGCTCGCACACTGACGGTGGACATTCCGCTGGCGTCGGCGGAGGGAGTTCGGTGCCTGCAGCATCCTGAGGAGTGCCCTCTAGGTGCGAGTCTGGCGCGCCAATGGGGCCTACGATATCTCGCGGAGGGTGTCACTGGCCGCCGATAGCAACTCCCGCACCAGGCGCCGCTCCTCAACCGCCTCCTTGGTGTAGAGGCCATGCCGATAGGCATAGTGGTCCTCGCCCCTGGGGGCGCCGGTAGACTTGCCGCCGTGCATCCTACACCGGCCATTGGCCATTGCCGGCGACCGGCACGGCTCCCCGTTCCGTGTCCTCGCCTTCGCTCCGCAGCGTGGGCTCAGGTGCATGGGTAAGGGCTTCTGCATGGGGTTTTCTCCTGGATTTCTGCCTACCCCCGGGTGCCGGGGTGACGTTGCCGACGATGGCCTGGCCGCCCTCGTGAACGTGAACATGCTTTACAGTTACCTTCTGCTGGGTTGTCTTGCCACGCAGGGCCGCCAAGGCCTCCACCTGCCTTGTGAAAGTGCCCAGCAGCTTGTTTGCCCGGCTGATGGTCATGTTGACAACCTCAGTGGGCTGCTCCGGCAGGACGGAACGGCGTAGCTGCTCCATCGCCACCCGGTGGGTAGCCAGCATCTGGACGGCAAGCGCCGCCTCCAGCGGGCCTTCCGGGTCGATGTCCTTGATGAAGGCCATCGCCGCGTTGATCCCGGATTCTGGCGTGGCAAGGGGCGCCGTAGTGGATGCCTGGTCGAGGATCATGGCCATGAACTCGGGGCTACTGGTCCCCAGCATCTCGGCCAGCTCCGCGAACCATAGCTCGTGATCGTCGGTCTGTGGCCGGCAGGCGCGGTCGACGACCGGCCCCACCTTTAACGGTTTGTCGGCCCGCCACTTGTCGATGAGGGCCTGTTGCTTGGGAGTGCGCTTGGCGATGGCCTCCAGCTCAGCCTTGGTAGCCTCTCGCTTCACGTTGGAAATGGGCATGCGGTCGCCTGCGTCGTGTTGATTTCAGAGCCCGTCGCGGGGCACAATTCATTACAGGGTCGCAACGAATTTAGGTCAAGCGCGCCGCCGCTTTGCCGGGTAAAAGGCTCAGGATCCAGACTGCCGAGGGGGGGGCGGTGTCACGTGGCCAGGCGCGGTAGGACAACAATGCAGTTCCCGACTGGCAGGCCCCGGGGACGACAGCGCCGCCTGCGGAAGCCCAAATCGCAGATGCTCAGGCTCCTTTCCCTGGTCATCGTGCTCACGACCGTGTCCGCCCTTGCCGCCGTGGAGCTGCTTGAAGTCGACCTGCCGGGCGCCAGGCAGGGGGAGGGCGCATCGGCCGCCGCTGGCGACATCGTCGGTCGCGCCACGGTGACGGATGGCGACACAATCCGCATCCGCGAGCACCGGATACGCCTGCACGGCATCGATGCCCCCGAGAGCGGCCAGACATGCCAGGACACGGCCGGCCGCAACTACCGCTGTGGACAGAAGGCTGCGCTGGCACTGAGCGACATGATCGGCCAGCAGACGGTCTCGTGCGAGGAGCGGGACATCGACCGCTACGCCCGCATCGTCGCGGTCTGCTTCGCCGGTGGGGTCGACCTCAACGACTGGCTTGTCCGGCAGGGCTGGGCGGTCGCCTATACGCGCTACAGCAGAGACTATGCCGGCGCGGAGGATGAGGCCAATGTGGAGCGGCGCGGCATATGGTCCGGCAAGTTTACGCATCCCGAAGAATGGCGACGGGGGCAACGCTGAGGCAATTCAGTCTACTTGCAGCCTGCATGCGTCCGTCAAAGCGCGCCCCAGCTGCTGGAGTTCAAATATCTCGAACTTTCTGGTTCCCGTCTGCTTTTCTATTCCAGGAGGTATCCGCTCTTGAGGACGCGTCTCTCGAAAATGCACTAGGCCAAGATGGTATAGGTGGTTCACGAAAAACTGGAACCTGTCCGGAAAGAACAGGGCGTCGACCGGAAAGCCTAGCTCCTTCTCAACCTGAAAATTGATCCACGGCGGTTGCAGTGGGTCTTGCCGTGCCGCAGGATTGACATCAAAAGTCGAGATAGTGGTGAAGCTCCTCGCACTTAGTTCCCGCAGTATAACTGCCTCATCCCGCGACAGATGCTGGATCAGTCGCGGGAATGCGGGGTGCGCCTTGTCCACCCTCTCGCTATCCATAGAAGCGCTAAGCAGTGCGCTGAACATGTCATCGATAGGCGTGCCTTCTGGCTCGTAACGGATGCCCTCAAGCACCGGGCCAAGGATCTGAGGTGGCGGAGCTATCCGTCTCTCGTCCGGAACACGCCGCACAGACCTGTCGATGAAATCGCGGAGCCGATCTTGAGCGGCGGCGGCGAACTGGAATGGAAACAGAGCAAGGCGGACAGTCTTCAAGAGATCGGCGCCAAATGAACCAACCTCCCTCGCGGCAGGACTAACGGCGTCGTCATATATTTTTTCTGCCGGCAGCTTCTTGACCAGCTCTGTCGCGATGTCGTCAGACATGGTGCCTCCCGGTGGTGACGAGCAGCTAGCCCTTCAGGCCCAGCGCGTTCATGCCCAATTGGATGAGGGTTGCCTTCAGAAAGTCGAGGCTAAGTCCGCCCGTCTCCTTCAATGTCAGCGCCTTGGCCCGCTCCCAAAGCGTGTCGCTTCTGGCGGCATCAAGAAACTCGTGGCCGTACCACGTGAGCCGAGTAGGCTTCCACTCGTAGCCAGACTTGGAGCTCAGGTCCCTAGCTTCAATCAGCCCAGCCTCAGAAAGGATCTGAACGTGATACGAGACGTCCCTTGCATCACGGTCGGGAATCTTGATGCTGATCCATCCGATTGGGTCCTGATTGCTTTCCTCGATAGCAAAGAGGATTTGCCGGGCAAGGTCCATGTCCCGTTTCATGGTTGTTTGACGCCCCACTTAGTGACGAGATGCATTTGTCGGCCAACCTCATCTTACCGTCGTGCGGTACACCCGCAGCCCGAGACCAAGCGACTCGATGTAGCCTACTCCGCACTCGTAGTCTCCTCGTGTCATCCCAGCATCGTTGTGCGCGTGGGCCTGGGAGTAAACCCAGCTACGGCACCCATCGACGTTGTCCAAGTCGAACTGCCTGACATCGCGGGTAAGGTCGGAGCGGTCTGGGTAATAGAACGCGTCTACCGTCTCCCACAGTGCAGCATCATCGGCCCATAGCCAGTCGGCCACGTCTCTTGTGGGGGTTCCGACTACAAACCAGCCGATGATTGCCAGCCCGAAGAGAAAGCGCCACATGGCGGCCTACTGACCCACGAAGGAATTCCATTCGTCCACCACCCGCCTGGATTCACAGTTGGCGTACTCGATGGCGTCGTTGGCGAAATCCTCGGCGTCAGAGGCGTACTGCCGCATTTCCTCTAGCCAGCGCTCCACATCGTCACGATAGCCGTCCACCTCCCACTCCGAGCAACCTGAGAGATCGCCATAGCTTCCGCAGTACGGTGCGGTAGGGGCGGAGCCCCACGGCTCATCTGGTGGACTCGGCGCATAGCAGAAAGCCTCTGCGGGAGCGGCGTGCAGCACGAGCAGACCGGCAAGCGCGCCCGCAATCGCCAGCCTATTCAACATCAGCGGCCGTAAAATAGATGTTCTGCGAGCTGCCACAATAGACGAAGTAGTAGCCCTGTCTGTTGGTGCTTCTATCCCCGTACTCGATGAGGCTGCATCTCCCGGATTTGAGGAGCTTCAGGGCTCCTTTCCGGAGGATGAGAATGTCGCGCTCCGTGTTGCCGCCTTCGCCCACTTCGGGAATGCCCTGTATGCGGGGGTCCATCAGTTCGGCAGTGAACTTTGGCTGCGGCTTAGGTTTGGGCCTGACGGCTGACAGAAAGTCGGCATGAATCCATTCCGCGAAGGCGCCATCAGCTCGATAGCCGTGGTGTTGGCTGCACGAACGATCGCCTTCTCGGACATAGTCTGCTCGTCCAGAGAAGGCACAACCAGGGTCTACGTAGTACTTCGATACTCGAACCCAGTTCCCGTGCCTTTCGAGAGCCTCGGCGGCTTCTCGGAAGTAGAGGCGGCCAACAATTGGACACGCTGTATCAGGACACGAGCGTCGGTTGACCGTATCGGCCGTTACCCAGACCTTGTCCTGCGCCTCAGTGGGGGACGCGGCTACGGTGGCGATCGCCAACATTAGTAGGGCGAGTGCCAGGGGAGGCCAATATCCTCCGCTACCCATCGCAGGCGCATCCCGGCGGTTGGTGGCATGTGTAGCTGCGGTTAATGCAGGAGTTGCCGCAAGCCTTGCCCTTCTTGCAGACCTTGCAGCACCGCTGGGCGAACTGCAGGCTGTCATGGAGGACGCGAGGGGACTGGTTGATGACGACCGGCCCGCACTGGCCCTGCGCAGTGTCGGTGATCGCGACCTGGCCCACTGCCGGCGCTGTATCGCAAGCGGTACCATTGTATGGGGCGCCGTAGTTGGCTCCGGCTTGGGTGCCGGCCAGATCGGCGGCAGCGCTTGCTGTAGCCCAACCAAGGGCCAGCAAGGCAGCCAACAGGATTGCCCGAAGCATCCCCTCCCCCTGTTCTGGTTGCTTGCCTCTATTGAAGCGCTACCGGCGCGACTGTGTCTACAGGTAGTTTTTCTGGTGACACTGAGCGCGGCAGGGTTTTGAATTGCAGTGACGCCGGCGCGGCGGGGCAAGCCAGAAGAGGGGGTGATGGAGGAGGATCTGACGGAGGCCTATCTGAAGGCCAATGCCAACAGGGACTTCATCTGCTCGCAGTTCACAGAGGTCGTCCGGGACCTTCTTCGCGCAATCGGCGCATCATCAAACCCCGCCCTGGCCGTTGATCGCGCTGCCGATCAGATGCGGCTCGTCACCAAGCTTCTGACCTATGCAGACGATCAATTGACCATCCGGGACCTCTTCGCCCATGCCGCAAGCGATCTGGGAGAGATCGAAGGGCGGACCGCCCGGAAGCAGGACATTGTGGATGCGGCCCTCAGGGGCGTGAGCCTCGTCGCTGAATACAGCTGCGAGGACCGTGCGGCTCGTGCCCGCGCCCTAAAGAGGGAAGAAGAGTTCGTGGCGGCCGCCAACAACATTTCATCGTCCAAGGGCTGAATCATCAGAGCGCGGCCAGTAAATGGCAGAGGCTGGATGGCGATATATGGGGGGACAGTGCCATGGAAGATCTCGCGATTCAATTTGTAAGCAAGAGCGAAGATGAGATTAATGCGATTAGCATTGGTGTCTTCCTGGTTGGATTCGTCATCGCACTTCTTGCTCGATCAGGCGGGCGCGACGAGCTGCAACGCGCACCGTATTTTGCCCTAGCGGCGCTTCTGTACGTTTTCGGCTCGGCCTTCTCCTTTGTCTGGCTCTTCGCTCTGCAGGCTGCCACCCACGGCTTTCTCTGGCTCCTTTTGGTCGCAGATCTTCTGGTTAGGGCGGCACTTGGATACTTCCTTGGCGTGATTGCCCTTGCGAGAGCGCGTGATGGCTTTGGGACTGTGCGCCACGCACTTTTGTCTGTGATCCCGCTAGCCAATCTGTGGCTCTTGCTAAAGCAGTCGCGGAATGCAGCTTCAGCCAACCGCTTGCCCGTGGTCTCTCTACTGTCCGGCGGCACCGGAGTGCTCACTGGGTTTGCGTTGCTTGTTCTCGGAGCTGGCCTCACTACGTACCTGAAACTGCAACTTGAGCAATCCCCACAGTCCGCATCGATGCAAGACCAAATTGCCATCGCGATTCAGACCAAAGGCCTGGAAGAGACTCTCAGGATGATGGCGTCGATGACACAGCTCCCCATCGCCATTGACGAAGTAACGACGCTTTCAGCGGTTAATGCTAGTGGCTCTCGTCTACAGAGAACATTCGTGGTCACCCTCGATCACGTAACCATCGGCGATTCGTTTAGGTCGCAGATAGACGCCAGCGTCTGCGGATACGCGCCCTTCATCACGCTCATGCGCGCGGGCGCGGTGATTGAAGAAAGCTACGTGGACGCTAATGGCAGACCAATCGGTGGACACGTTGTCAGTGCCAGCAGGTGCGGTCTGTAGCAGCCTAATCCATCAGCCCCAGCATTTGGGGGGGGCGCATGACAGGCTGGCTTACCTTTGGTGCTATCTGGATTGCAGCACTGGCCGTCGGATTGGTGCTGGCTCGCCTCGGCGACCGAAGCGATGGCGTACTGCCGCGAATCGTGAGCTACCTCGGTGTCGCCTGGGCAGCCATAGTTATTGGCACCGCCGGCGCTGCCACAATTGCCATCGGGTACCTAGCCTATGAAGACGCGGTGCCCTATCTGCCAGCACTCGACGGTCGTGACATCACTAACGTGCTTTTGGCAGCAATACTCGCAACACTCTGGATCAAGAAGCGTTGATCGGCCCCGGCGATT
Source organism: uncultured Akkermansia sp. (assembly GCA_964579225.1). Classification (GTDB taxonomy): domain Bacteria; phylum Verrucomicrobiota; class Verrucomicrobiia; order Opitutales; family Opitutaceae; genus IMCC26134_A. Next base: position 5,501 of record CAZOGV010000074.1, on the reverse strand, counting down.
ATGACGGAGCCGGAACCTGTCCGTTGTATGGGCGGAGCAGCCGCATCAATGCCGTGACACGCCTTCCGGCCGCTCCCGCGCTTGCAACTCTTTGACCGCCGCCAATAACCGCTTCCACACCGCCTGGCCCTCCAGGTCTCCCTTCTCCCGCATGGCGTCTGCCCTGCCGGCGGCCTCCAGGGCAGCGTCCTCTCCGCGCTCCCTGATCAGCACTGCGGCGGAGCGGTAAATGTCCAAGTCGGTGATCACTGGCCGAGGTGCCCCTGCCTGCCGCTCGATTGGTGGTCACTCTGTGCATTCCGCCAATCCCGCACTGCTTCCTCGCCCCTGCTTGTGCCGTAGACAGCGGAGCAAAGGACCGCGAACGCCAATCCTGTCATGGCGGTTCCAAAGCTTGCCGAAGAGGTATCGGCGAAGAGCGTCAACACCAGGAAGGCCAAGACGAACACCGCGAGGAGTCCGCAGAAGCTGATGCAGAACTGCCTCAGGAAGACTGACCAAGACCACTGGAATTTCGGCCGCGGCATTCGCTCTCCCCGTCCTGCTTGACTATCCACAGGCCCCCGCGCTCCCCTTTGCGCATGGGCTCAACCATCATAGAACGGCTGTCCAAGCTAGGGCCACAGGACAGGCTCACGGCGTACTGCGGGGATTGGCGGTGCCCGGTGCACACCCGGGGCCGCGATGTGGACGTGTGGGCCCTCATGGCGCGCTACGGGGACCTGGAGCTGTCCAGCCTGTCGGGGCGGCTGCGGTGCACCATGTGCGGACACAGGCCGGGGGAGATCCGCCACGGATGGAGCATGCCACCGGCGGCCGGCGCGGGATGGGTCACGCCTGCGGAGCGGAATCCAAAGGCTCAATAAGCTCCGGCCTGTCGTTCTTTGGCGACCCTACCGCCTTGTCTACTGGATAGGTGAGCCAACAAGACGAGCTGATAAACGCACTCACAGCAGACCTTACCAAATACGGCGAGACCGGGCGCCGCATCAGCAGTGTTCCCCGCTGTGTTAGCGCATCCTACTCGACTGGGCAATTCTACTGGAACCTGCGGCTTCGGCGACTTTATCCGGTCGGTGATGCCAAAGCGCAATCGCTAGAAAACGAGCACGCAGCAGTTACAGCAAGCACATGCCCCCGTAGGATTCTTCATCATGTCATCATCGCCATCAGGGGAACCCGGCACGAGTTTGAATTCGAAGAGGCCGCTTTCCCGGTACACGTAAATGTATCTGTCTATGGTTGCCCGCGCCGGCTCCTGAGGCAGCGGCTCGTTAGCTTTTATCACGTGCACATGAAACGTTTCTGGGTCGGGCACCTCTACGTGGTGGTCCTTCAGAAAGGACTTGGCGGCGGCAGTAGGGTCACGGTCAAATCCTGGAATGCTCTTGTTCCGGATCTCTGTGTTGAAGCGCTCAAGGCCCTCCGCCAAACTCTTGTTGAATGCGATAGCCATGCTTCTGCCTCCCACTTTACGGCCTATATCGGGATTTTCCCACCGGCCCTTCAACCAATGATAATGCACTCGCTATGGCTCCCGCGCAACCACGCGGTGCATGGGGAGCAGATTCTCGCGATCTTGAGGGGCTCGCAGTCCCGAGTCACGACTGAGAACGACTCACCCCTCTATCGATTGACCTCCGGCAATCACGCGGAAGGGTTCCCTCATGGTGCGCACCATCATGGCGGTGCGCATGCGTTCCTCGGCCTCGCCCTCCCGGCGTCCCTCTTCCTCGTCGGCAGCCCCGCCCTCGGCGGTCTGCCCCATCTCCATCACCGCCAGCGCCTCCTCCCGCCGACTAGACCGCGATTTGCGCCACAGCCGCAGCATCGCCAATTCGTCCGAGGTCATGGCGATGCCATCGATGAAAGGCCGAACCTTGCCGCCGCTCTCCGCCTTCTGCTCCAGATCCTCCAGGCTCTCCCCGGTCAGGAGAGACACGGCCAGAAGCATCTCCTGCCATCCCGGCACTCTGTGGCCGATGGACTGCCGCAGGCTCGCCAGGGCCCGCTGGTGCGATGCTGGGTCATCCGTCCGCAGATAGATCGATCGCTGCAGGTTGCTCACGGCCGCACGCTGCTGGCGCTTGGACAACTCCTCCAGGGCGAAGGCGGCATCGCGTCGCTGTTCTTCGCCGACTGCGTCGGGCGTCTTGGTCATTGGCCGCACCCTCCCTCTATCACGCGAAAGAAGGAGGCCGGGGCCGCCCTCTTCTGGCGCGGTCCAACCCTGCGGTTGCGGGGCTTCACCTTCCTGCGCTCTGCCAATTCGTCGTGCAGCGCGTCTAACTCCGCTTCGCTCATCCGGCCCAATTCCAGAATGATAAAGCGGGCCAAGACTCGGGCTTTCTCTGTGCTGCCCGGGATCTCGATGAAGCCCTCGCCGTGCAGGACTTGCCGGGCGGCCGTCACGGTATCGCGCCCTTGGCGCTCTCGGTTGCGCTCGGCCGTCGCTGTCAGCGGCTCCCCTCGCAACAGGGCCTCCGCCTCCAGCACTTCATCCGCACACAGCAGGCCGGAATTCTGATAGACTGCGAGACTGGCAATCGCTTTCTGCGGCGATGCATAGTCATTGCCCGCAAGGCGCACCAGCCGGTTAGTCACCGCTGCCGCGCTGGCCTGCAGATGCTTGGACACTTCGGCCAGCTTCGCAATAGCTGCGCTGCGCCGATCCTCTTGGGGATGGAGAGCCTGCATCTGTCAGCCCCCCACCTTCAACAGACGCTCCAGCCGAACAGCGATCAGCTCGTTGGTCTTGTGCTGGCCATAGGTGAACCAGTCCGCCTCCTGGCGCCCGTCCTTCCACTTCCACAGATCCTCCGGCGGGTTCTCCCTCCGCAGTTCCGTGATGAGCATGCGAAGGTCGTCCTCCATATCTGACTTCGCCGGCTTGGCTGCGAGCGCAACGCCCGGCATTGCGGCGACGATGCCACCAAGCGCGGTCATCGCGGCACGTCGATTCAGTTTCTGCATTTCGTGTACTCCCCTTGGTTGGAAATCTCACCGGCCAATCCAGGAACCGGCATAGCTGCGGCCACGGGCGATGCCGGCGGCCTTGGCGAGAGCGATCACCTGGGCTATGTCCTCGTCGGTCTGGACGCGGATCCGGTCACGCTGCTCCTGCGACAGGCAGGGGATGGAGCGCCCTTCATGCCAGTCACGGGCCGCCGGTTTGGGGGCCTTGGCGGCCTCCCAGGCGAAGACCAGCGCCAGGCGGAAGTACTGCCGAGGCGAGCCGCCGAAGGTCGCGGCACCGCGGCGGGCGGCAATCCAGGCGGCATTGAAGAGCTTGCTGCGGTCCATGGTGGGTGTCCCACTTGTTGAAATCATCTCTCTTGTGAGCTAATTTAGTTCACTATGGAAACGATATCAAGCTATTTCGGTCCATTTATGAACCAAAAAAGGTCACTTTGAAGTGATAACAGGATCTCAGATCAGAATGGCGCGCGGATTTCTGCGCTGGTCAACGCGGGAGCTGGCGGAGGCCTCAGGCGTCGCGGAGTCCACAATCAAGCGGATGGAAGCTGATGACGGCCTGCCGGGCGCCAGGGGTTCCAGCACGCAGGCTGTCTACCAAGCGATCAGGGAAGCCCTGAAGGAGCGGGGGGCTATGCTGGTGCCTGAGAACGGCGGGGGCGCCGGGATCAGACTCCAAAAAAGCTCTTAGGGATCGGCAGGGGTTACGGTTGGATTATGTGCTTGGCTGCCCGGGTCGAGCCCCTGGATTTCGAAGAAACCGGTGGCCATCAACGCGACTAGTATGACGCCTGCGCCCACGAAATTGCGCATGTAGCGCCACAACTGTTTATCTCTCCACGCGATAAAGACATTCCCGGCAAACACTACCAGTACCATCCATATTTGGAAAGAAATGCCAAGCAGAGAGGGCACGGTCGGAAAATTGACTCCAAATCCAATAAAAATGACTAAATAGATGAGTAAGAATCCCGCCAACCCGCCTCTGCCGAATAGAGCATACAGTGGGATGGTTACTAGTGCGATGGCGGCAAGACAGTCGCTGTCCTCCTGCGTAATCTCGAACCAATGAAATGGGATTAATGACGCCAGGCCTCCGAAAATGAACGACGCTATGCCACGATAAAGCCCAACTAACACTGCCCATATGTCGCTTGGAGTTGCAGCTCCTGCATTCATAAGAATGGCCGAGATCGCAAGCGCGGTAGTGAATGAGAAGAGCGCCCACCCTCCTGCGAACTTGAGCAGATCCAAAGGCGATCTGTTTTTGCCCGCGTCTATTTTGGACATGTTGGCCTCGAATCTGCGGCTAACGAGCGCGTTCTGGAGAGCCCGAGCTGCACTCTACAAGATATTAACCCAAGGCCCCCAGGAACCGGCGTTCCAGAGAGCCTTCAGGAAATGGCCGGCGTCCCCAGTGCTGATGCCTTCGACATCCTTGGCCTCTGCTTCGAAGTTTTGGGTCGTGTCATGTGGACCAGGCGCTACGTCACTCTGCTGGCATCCTGCCCTGAGCGCCGCGTCATTCAGCATGGTACCTGTCTCCACTCGGTAGGCGGCAATCTCTTCGTCCGTCATGCAGGCTGACTGCTGCTCGTTAGCGCAGGCTACCAGGAAGAACATGACTGCGACGCAAGCGGGGAACCCCCCTTAGCATGGGAAAGCCTCCCGCATTGCTTCTGTTGCCAGATACGCGGCGGAAAGATGGCGTGCGGTTGCGTTCTTGGACACGTAGGCGGCGACGACGTCCACCATCTGTGTCAACGATACCCTATCGGGAACGCAAATGGCGGCTTCGTGGCCAGCCCTAATGTTTATGGATGTGGTCTCCATTACGCCGGCGACGAAGCCGTAGCAATTCGACTCGTTGTAGTCATGGCCACCCTGTTTGCATAGGGCGTGAAGCAGGGTGCCGTCAACTAAAGTCGGCGCGTAGAGCGCTTCGCGTGCCACTGTGAAAAGGCTCTGCGCCGTTGCTGTCCCCAGAGGTGCAACAACCACCGCCGTTGCAACGAGCGCCGCGAGAAACCTCATGCCGAACCTCCGCCGGTAAGCCGGCAAGGACTAGGTCGAACACTTTGCAGAGCACCGCCGACAATAGCACCTCCACGACCCGGGATGATTATGCACGCGCCACTATGGTGGAGCAACTATGCGTTGAACCGTCCAAGTAGTCCAGACTACCATGATTCCCCAGGGTCGGTCGGCCCGCCATCACGGATGGGAGGGGGTAATGAGGCTAGCTATCATGACTGCGGGCCTCTTGGTGCTGGTATCCGCCTGTGCAGCCCAGCAAGAGGACCAATCCACTGCTGAGCAGTACATCTGCTCCGATCCCGCCGTTCGCGCCGCAAAGGGCGGCCAGGTCGCGTGCGAGGCCTTCTACGGCGCCTACCGAGCACCGGAGGACCCTTGCGCCTACGCCGGCAGCACCCTGGAGTGCGTCAAGCAACTCCGTGGGTTGGAGATCGCCGGCTTCTCACCCAACCCCAGTGCCGGTCTCATCCAGCCATTAAGCGATCCCT
>CAZOGV010000073.1:0-12954 GCA_964579225.1 uncultured Akkermansia sp. | reverse complement strand
TGAACGACTGGCAAAAGCGCCGCTTCGCCGCGCGCATCGTCAAGGCGCTCTACAACACGGTCGCGGACAAACGCATCGCGGTGCTGGGTTTCGCGTTCAAGAAGGATACCAACGACACCCGCGAGACGGCGGCCATCAGCGTGTGCCGCGATCTGCTCGCGGAGCACGCCAACGTGGTGGTTTACGATCCGAAGGTGCCGGCGGCCGAGATTTTCAACGACGTCTGCGGCAAGGGCGCGCCGGCCAATCCGCGCCTCACCGTCGCGGCCAGCGCGGCCGAGGCCTGCGCGGGCGCGCATGCCATCGCCATCGTGACCGAGTGGGACGAGTTCAAGACGCTCGACTACGCGGCGATCTACGCGGGCATGCCGAAGCCGGCGTTCATCCTCGACGGTCGCAATATCACCGACCTGGCGAAGCTGCGCGCGATCGGCTTCCGCGCCTTCGGCATCGGGAAGTAGCATCAGTCCCCCCTAAGCCTAGAAACGGCGGTCGAGCGGCGGAGTATCGCTTAAGATGTTGAGCTGAATGGCGCTCGCGGAATCCCGAGGTGCATCTGGAGGGTGCATCGAGCGGATGACGCGGGCGGCAGGCTGCCAACAGGTTGTGCGAGACGACCCGATTCGACCGCCGTTTCTACGGCTAAGCTTTGGCTGAAGGTAGGGCGAGACCGCTGGGCTCGCCGTGCTCGATCTCAGGTGATCGCCGCCGAACCGGCGCGCCCAGCGGTCACGCCCTACCTTTGATGCGTCAAAGGCGCACGCGTGCGGGTGTCACGCCACCGACGACGCCAGGCGTTTCGCGGCGATCAATCGGTCGGCTCGGCGGGCCAGGCGAGGTCGGCGAGGTTGATGGCGTGGCGGGCGAGTTCGGTGCCGGATTCGTCGTGCACGGTGAAGGTGAGCATGCGGGCGGAGGGCGGGCCGGAGAGGGCGATGCGGGAGTAGTTGTTTTGCTGCACGGCGAGCACGCGCTCGGGGTTGGCGTCGAGGGGGCGGTTGTGGACGCCGGCGGTGAGGGAGCTGCTGGTGAACTCGTAGAGCGGGTAGGGCAGCTTGCCTTCGCGGCGAAGAACCTCGGAGTAATGCACGTCTCCGGAGAGAAAAATCACGCCGCCGATCTTGTTGTCGCGGATGAAGTCGAGGATCTCCTCGCGCTCGGCCTGGAATCGATGGTGGTCCTCGGAGCCGGGGTAGAAGCGCTGGCTGAGAAACTGGCTACCGGTGGCGATGACGGTGAGTTTGCGGTGGCGGCGCTCGCCGCTCTCGTTGCGCGAGGCGAGCTGCTGCTTTAGCCACGCCATCTGCTCGGCGCCGTATTGGGTTTTCTGATACTCGGGGGTGTCGGGCAGGGTGGAATCGGTGCGGTGGGTGCGGTTGTCCATCAGGAGGAAAACGGCGTCGGCCCAGGTGAAGCGATGGTTGATGGCCATGGGGTCGCGCGGGTGTCCGAAGGACTGGTTGGGCCAGTAGGCTTCGAAGGCGGCGCGGGCGACGGGGGCGAGAGGCCAGTGGGCGTTGGCGTTGTTGGGGCCGAACTCATGGTCGTCCCACGTGGCGTAGTGGGGCATGGCGGCGAGGAAGGGCTGGAGAGCGGGCGTGGCGCGATCGGTGCGGTAGCGATACCAGATGCCGGAGGCGGAGGAAAAGTCGGCCTCGCGCAGGTAGAGGGTGTCGCCGAGCCAGAGCATGAAATCGGCTCCGCTGGCGGCCATGCTCGCCCAGATCTTTTCGCTGCCGGAACCGTAGGGGCGGCCGGGGCGGTCGTAGGGGGCGTCGTTGAAGAAGGCGCAAGAGCCGAGGAGGAACGAAAAATCGGGCGCGGCGCGTCGGTATTCGTGCTGGTCGGTGGTTTTGAAGGTGAGCGGGTAGGGTCGCTCGATGGTGACGCCGTCGAGCGCGACGGAGTAGGTGTAGCTCGCGCCCATGGCGAGCGGGCCGAGGATGAATTTGACGGGTTGTCCGCCGGCGGGGGAGGGCGCAGGGGCGGGCAGGGTGATAGTGACGGGCGCGGGTTCGGCGCTGGTGACGGGCGCGGAGTCGGAGGTGGCGGCGCGGGTGTAGGTGAGGGAGATTTCGCGGGCGTTTTCGGCTTCGAGCCAGATGGCGACCTCGCGGTGGGTCTGGTAGCCGAGCATGGGGCCGGAGACGAGGCGGGCCTCGGCGGCGCGGGCGTGGGCGGCATTTGAGCTTACGCTCAGGCCTACAAGGAGTAGAGCAAGCGGGGCGAGGAGGCGGAGGAGACTTGGTTGCATGGCGGGACGATGCATGGTGCATGTTTCAGGCCAAAGGGAAACGCCGCCCGGAGGCGACATACGGTGTGCTCGCCTAGATCAGGCGGCGCGGTGCTTGCAGACGCCGGCGGCTTTCAGGGCGTCGCACTTGGCGCTGACTTGGAGGCGTTGGGAGACGGGGGTGAGGCCGAGTTTCGACGACACGGTGTTGCCATACCAGGACATGAAGGGGGCGCTGATCTCGAAAATCTTGTCGCAGTCCACGCAGATGACTTGGGCGACCTGGGCGGAGCTGTCGGCGTCGGGCAGGTAGTATTTTAGGTTTTTGCCGATATCGACCTCGCGGAGAACGCCGCTGCCGGTGAGGTGGGGGAGGGTGCGGTAAACGGTGGCGCGGGAGACGGAGTCGTCGATGGCGCGGGCGAGGGCGAGCAGGTCCTCGGCGGTGAAGTGCTCCTTGTGGCCGAAGGCGGCGTCGAAGATGGCGAGGCGCTGGTTGGTCACGCGCAGGCCGTGGGTCGCGAGGTGATTGCGGAATTTTATGCGGGCGGCTTCGGCGGTGTCGGTGGTTTCGTTGCTCACGGCGGGTGAGTCTCAGGTGAGTCTCAGAGGTGTCAACGCGGGAGGGGCGATGTTCGCGGTGTGGGCGTGATTCAGGCTTCGACGCGGAGCACGTAGATGACGCCTTTTTCGTTGCCGACGGCGAGGTAGGCGTCGTCGGGGGACCAGGCGAGTTTGGTGGCGGGCGCGGGCATTTGCACGGTGGCGCGAAGGGGGCTGGGGCGTTCGGGGCTCCAGAGTTGAAGGACGCCGTCGCGGCTGGAGGCGGCGAGCAGGCCGTGTTTGTTTTGGAAGGCGACGGCAGTAAGGGGAGCGTCGTGAGGGAGCATGACGGGCTCGCGGCCTTCGGGGCCTTCGTCGGAGCAGTCCCATACGCAGACGTCCTGCCCGCCGGTGGTGGCGAGTTTGTGGCCGGTGTGGTCGAAGCTGATTTGGCGGACTTTGGTCTCGTAGCCGCTCATGTGGAATTCCTGGTCCTCTTCGGGGAGCCAGAGGTGGACGGAGGGATCGCCGTTGCCGGAGACGAGCCAGCGGCCGTCGGGCGGGGACCAGGCGAGGGTGGCGATGCCGTTGGCGTAGGGAAATTCCTTTTGGGCGATGTGGTCGTCGGCGTCCCAGAGGCAGACGCCGCCGAAGTAGGCGGCGGCAAGCGCGCCTCCCTGCGGGTGCCAGGCGAGGGCGGAGAGGGTCTTGGGGGCGGGCTTGAAGCGGTGCGCGACGGAGGCGTCGGCGTTGAGGAAAACGAGGTCGCGGCCGGAGGCGGCGGCGAGGAGGGAACGAAACGGCTCCGCCGTTCCGCTACGTTCGGAGGAGGCGGCGGGGCGCCAAGTGATTTGCTCGATCCAGGCGGAGCCGAGGGCGGCGGTGGCGAGGTGTTGGGCGGCGGCGGCGTCCCAGAATTTCACGGCGCCGTCCTGGCCGCCGCTGGCGAGGACGGAACGAAACGGCTCCGCCGTTCCGCTACGGTCGGGGGCGGGTTGCCAGGCGAGGCAGTTGGCGCCGTCTTGGTGGCCGGGGAGTTCACGGGGGTTCTCGCCGGTGGGGCCGTCGAAGAGGTGCAGGGGACCGGCTTGGGAGGCGGCGGCGAGAAGCGCGCCGTCGGGCGACCAGGCTAGGTCGATCACGTAATCGTCGATGGGGGCGGCCCAGGTTTTGTTCAACTGCATGGACGCGGAGCGTGCGAGCGGGGTCGGGTCGCGCAAGCCCGGGAGTGCGGGCGCGGCGGACGTGAATCCAGACTTGGGGCGGGACGCCGGACGCTTCACGGTCGCGTGGAATGACTGGCAAAGATCCGCACCCGACCCCCGACCACGCCGCCCCGGAGCGCGGGGCGCGACGGCGTCGCGGTATGGTCATCCGGGCGGGCGGGACGACGGCGGTCGCGGCGTTTGTCGTGCTTTTGTGGATACACTGGGACTACGCGGCGTTCATGGCCTGGAAGGAGGAGGCGGGGCCGCTTCCTTTTTTCGCGGCGCTGGCGGTGTTGCCGGCCTTCGGGGTGCCGACGACGCCGTTCTATGTGTTGGCCGGGATTTTGTTTGGCGTGGTCGGAGGGCTGGCCGGGTCGGCGCTTAGCCTGGTGCTGAATCTCCTCCTCTGCTACTGGATCGCGCACAGCGGATTGAAGGGGTGGCTGGAATCTCTGCTGCGGAAAACGCGTTATGATCTGCCCACGCTGGAGGGCGGTCGGGCGATGCGTTTCGCGTTGCTGGTTAAACTCGCGCCCGGGGCGCGCCGACTTTTTTGAAGACCTATCTGATCGCGCTGTCGGGGGTGTCGTTCGCGGTGTATTTTTGGTTGTCGTTCGTGGTGACGATGGTGTGGGCGGCGGGGTTCATCGTGCTGGGCGAATCGATGCTGGATCGCGATTTCGGACAGGCGGCCTGGGCGCTGGGCGCGCTGGCCGTAGCGGGGCTGGCGGGGTGGGGGATCGTGCGATTGTGGCGCGGCAAGCGGCGCGGTGTCGTGGATAAGTGAACACGGGGCGTGCGCGCTGGCGCGGGGGTGATGAAACCCTGTGCGGGTGGAAGGAGCGGCGGCGTCCCCGCCGGCGGACGCGTGTGAGCGCGCTCGTCAGTTTTCTTTGGCGGGACTGCGTCCCGTCCGGCGACGGGGACGTCGCCGCTCCGGGCTACTCTTTGCGCAGTTGTTTGCGCAGTTCGGCGAGGTCGGTCTCGAGGCGGGCGAGGAGGGCCTCGGCGCGGGAATCGGGGATGGGAGAGCGGGCCTCCTCCTCGCGCAGTTCCTGCATGGTGGAGACGATGATGCCGATGAAGAGATTCAGAATGGTGAAGGTGGCGATGACGATGAAGGGCACGAAAAACGCCCAGGCCAGGGGATAGGCCTCCATCACCGGCCGCACGATGCACATGGACCAGCTCTCCAGCGTCATGATCTGGAACAGGGTGTAGAAGCTCGCGCCGATGTTGCCGAACCATTCGGGGAAGCTTTCGCCGAAGAGTTTGGTGGTGAGCACGGCGGAGGTGTAGAAAAACACCAGCATCACCGCGACGACGCCGCCGAGCCCGGGGATGGAGTGCAGGAAGGCGGCGACGACGCGGCGCAGTTGCGGCACGACGGTGAGCAGGCGCAGCACGCGCAGGACGCGCAGCGAGCGCAGGACGGCCCAGGGGCCGGCACCGGGGGCGAGGGCGAAGCCGATGACGATGAGGTCGAACCAATTCCATCCGCTGCGCCAGAAGTGGCTGCGGTAGGACACGAGTTTGAGCACGAGCTCGACGCAAAAGATGGCGAGACAGGTTTTGTCGGCGATCTTCAGCCATGCGCCGTGTTTGGCCATGATCTCGGGCGAGGTCTCGAGGCCGAGGATGGCGGCGTTGAGGAGAATGAGGCCGACGATGAAGGCCTGGATGCGCGGAGATTCGACCCAGGCGGCGACGCGAATGCGCCAAGGGGCGACGGCGGGTTGATGGGCGCGCAGGGCGATGAGATCGGATTCGCTCATGGAGGGAGGCTAGGAAGGCGCGAGAAGCTGGAGGAAACGGAGGGGAGGGCGGAAGAGAACGAGAACGAGTAAGAGAACGAGAATGATTTTTAGGCGAGGCAGGCCTTGAAACCTTCGGTGAGGGCGGTGCGGTCGAGGTTTTTGCCGATGAAGACGAGGGTGTTTTCGCGCGGGGCTTCGGCCCAGGGTTTGTCGAACTTGGCGTCGAAGAGCATGTGCACGCCCTGGAAAACGAGGCGGTTGGGCGAACCCTTGACGGCGAGCACGCCTTTGCAGCGATAGATGTCGTTGCCCTTGGTCTTGAGGAGCGCGCCGATCCAGTCGTTGAGTTTTTTGCCGTCGAGGTCGCCGGCTTGGGTGATGCCGACGCTGGTGACGGCGTCGTCGTGGGTGTGGGGCGGCTGGTAGTCGCGTTGCCAGGCGGGCTTCACCGTCTGGCCCATGACTTCGATGTGGAGGGCGACCTCGCCGTTTTGCTCGAAGGCGAGGTGCAGGCCGGGGGCGGCGACGGGGAGCGGGAAACGGGCGTGGCCTTCGACGAGTTGCAGGCGGTGGAGGGTGGCGCCGGGGGTGACGGGTTGGCCGGGGGCGACTTTGTTTTCCCAATCGGAGAACACGTGCACGGCGGCGTCGCGCGCGGCGACGAGGTCGGACTCGGCGAGGGATTTTACGGGCAGGATAACGACGTCCATCTCGGCGGGCGTCTCGTGGTGGTGATCGTGGCCGCAGTCGTGGGTGTGATGCCCATCCTTCGCCAAGGCTTCGGAGGGCGCGCCGTGCTCGGCGCGATGGGTTTCATGGCCGTGGTCGTGATCGCAGTGATCGTGGTCGCAAACCTCGCCGGGGGCGTGGCCGATTTCGAGGGTGTGGGTGCCGGCGGGGAGGGCGTAGGCGCCGGCCCAGGCGAAGGGGTATTCGGGTTCGAGAAACTGGGGGTTGAGCTCGGTGGCGCGGGAGAGATTGAAGCCGCCGACGTTGAGCACGTGGGCGAGGTCGATGGCGGCGTTTTGCGTGCGGTGGATGCGCGCGGCGGCGTTCATCTGGCGAATGCGGGCCTCGAGTTTGTCGAGCTCGGCGGGGGGCACGAGGTCGGTCTTGTTGAGGATGAGCACGTCGGCGAAGGCGACCTGCTTCTGGGCCTCCTCGGTGTCGTCGATGTGTTGCCAGATGTGTTTGGCGTCCACGACGGTGACGATGCCGTCGAGGCGGAAGGCGGCGCGCATCTCGTCGTCGGTGAAGAAGGTCTGGGCGACGGGGCCGGGGTCGGCGAGGCCGGTGGTCTCGATGAGGATGCCGTCGAGGCGGTCCTTGCGCTTCATGAGGCGGCCGAGGATGCGGATGAGGTCGCCGCGCACGGTGCAGCAGATGCAGCCGTTGTTCATCTCGAAGAGTTCCTCGTCGGATTGGATGACGAGCTGGTTGTCCACGCCGACCTCGCCGAATTCGTTTTCGATGACGGCGAGTTTTTTGCCGTGCTGCTCGGTGAGGATGCGGTTGAGCAGGGTGGTCTTGCCGGCACCGAGGAAGCCGGTGAGCACGGTGACGGGAATGGGGGCGGGGACGACGGGAGCGGGAGTGGGAGTGGACATGGCGGGAGTGACGAGAGGAAGGTCGATGGGCGCAAGAAGCCGCGCCGGGGGCAAAAGGAAAGTGAGGGGGCCTTGCGCGGCGAAGGCTGCCCGACGCGGCGCAAGAATCAGGGGCGCTTGAGTCCGTCGATGATGGTGCGGAGGTTGTGCCGCATCATTTGCTCGTAGGTCTCGACGCCGCTGCCGGGCGCGCCGGGTCCGTCGGCGTAAAGGGCGGGCGGGACTTTGACGCCGGTCTCGGTGGCTAGGGTCTGGATGAGGCGGTCGGAGGCGGAGTCTTCGGCGAAGACGGCTTTGACGCGGAGGCGACGGATTTCGTCCACCAATGCGGAGAGGCGGCGTGCGTCGGGTTCGGACTCGGTGCTGAGGCCGGCAAGCGGATGCACGGTGAAGCCAAAATCACGGGCGAGGTAGCCGAAGGCATCGTGGGTGGTGAAAAGGTGGCGGCGCTCGAGGGGGAGCGCGCGAAGCTCGGCGGCCGCCCAGGCTTGGAGGGCGAAGAGGCGTTGTTGGAGAAGCTGGGCGCGCCGTGAAAAACCCTCGGCCTCAGCCGGACGGAGACGGGTGAACTCGGCGCGGATGAGGTCGGTGACAAAAAGGGCGTTGTGGATGCCGTGCCACCAGTGGGGGTCGGGTTCGCCGTGGACGTGGGCGTGTCCCGCGTGATGGTCGTGGTCGCAGGCGCCGGTGATCACGAAGGGCAGGCGCTCGCCGACGCGGAGAACGCGGTCGGGGCGGCCTTCGCCGGCGGCGAGGCGGTCGAGGAAGCCTTCGAGGTGGAGGCCGGTGGCGAGCACGAGGTCGGCGGCGCGCGCGGAGGCGACTTGTCTGGGCGCGGGCTCAAACGTATGCGGGTCCACGCCGCCGGGAACGAGGCCCTGCACATTCGCGGCGTCGCCGCCGATGGCGGCGGCGAACTCGGTGAGGATGGGATGCAGCGTGACGACGCGCAGGGGCGTTTCGGCGGCGGCGAGCCAGGCGGGAAGGAGCAGGCCGGCGACGGCGAGCAGGAGTTTTTTGAAGGACAACATGGTGGAGAAAAAAATCAGTCGGTGGTGTAGCGCACGCGGCCGGAGGGGCGCAGGCGGGCCCAGGCGCGTGGAAGCAGGCCGGCGGAGGGAGCGCAGAGCAGGGACAACAACAGGGCGCCGCCGAGGCAGAGCACGATGGCCGGGCCGCTGGGCAGGCCCGCGTGGTAGCTGAGCAGGATGCCTCCGGCGGCGGCGGTGAAGGCAAGCGTGACCGAGAGGGCGAGGAGCGGGCCGAGGCGCTCGCACCAGAGCCGGGCGACTACGGCGGGGAGTAGAAAGAGACCGAGCACGAGGACCACGCCCATGGTCTGCAGACCAGCGACGAGGTTGAGCACGACGAGGGTGAGGAAACCGAGGTGGGCGAGGCGGCCGGAACCGCCGGTGGCGCGGTGGAAGGACGGATCGAAGGTTTCGAGCAGGAGCGGACGGCGGAAAACAAAGAGCGCTGCGAGCGTGCCGAGCACGATGACGACGACAAGGCGTAGGTCTGCGGCGGATACGCCGAGGATGTTGCCAAAGAGGAAATGGGTGAGCGGCAGGCGGGTGGGCAGGCCGCTGAACAAGGCGATGCCGGCGGCGAAAAACACGAGGAAGAGCGCGCCGAAGGCGGCGTCCTCCTTGACGACGGTGAGGCGGCTGACGGCCGCGCCGCCGAGCGCGGTGAGCAGGCCCGCGAGCAGCGCGCCGACGAAGAGGGCGGCCGGGCTGGGGCCGAAGAACAACCAGGCGAGGGCGATGCCCGGAAGCAATGAATGCGAGAGCGCGTCGCCCATGAGCGCCATGCGGCGGAGCACGAGGAGCGGGCCGAGCAGACCGCCAGTGAGCCCGAGCAGGGCGGACACGACGAGGGCGCGGCGCATGAAATCGTGCCGGAAGGGTTCGAGGAAAAAGTCGGCGACGCTCATGACGGGAAGCTGACGGTGCGGAGGCTTTGCAGGGCCTCGTCGGCGGCGGAGGGCAGGTGGTAGGCGCGGCGGATGTGCTCGTCGGTGAGGGCGAGTTCGGGCGGGCCGGCGGAGACGAGATCGGTGTCGAGCAGGAGGGCGTGGTCGAAATGGTGGCGGGCAAGGGCGAGATCGTGGACGACGACCAGCACGGTGCGGCCACGCGCGCGCCAGGCGCGGATGAGGCGGATCAGCTCGCCGGTGGCGCGCAGGTCGAGGCCGGCGAAGGGTTCGTCGAGCAGGAAGATGTCGGCCCCTTGGGCGAGGGCGCGGGCGAGGAAGACGCGTTGTTGTTGTCCGCCGGAGAGGGCGTGGAGCGGGCGTTCGGCCAGGGCGGTGAGGTCGAGTTCGGCGAGGGCCTCGGCGACGCGCGCGTGGTCGGCGGCGGCGAAGCGGCGGAAGAGCCCGAGGGCGGGCAGGCGGCCTTGCTCGACGACGGCGCGGACGTGCAGAGGAAAATCCCAGTCGATGGTCTGGCGTTGGGGCAGATAGGCGAGGCGGGGCAAGGCGTGGCGCGGGTGGGCGTCGCCGATGCGGATCTCGCCGGCGGCGAGCGAATGCCAGCCGAGGAGGGCGCGCAGGAGCGTGCTTTTGCCCGCGCCGTTGGGGCCGCAAAGCGCGATGGAGCGGCCGCAGGGGAGGTCGGCGGTGACGTCGCGCAGGGCGGTGACGCGACCATGGCGGACGCTCACATCGCGCAGGCGGATGATGTGATGAAGGGGCGAGGACAAAACGAAGGAGCGGGAAGTAGCGCTTAAAAAACGATCACGCGAGCGCGGCGAGTTCGTCGCGTAGCGCGGCGGCTTGCTCGAAGTCCTCGATGGCGATGGCGCGGGAGAGCGCCTCGCGCAAAACCGCACGCCGCTGCTCGGGGGCGAGGCGGGCGGGGACTTTGCCGTGGTGTCGGGTGCCGCGGTGCATGAGCGGCAGCTGCGGGGCGAGCAAGGGCGCGAACATACCGTAGCAAAGCGCGCAGCCGAGCCTGCCGGTGCGCTGGAGCTCCACCACGGTGTAGCTGCACGCCGGGCATGACGGCGCGGGGAGCAGGAGGGCGGATTCGACGGGGAGCGTGGGCATTGGCAGCGAGCACCCTAGCAAACTCGTCAAGCCCCTTGCCTCCCGCCCCCGCTCGCCTCGGCTCCGCCGCACGGAACGCCGACGGCGGACTTCGGGCCGTTTGCGGCGTCGTTTGCCGCGCTCGGCGACGACCTGAACACACCCCGCGCGCTCGGCGAATTGTTCGGCGCGCTCGAGCCGTTTGAGAGCGGTCGCGCCGCATTTTCCGCCGCCGCAGCGGCGAGCCTGCGCGCCTTGCTCATGGTGTGGGGCATCACGCTGCCTTGCGACGAAGCGGCGCCGTCGGTCGTGCCGCCGGAGATTCGCGCCCTTGCCGAGGCTCGGCAGGCGGCGCGCGCGCGCCGCGACTGGCCCGAGGCCGACGCGCTACGCGATCAACTCGCCGCCGCCGGCTGGTCGCTGAGCGAATCCTCCGGCGGCCACGAACTGCGCCCGCTCCCCGCAAAATCCCCATGATCCTCAACGATGGCCAAATCACCACCCGCGCCGGCGCGGGCATGATCGGCGGCGGATTACCGTATTTACGCCGACGAAGGCATCGTGCGTGATACTCTTCTTCACCGCCGAGCCCGGTGCTATATATCACCACGTTCGGGATGAAAAATATCCACCTCAGAAACAACGCATAACCCTGACCAAAGTCTAACCTTCATGGATTCCCGTTCCTCCTTCACCGCCCGCACCGTCTGCCGGCAGTGGCTCGACGCCGTCAACGCCCGCGACCTCGACGCCGTGCTCGCGCTCTACGCCCCCGACGCGGTGCTGCTGCCGACCTTCTCGCCGCATGTGTTGTGCACCGAGGAGCAGCGACGCGACTACTTCGCAAATCTCGCCAAACAGGCCGCGTTGGATGTTTCGCTGCACGAAAAAACGTTCGCGGTGCAACGCATCGGCGTAGTCGAGGTGGCCAGTGGTATCTATTGTTTTCGTTTTGAGATCGACGGCGAGCCGCGGAGCTTCGAGGCACGTTTTTCCTTTGTGATCGATCAGGTGGCGGCGCGGCCGATCCTGCACCACCACTCCTCGCAGATGCCGCGCAACCTTTCGTAAGAGAATTTCTCCTGTGTGAGCTTAAAAGCATTCGATGGTTTTCCCGAGCCGGTCTGGCTCGCGCGCAAGACGGCGGGCGAGCTACCCGGCGTGACGGTGGTGAGCGGCTTTTTGGGCGCGGGTAAAACCACGCTGCTGCGCGATCTGATCACGCGACCGCACGGCCTGCGCGTGGCGCTGATCGTCAACGATCTCAACGCGCTAAACCTCGACGCCGAGCTGCTCGCAGGCGCGGGGCCGGCCAGGCCGGTGGCGGCGGCCGAGCGCGTGGTGGCGCTGGGCGACGGCTGCATCTGTTGCTCGGTGCGCGATGAGCTGGGCGATGCCGTGGTCGAGCTGGCGTGCAGCGGCGACTACGACCACCTGTTGATCGAGGGCAGCGGAGTGAGCTCGCCTCGCCCGGTCGCGGATTTGTTTTTCACGCCCAACACGCTCGGCCCGCGCCTGGAGCAGGTGGCGACGCTGCACGCGCTCGTCACGGTGGTGGATGCGGTCGGCTGGCTCAGTGCGTGGCAGGCTCAGCAAGCGCGCGGCGTGGTCGCGCCCACCGCCGAGCTACCGCCGACGCAGGACGGACACCGCCCCGTGTTTGCGCTCATGGTCGAGCAAGTGGAGTGCGCCGACATCTTGGTCGTGAACAAGGCCGACCTCGTGACCCCGGGCGAACTCGGCGCGCTCTGCGCCTTGCTTGCGCGTCGAGCCCAAGGGGTCAGGCGCGTCGAGCCCAAGGGGTCAGGCCGAGTAATGTTATATTTCTATCGACACTATCTCACAGACTCGGCGCATGGGCGTTCACGTTGCAACGTTGAACCAGTTATTCCCCGCGTCATTAATCTACTAAATATAAACACTTAATAAAGCCTGTTCGCCTCTGCGTCGACTTAATCCCACTTTCGGAAAATATAACATTACTCGGCCTGACCCCTTTTCTGGGGACCCTTTTCTGGGGACCGAGGAAGAGCAGGTCATCAAGAACCTCCTCAAAAAAATCGGCAAAACCCAGAAGGGCATCTTCGCCGCGATGGTTAAGGATTGGCGCGGCGTCTCCGAGGAGACCACCACCGGCGTTCACCGCCTCTATCAGCTCCATGAGCTGGGCAAGCTGCTCGTTCCTGCGATCAACGTGAACGACTCCGTGACCAAGTCGAAGTTCGACAATCTCTACGGCTGCCGCGAGTCGCTCGCCGACGGCTTGAAGCGCGCCACCGACGTCATGATCGCCGGCAAGGTCGCCTGCGTTTGCGGCTACGGCGACGTGGGCAAGGGCTCCGCCTTCTCGCTCAAGGGCTTCGGCGCGCGCGTCATCGTCACCGAGGTCGATCCCATCAACGCCCTGCAGGCCGCGATGGAAGGCTTTGAGGTCAACACCATCGAGTCCACCCTCGGCGTGGCCGACATCTACGTCACCACGACGGGCAACAAGGACATCATCACGCTCGAGCACATGCGGAAGATGAAGGACCAGGCCATCGTCTGTAACATCGGCCACTTCGACAACGAGATC
>CAZOGV010000072.1:7248-13099 GCA_964579225.1 uncultured Akkermansia sp. | reverse complement strand
CCAACCAGGGAATCAAGCCCACCGCCTCCGTTTTCGTGGAGCTCAGCCAGAGCCGCCTCGACGCCGACGCGGTGAACAGTATCCGCAATCTCGTCGCCAACGCCGTGCAAGGCCTGCTCCCCGACCAGGTCGCCGTCGTGGACAACAAGGGCCGGGTGCTCTCCGAAGATCTCAAGCAAGACCCCACGCTCGCCAGCGCCTCCTCACAGATGCGCTACCGGCAGCAGATCGAGGATTACCTCGCGAAAAAAGTGGAGACCATGCTCATCCCCGTGCTCGGTGCCGGCAACGCGGTCGTCCGCGTCTCCGCCGAAATCGAGACCGAGGCCACCACGTCCACCCAGGAAAAATACGATCCGGACGGCCAAGTCGTGCGCACGCAGACGCAGACCGAGGACATCACCAACTCCACCGAGCAGCGCAGCGGCGGCGCGACCGGTGTCGCCGGCAACACCCCCGACAAGCCCGTCACCGACGGCGGCAACCAGATCGGTGGCGGCAACATCAGCGAGAGCAACCGCAAGAACCGCACCCTCAGCTACGAGATCAACCGCACCTTGACCAACACCATCCGCCAGCCCGGCTCCATCCGCCATCTCACCGCCGCCGTGTTCATCGCCCAGCGCTATGCGCCCGTCCCCGCCGGCGCCGCTCCCGGCACCGCGCCCGTGTCGCTGCCGCGCTCCCCCGAGGAGCTCCTCGCCCTGCGCCAGATCGTCATCAACGCCCTCGGTCTCAAGGCCGCCGACGGACAGGAACTCGATAACGTGATCAGCCTTCAGGAGCTCCCCTTCATGGTCGAATCCGTCTCCGCGCAGATCACCCAGATCCAGACTGAGACCCGCATCCAGGGCTGGATCGAGAGCGTCGGCTCTTACGTGCCTCTGGCGGTGGGCCTCCTCGTGCTCCTCGTGTTTGTCCGCATGCTTCGCGGCCAGAAACCCGAGCCCGTTCCCATCGAGCTGCTCTCCGGGACCACACCCGCCGGTGCGGGCAACGGGGCGAACGGCCACGGCGTGCTCACCCCCGAGATGCTCAACCAACTTATCCAGCAAAAGCCCGCCAACGTCGGCGCCGCTCTCCGCGATTACATCGCGGTGAAGAAAAACTGATCCGCCCGCCCCTCCCATGTCCGCCTCCGACACCGCCTCCACGGCCTCTCCGCTTCAGGACTACACGAAGCTCACCCGCCAGCAGAAGCTCGCGATTTTTCTCATCGTGATCGGTTCGGCGGCCGCCTCCGACGTGCTCAAGCAGTTCGACGACGCCGAGGTCGAGCTGCTCTGCCGCGAGATGAGCCAGTTTCCCATGGTGCCCGACGCGCTCGCGCACCAAGTGCTCGAGGAGTTTTCTCCCATAATCGGCGATAGCATCGCCTCGACCCTCGGCGGCATGGACTACGCGCGCGGCGCGCTGGAGCTCGCCTGCGGCGACTACAAGGCCAACGCCATCCTCAGCCGCGTCGGCGCCTCCCCGAGCGGCGGCACCGTTGAGATCATCAAGGAGATCGCCGAGATGGAGGGGCGGCAGATTTTCAATCTCATCAAGAACGAGCAGCCCCAGACCGTCTCGTTTTTGCTTTCTTATCTCGGCAAGGAAAAGGCCATCGAGGTCTTCACCCTGTTCACCCCCGAACAGCGCGAGGACATCGTCGAGCGTCTCGGCACCATCGACAGCACCTCGGTCGATCTCGTCGGCAAGATCGTCCGCAACCTCGGCAAACACATCGACCGCAAGACTCGCCCCACCTTCCACCAAAGCGGCGGCGTGCGCGCCGTGGCCGACCTGCTCAACGGCATGGAGAAAGACATCTCCAAGGGCCTCCTCGTGCGCCTGGAGGAGCGCAACGCGCAGCTCGGTGCCGCCATTCGCAAGAAGATGTTCAGCTTCGAGGATCTCGGCCGCCTGCAATCCCCCGACCTACAGCGCGTGTTGCGCGAGGTGGATTCCGCCAACCTCGGCGTCGCCATGAAATCCGCCAGCGAGCCGATCAAGGAGAAGATCTACGCCTCCATCTCCAAGCGCGCCGCCGAAAGCCTCCGCGACGAGATCAGCATGCTCGGCCCCGTGCGCCTCAAGGACGTCGAGGTCGCCCAGGACGCGATCATCCAGGTCGTGCGCCGTCTCGAGGACGAGGGCGTCATCTCTCTCGACGGCGGAGACTCCGCCGTCGTCTAGCCCATCGCAGAGCAACTCGCGCGCGCATTCCTTCCATGGCCTCCTTCACCCGTCTCATCCCCTTTGACCGTCCGCTCGCCGGAGCCGGCATCGCGGGCCGCACCCGCGCCCTCGATGAACGCGAGATCGACGCCATCCGCGCCGCCGCCTACCGCGACGGGGCCGACGCCGCCCGCGCCTTCGCCGACCAGCAGATGGTGGATTTGCGCCACGGTTTGCAGGAACTCGAGGACGGCTTGCTCAACCGCCTCGCCGGCGCCGAGGCCGCCATCGTCGCCCAGCTGCAAAATGCGTTGCCCTCGCTCGCGCTCGACCTCGCGCGCCAGTTGATCTCCGGCTACGAGCCGCCGCCCGAGGCGGTGGAGCGCCACTGCCGCGAGGTGCTCGAGGCGCTCTATCCCGAGCGCGAAAATCTGGAGCTGGTCATCTGCGCGCGCGACGCCGCCCTGCTGGACCAGATCACCCCCTCGTGGTCCGCCCAATACCCCGGCCTGCGCATCACGCCCGACGGCTCGCTCTCGCCCGGCGACTGCCAAGTGCGCAGCCGCTTCGGCATCACCGACGCGCGCATTTCCACCAAACTCGAAACCCTCGAACGCGAGCTGCTCGCCTCCTGAAACCGACCATGACCGACATCCCTCAAATGGTTGAAAGTCTCCGCGCCCAGGTGCGCGCCCTGCCGGCCGCGCGCCGCCTCGGCCGCGTCACCGGCGTCACCGGTCTCATCATCGAGAGCGAGGGCCCCAACGTCGGTCTCGGCGAACTCTGCAAACTGCGCTCCGACCGCGGCGACTTCGACGGACTCGCCGAGGTCGTCGGTTTTCGCGGACAACACGTGCTGCTCATGCCGCTCGGCGAGATCACCGGCCTGCACGCCGGCGCCGAGGTCATGGCCTGCGACTTGCCTCCGCTGCCCGTGCCCGGCCCCCAGCTGCTCGGCCGCGTGCTCGACGCGCTCGGACGCCCCATGGACGGGCTCGGCCCGCTCGTCACGCGCCGCTTCGACGTCACCACCTCGAAGCCGCCGCACCCCTTGCGCCGCCAGCGCATCAAGACGCCCTTCATCACCGGCGTGCGCGCCATCGACGCCTTCGTGCCGCTCGGGCGCGGCCAACGCGTGGGCCTCTTCGCCGGCTCCGGCGTCGGCAAATCCACGCTCCTCTCGATGATCGCGCGTGGCGCCGAGGCCGACGTCGTCGTGGTCGGCCTGGTCGGCGAACGCGGACGCGAGCTGCGCGAGTTTTTGGAAAAGGATCTCGGCGAGCAAGGCCTCAAGCGCAGCGTGATCGTCGTCTCCACCAGCGACACGCCCGCGCCCTTGCGCATGCGCGCCGCCTACACCGCGACCGCCATCGCCGAGGCCTACCGCGACACCGGGGCCAACGTGCTCCTGCTCATGGACAGCGTCACCCGCTTCGCCATGGCCCAGCGCGAAATCGGCCTCGCCGTCGGCGAACCGCCCGCCACGCGCGGCTACACGCCCTCGGTCTTTGCCAAGCTCCCGCGCCTGCTCGAACGCACCGGCGCGGGCGAGACCGGCGCGATCACCGCGCTCTACACCGTCCTCGTCGAAGGCGACGACATGAACGAACCCGTGGCCGACGCCGTGCGCGGCATCCTCGACGGACACATCGTGCTGTCGCGCGCGCTAGCGCACGCCAACCATTACCCCGCCATCGACGTGCTCGAAAGCGTGTCGCGCCTGGTGAACGACGTGTGCGCCCCGCAGGAGGTGGACATGGTCGGCCGTGCCCGGGGCCATCTCGCCACCTACCGAAAAAGCGAGGACCTCATCACTATCGGCGCCTACCAAAAAGGCGGCAACCAGGCCCTCGACCAGGCCGTCGCGTTGCACGACCCGCTGCGCGCCTTCCTACGCCAACCCAACCATGAGCGTATCGAGAGAGCGGATACCTATGCTGCGTTGAAAAATATCACCGGCTAGCCCCCCGGCTTTCGCCACGAAACCGAATTCGCCTCATGAAAAAATTCCGCTTCTCCCTCCGCGCCGTGGCCACGTTGCGCGCCATGCGCGAAAGCGAACGCCGCGAGGTTTTCTCCGCAGCCGTGCGTGCCTTCAGCGACGCCGAGAAGACGCTCGAGGTGGTGCGCACGCGCATCGCCGAGCTCGAGGCAATCATCGTGCGGGAGCGGACGGGCTGCTTTCGCGCCTCCGATCAAATAAATTTCATGCAGTCACTCACGACCGAGCGAACCCGGTTGTCCGAGTCGGCCGCGCGTGTCGCCGAGGCCAAGACCGTCATGGAGACGGAACGGCAGGCCTGGCTCGCTTCGCGCCGCGACGTGCGGCTGGTGGAAGTCCTGGAAACCAAGTCCCGCGGCTTACACCGCCAGGATTGTGAACGCGAAGAGCAGGCGCTGCTCGACGACCGCACCAACGCCTTGTTCGCCCGCGCGAGTTGATTGTTTTTTATGAAACTGCTTTCCAATCCTGTCGTCCCCCTGGTGCTCGGTCTTCTACTCGGTGTAGGCACCGGCCTGGGTGTGTTTTGGCGCGAAGCCCGCAGTCTAGCCTTCGCCGTTCACGCGCAACAAATCGCCGGGCAAGAACCTACCCGACCCGATAAACCGTGGGATTTTTGGACGCTCGAAATCGAGAGCCTCGCCTCGGAACTTCAGGACATGAAGGCGACGCTCGCCGTTCGCGAGCAGGCCATCGTCGCCCGGGAGGAACGTCTGGCGGCGGATCTGCGTGAACTGGAAAAGACGCGCCAGCAAATCGAGGCGATTAGGACGGGCGTCACCGCCGATATGGTCAAGTTTGAGGCCACGGAAATTAATAACCTGAAGACCCTTGCCAAGACCTACGCCGAACTTACGCCCCAGGCCGCCGTCGGCATCATGCGGCAGATGGACGAAGCCACCGTCGTTAAAATCCTTCACCTGATGAAGACCGATACGCTAAGCCCCATTCTTCAAGCTATGGGCTCCTCCCCCGATCCCGAAGTAACCAAGCGCGCCGCGCAAATCTCCGAGCGTCTTAGGATGGTGCAGACGCTGAAGCCCTGATCACCCCCTCGTCATGACAACGCTCATCGGCAACTCCCCCGTCCCCGCCGCCCCCACCGTTCTCCCCGGATCGCCCCCGCAATCCTTCGTCGATGTCGGGTTTTGCGAAATGCTGGATCTTTGCCCCGAGTCTGCGCTTCCGGTGCCAGCACAGCCGTTGCTCCTGATCAATTTCCCCGTCTCCGAACAGCCCGCGCCAATCCCCCGCCTTCCCGGCGACGAGATCGTGGTGCCGGTCCCTTTCCCGGTCTGCTCGTCTCGGTCCTGTCATCCAGATGTGGCCGGCACCGACATCGACACCGAGGCCGATACTTACGCCGACGCTCATTTCTTCGATACCGGCGACACGGCCCGGAGAAACGAATTTGCGGCCGTCGCTGAACCCGCCTCTCCGGCCGAGGCATCGCTCGAATTACCCGGACTGCCGCTGTATGTGCGCTTCGCCTCAAGCGAACCCGAATCAACACTCGTCCCGGCATCCCCATCCCCATCCAAATCCGCGCCCAAATCCACATCGACCCCGATACCGACACTGACACTCACACCGATACAGGCATCGGCATCGACACCGCCAACCACATCGGAACCGACACCTATACTCGCCTCCGCCTCCGCCTCATCCCCAGCTCCCGCGCCCGCGTTC
>CAZOGV010000072.1:0-7148 GCA_964579225.1 uncultured Akkermansia sp. | reverse complement strand
GCACCCGCACCCGCACCCGCACCCGCACCCGCACCCGCACCCGCACCCGCACCCGCACCCGAGAACCGTCCGATGCGGGCACCGACCTTGGTTAAGGGTGCGGAAAAGTTTGTATCCGAAAATCCACTACACAATCCGCCCGTCGCCCTGAGTCCCGTTCCGGCTTCGATCCGGCTTGCCCCCGTTTCGACCTCCGTTGATGCGCCCGCATCTTTTATTGAGGATGATCCGTCCGGCTCGCACACTTCTCGGTCCGATGTGGTGGCGCCTTTTTTCCGCGCGGAAAAATTTGCCGCGATGCCGAAGCCGATGCCCGAAGCCATGGGCCAAGTGCTTAAAAGTTCGCCGGAAAATAAATTTCTAAACGTTGATAGAGAGGCTTATGTAAATACGACGGGGGTGCGTGGCATTGGACATGCAAGGTCTATGTCAGACATGCCCGCGACCACCGAGATAATCCCCGCCGTTTTTTCGCCGACTTCCAGTGCGTCACCGCGTGGCGACGCTCTGAGCGCGGACATCGTCCCCGCAGTCGTGCAATCGTCCGCCGCGCCGATCATCACGCCTCTTCAAGCCACCACGCCATCGACTTTTCCCACCGCGCAGGTCCCGGAGCGGCGCGAGATTTCTCTGCCCGTGGCGGACGCGAGCGCGGTGGTTCGCGAGGTGGCCGAGTTGACTCACGATTTTCGCATGCGCGAGCGCAGTTCGGTCGAGGTGAAGTTTAATTTCAAGGACGAGACCGAGCTCTCCGTAAGGCTTTCGTATCGCGACGGCGATGTGCACGCCACGTTTCGCACTGACTCCACGGAACTGCGTGCCGCTCTGACTCGCGAGTGGCAAGGGTTCGCCGTCGGCATGGCGCAGGAGCCTCGCGGCTACCGCATCGCGGATCCAGTTTTCACGGCCTCGAATGGCGGTTCCGATTTCGCCCAGAGCCGCGATTCCGGCTCCTCCGCCGGTGGCGATGCGCGCGACCAACGTCAGGCCCCCCGTCCGGATCAACCGGACTTGCCGCGCTCCGCTTCGCCCGACCGCGATTTTCGTCCGCATGTTCCGGCTCTCGGCCATCGCGTTTCCTCCGACCATCTCCTTCACGCCCTCGCTTAACATCATGCAAATTAACTCAACCACTCCCCTCACTGCGGCGGCCACCGCCGACACGTCGAATCGCGTCGTTCAAAAACAACTCGGGCAGGGCGACTTCTTGAAGCTGCTGACCGTGCAGTTGCAGCAGCAGGACCCCTTGAAGCCGATGGACGACACCCAGTCTATCGCGCAGATGGCGCAGTTCAGCGCGCTCCAACAGATGTCCGAGTTGAACGATAGTTTTACCGCCATGCGTCTCGATTCGCAGATGGCGTCGGCCAGCACCTTGCTTGGTCGGCAGGCCACGATGCGGGATGGCGGCGAAAGACAAATCACCGGCGTCATCGACTCGGTCGAGCAGTCCGAGTCCGGACCCATGCTCTCGATCAACGGCAAAACTTATTCCTACGGCATGCTCGTCCGGGTCGCCCCCGCCCCGGTCCAGCCCGTCGTCTAGTTCACTCCACGTTTCAATCAACCTACTAAGCAAAATACCATGTCACTCATCGGCACACTCACCTCCGGCGTTAGCGCTATGCGCAGTTTCACCAAAGGCCTCGAAGTCATCGGCAACAACATCTCCAATGTGAACACCGTCGGCTACAAGAGCTCTCAGGCCAGCTACTCCGATTCCTTCAGCAACACCCTGCGCGGCCCCTCTCCCTCGAACGGCGCCACGCCCAACACGTCCTCCACGCAGGTCGGCACCGGCGTGCGCATCTCCGGCATCGCCTCCAACTACGGCCAGGGCGGCCTCACCACCACCGGCGTGGCCAGCGATCTCGGCATCTCCGGCAACGGTTTTTTCCGCGTCGTCAATTCGGTGGACGGCCAGGAATACGCCAGCCGCGCGGGCAACTTCCGCTTCGACGACCAGGGCTTCCTCGTCTCCGCCGAGGGCTATCGCGTGCAGGGTCTCACCGGCAGCCCGCCGACCGCCGTGGGCGACGTTCGTCTCAACCAGGCCCCGCCCGTCGGCACGCAGTTGCAATCCTACTCGATCGACCGGCTCGGCAACGTGGTCGAGTTCTATTCCGACGGCAGCTCCGTCACCACCAACCGCCTGTTGCTGCAGAGCTACAGCGATCCGAGCGCGCTCCAGAAGGTGGGCAACAATCTCTACATCGGTTTCGCCGCCGCCGGCGCGGTCGGCGGCGTGGCGCTGTCCGCCGCCAACAACGGCCCCGGCGAAAACGGCCTCGGCACCATCGAGTCCGGCACGCTGGAACTCTCCAACGTGGATCTCACCGAGCAGTTCGCGAACATGATCACCACGCAGCGCTCCTTCCAGGCCAGCGCCCGTCTGGTGACCGTTTCGGACTCCGTGCTCGAGGACATCGTCAACCTGAAGCGCTGATCCCTCCCCCATGTCCTCGCAAACCGAACCCGCCGCGTCGGCCTCCGCCGCGTCGGCCTCCGCCGACGGCTCACCGGCCAAAAAATCCGGCGGAGCCTCGGCGCTCATGCCCTCGCTGCTCGCGATCATCGGCGCTCCCGCGCTCACCTGGGCGGTCTGCCAGTTCATGCTGATCCCCGCGCTCAAGAAGGAGCTCTCCGGCCCCGTCGATCCGGCCGCCCCGCACGCCGTCGCCTCGCCCTCGGGACACGGCAAGTCCGGCGCATCCGACAAGTCCGGGGCCAACAGCTACAAGTTTGAGAACATCGTCGTGAACCTCGCCGGCACCATGGGCACGCGCTACCTCAAGACCACGTTCCTGGTCACGGGCGCCGACCCGGCTCTCATCGCCACCTTCGAGGCCAATCGTCCCGCGCTCGTCGATGTCACCATCAATGTGCTCTCCTCCCTCTCGCTTTCCGATCTTGAGGAGGCCGGCTCGAAAAATCTCATCCGCGAAAAGCTGGTCCAGTCCTACAACCAGTCGCTCGGCCGCAAGGTCGCCGAGCAGATTTTTTTCTCCGACTTCGTGGTGCAGTGACCGCCTCCCATGTCCGACGACGTTGAAAATCTGCCGGGCGATCCGATGCTGGATCAAAGCGAGATCGATCGCCTGCTCTCCATGGCGAGCGAGCCGGCGAAGCCGCAGGTTTACCGCGCCGACGGACGCCGCCACGACGGCGACGTTCCCCTCCAAGTTGAGTCCTACGACTTCCGCAATCCCGTTTTCCTGACCGAGGTCGATCTGCGCCGGCTGCGTCTGCTGCACGAGGATTTCATCCGCTACCTCGCGGCTCGGCTCGCCCTGTTCCTGCGCATGGAGTGCTCCTTGAAAATGGCGAAGCTCACCACGCTCACCTACGCCAAATTCACCGAGAGCCTGCCCAACCCTACGCACCTTTGCCTGTTCAAGGCCGAGCCGCTCAGCGGCGTCGGCATCCTCGACATCAATCCCCGCCTCGCCCTAACCCTCGTTGACCGCGTGCTCGGCGGCCGAGGGCACTCGGTCAAAGTGGACCGCTACCTCACCGAGATCGAAATCGCGCTGCTCGAGGACATCCTCCGCATCGTTCTGGAGGAGTGGTGCGTGCAATGGCGCCTCGATGGTGACTTGCATCCCGAGATCATCGGACACGAGAACAACGGCCGCTTCATCCAGACCTCGCCGAAGGACGCCATCGTGCTCGCGCTGACCATCGAATTCAATTTCGGCGACTGCTCCGAGCCCATACAGATCGGCGTGCCCTACTACATGATAGAGCCGATGGTGAAGGCCATCCAGGCGCGCCGAAACCGCGACTCCACGCCGGAACGCCCGCACGCCCCCGCGAAGTGGAAAGAGGTTTACGAACACATCTCCCTGCCCGTCGGCGTCGAGTGGGACGCCTTTGAACTCACCCTGCGCGAACTCACCCGGCTGCGCGTCGGCGACGTGCTCGAACTGCCCGCGAGCATCGTCGATCAGACCCTCATCAATTTAGCCGGCACGCCCAAGTTCAAGGGCACGGTCGGCCTCGATGGCGACCGCGTCGTCGTGAAAATCTCCGAAAAAATCCAAAACGAGGAACCCATCCATGCCCACGCTCATTGACGACAACGCAACGCTCGACCTAGTGCTCGACGTTAAGGTCAAGGTCACCGTCCAACTCGGCTCCTGCCAGCTGCCCATGCGCGAAGTCCTCGCGCTTGCCGCCGGCTCGATCATCCAGCTCAACCAGCACGCCAGCGATCCGGTTGGCCTCTACGTCAACGACAAGCTCATCGCCTACGGTGAGGTCGTCGTGGTCGAGGACAGCTTCGGCATTAAAATCACCGAGCTGGTCGGCTCGGTCCCGGCCGCCTGAGCCCGCCCGGCAGAACTTGCCGCCCGGCGAATTGCATCTCGATTTTTCAGTTTTATTTTTTTAAAAGTCTTATTAACCATCTCTTGTTTAGTGGTTAATGGTTTTAACGAAATCAGTGGCACGCGTCTCGCTTAAAGAGGAGCGTGCTTTCGTTAAACCCGACAAAAACTTCCGGCGTCACCCGCTGGCTGATAGTGGTAGTATTCGGCTGCGCCGTTTTGGAGACGGTGCAGCCGATGATCGCTGCCGAATCCGGCGATCCCGCCGTTTCCCGTTCCGCCGACACCGTCATCTACCCGAAGAGCTCGGCCGACCGGCCCGAGTCCGTCCCCTCGGATTCCGAGCGGGGTGCGGGACCGAAACTTTTTCTCGCCGGCGCTTTCTTGCTGGCCCTCGGCGGCGGCTGGTTGTTGCTGCGGCGGCGCGGACTCCCGCTGTCGCGCGTCGCCCGCGCAGAACGCCTGATCGCGGTCGAGGAAACCAAGTCGCTCGGCAACCGCCAGTATCTCGTGGTGGCCTGCTGCGAGGGCCGCCGCTTCCTCATCGGTGTCACACCTGGACGGATACAGTTGCTCAGCCCGCTCGATGATCGCGAGTCCGATGCGGGCGTCGCCGCTGACTCCGCGCACTCCCCCGCGCCATGAAGTGCCTGCGATTTTTCTTCCTCGCGCTGAGCCTGACGCTGTCGGCGCTCGCGCTATCCGCGCAGACTGATGCGACGTCGGCCTCGATAGACCAGGTGGCTCCGCTTGACCAGGTAGTCGCGACCGCCGACACCGCGCCGACGCCCACCGGGTCCTCCACACCGCTTCGTCTTAACATCGGACTCGAAGGCTCGGAACAGACCGGCGACGTGAGCGTCGCCATCCAGCTCGTCGTGGTGATGACGCTACTCACCCTCGCGCCCTCCATGGTGATCTTGATGACGAGCTTTACCCGCATCGTGATCGTGCTCGGTTTCGTGCGCACCGCGATCGGCGTGCCCTCGGCTCCGTCCAACCAGATCATCGTCGGCCTGTCGTTGTTTTTGACCATGTTTCTGATGGGGCCCGTCCTCGATCGCGTGAACACCGAGGCGCTGCAACCTTACCTGAACAAGGAGATGACCTCGGCGCAGGCGCTCGATCAGGCGACCGTTCCGATCAAGGAGTTCATGTTGAAGCAGACCCGCACGCGCGACCTGGAGTTCTTCCTCGAGCTGGGCCGTTTCCCGCCGACGAAAATCGCCGACCTGCCGCTGCGCGTGGTGGTGCCGGCCTTCGTGATCAGTGAGCTGCAGACCGCGTTTCAAATGGGATTCCTGCTCTTCCTGCCGTTTCTCGTGATCGATTTCCTCGTGTCGTCGGTGCTGATGTCACTCGGAATGATGATGATGCCGCCCTCCATCGTATCGCTGCCATTCAAGCTGATGCTCTTCGTGCTGGTGGATGGCTGGCACCTGGTGGTGAAGAGCCTCGTCAACAGCTTCCAAATCTAAGCCCGCGCACTCCTCATGAATCCGGAAATGGCGGTGGATATTTTCAAGACGGTGGTGGTTTTCGCGCTCTACATGGTCGCGCCCTTCCTCGCGGTGGCGCTCATCGTGGGTTTGGCCGCGAGCGTGTTCCAGTCGGTAACCAGTATCCAGGAACAGACGCTCACTTTCGCGCCGAAGTTGGTCGCGACCGGCGGCCTGCTGCTGCTCACGGCGCCGTGGCTGCTGCGCACGCTCACGGAATTCACCATCGAGATGATCTCGCGGATCAGCACCATAGGGCAGTGAATCCTCCGTCATGCCGCTGGAACTGTTGTTCTCCTGGTTGATGGTTTTCCTGCGCGCTCTGGGGCTTATCCTGTTGTTCCCCACGCTCGCCGGTCGGCCTATTCCGGTGATGGTGCGCGCGGCCATCGCGACCTGCCTGGCCACGCTGCTCTACACTCTGGTGCCGCATGTGCAGAGCCTGCCGCCGAATGCCGGCGCGCTCGTTTTTGCAGCCGGCTCGGAAGTGGTGCTGGGTCTGCTGATGGGGTGGGTAGGCCGCCTCATTTTTGCGGCGGTGGAGATGGGTGGTCGCATCATCTCCAACGAAATCGGCCTAATGGCGATTCCCGGTATCGACGCGCCGCAGCCGGGCCAGGAGCCCGTGGCGACCTTGTTGGTCACGATGGCAGGCGTGTTATTTTTCATCGCGGGCGGGCACTTGGGCGCGCTGGCGGCGTTTGCCCGGAGTTTTGATCTGGCGGCGGCGGGGGCGGCGTCGTTCGGAGCGAATACGCCGGAGCTTCTGGTCGCGGGCACGGTGCGGGTGGTGGAGCTGGGCGCGCGTATCGCGGCACCGTTTATCGCGTTGAATTTTTTGGTGACGCTGGCCTTCGCGGTGCTCGGGCGAGCGGTGCCGAAGATGCAGGTTTTCATTGTTAGTTATTCGCTGCGCTCGCTGGCGGGCTTTGCGTTGCTGGCCGGTTCGGGCGGACTTCTGGCGCGCTACCTGTGGCCGGAGTTTTATTCCTTGCCCCTGCGTCTGCTCGAACTGCTTCCGCCGCCCGGAATTTGAGCTTATGCCCCTCCCCCCTAGCAATTTCTCTTTGGTTCTTCGCTACTTATAGTGGATAACCAGAGCTTCCGGATTAGTCACAGAGTTCCGACGCAGAGGGCACGGAGGGAAGAGTCGATCAAGGCATTGTCTGCGGCCGAATATGCCTTAAATTACTTTAAAACAAAGAGTTTACGTGGGTTACATGTCAGGGTTTTAAAGGAAGTTTTCCTTCTCCGAGTCCTCCGTGTCTGCGCTCCCTGTGGCAAAAAATCAGATCCACTGGAAACAGCGATGAGCCGAATT
>CAZOGV010000071.1:0-13109 GCA_964579225.1 uncultured Akkermansia sp. | reverse complement strand
CGCGGCACCCCGCCGAAGTTTGACGTTACGGAGCGGCGGGGTGCGGCGACCCCGCCCTACAACGAAACTGACGCGGGGTTTTCGCGGTTGCGGGCGCGGCGGGAGCGGGTTGCGGTGGCGGGCTTATGCGAATCAGCGGTGGAACGGCTCGGGGGGCGGTGTTGACGGTGCCGAAGGGCGACGCGGTGCGACCGGCCACGGACGGCATGCGGCAGGCCGTGTTTTCCTCCCTGGCGGCGCGGTTGGCGGGCGCGCGCTTCGCGGACCTGTTCGCGGGGAGCGGCGGCTACGGGCTGGAGGCGTGGAGCCGGGGCGCGGCGGGCGGGGTGTTCGTGGAGCAAAACGCGAAGGCGGCGGCGTGTATCCGGCAGAACATTACCACGGTGGCGAAAAGCGCGCGGCGCGACGCGGGCGAGCTGCGGCTGGTGGTCGGCGACGCGCTGGCGTGGCGGCCGGCGGAGGGCGAGGCGCGGCCGGAGCTGGTGTTCGTGGATCCGCCTTATCCGATTATCACGGAGATCGCGGCCAGGTTGTTCGCGGGGTTGCTGGAGGTCACGGCGGCGGGGGACGACCCTATCGTGGTGTTCGAGTATCCGGGCGAGATCGAGCTGACGCCGGAAGGGTGGACGCTGATCAAGCGTATCGGTCGCGGGACGGGGCAGCCGACGGTGGGGTTTTTTCGGCGGGGGTGAGGACGGATTTTTGACCGCGAAGGGACGCGAAGGGATAGGGAGGCAGGCAGAAGAGGGGAAGGACAGTGGCCTTTGTCGGTGGAGGTAGGACCTCCGTGTTGGCCGTGATGGTAGACTTTCTGCACGATGCGCCTGACCACCTGCCGTTTTGAGGAGGTCGATGGTCCGCCATTGACCGGCCAGGTGTCTTATCAACTGGCGGCGAGTTCGGGAGCGATCTCGGCGGTCAAGGCGTCGCGCAGCTGCTCTAGGCGCTCCGAGGAGACGAGCAAATCGGGGCGGGCGTTTTCGATGTAGAAGGTGTCGATCGCGATGTCGCGCTCGGTGCCGATGCGGGCGAAGGTGATATCAAATCCGTGGTCGCTGATGAGCTTGGCGACGCGGAAGAGCAGGCCGATCTCGTCGTGCGCCTGCACCTCGACGATGGTGCGTTCCATGGAGAGCTCGTGGTAAACATCCACGGTGGGCGGGAAGCTGGTGACGTGGCTCGGGGTCTTGTCCACGCCGAAGCGCGCGCTGCGGACTTTTTTGGCCTGCGCGACGATCTCGGGATAAAGATCTTTGTTGGTGGTGAGCGCTTCATCGACGGCGCGTCTGAAAATTTCCTGGGCCTTGGCGGATTGCACGACGCCGCGGCCGGGCTCGACGACGTAGAAGGTGTCGATGGCGATGTGGTCCTGACGCGAGATGACCTTGGACGAGAGAATCGAGAGGCCGGCGACGGAGAAGGCGCCGGCGAGTTTGTAGAAGAGGCCGGCGCGGTCCCAGGTGACGACGTCCACGACGGTGAGGGAGCGGTTGATGTCGTCGTGCCAGTCGATGACGGGGCGCAGGCTACCGACGGCGTCAGCATTGGTGATGGAGGTGAGGAGCTGGTTCACCATCCGGATGTGAAGCGCGATCTCATCGGCGTCGGTGTGGATGAAGTAGCGCTCGGGGAGGAGGTGGAAGTGCGCCGTGATCTCGTCGGCGCTGATGCCGGGGATCTTCTGGGTCACTATTTCCTGGTAGGCGGACTGCATGCGAGCGGAGTTGCGGGTGGCGAGGGCGGGGCCGTGGATCAGTTGATCGAGGGTCGCTCGGTAGAGGCTGCCGTGTAGCGTGTCCTTGTAGCTGTTCCATAGGCCGGATGCGGTGCCGCGGGCGTCGCAGTAGGTGTGGACGTAGAGGTAACGAAGTTTGTCCGGGTCGGGAACGAGTTCGGCGAAAGCAATGGCGGAGGCAGGGTCATCGACATCCCGCTTTTGCCAAAAGCGTGCCATGACGAGGTGATTCTTTATGATAAACGTAACAATTTCCTGTTCGGCCGTGTCGACCTCCATGCGGGCGAGCAGGGGCAGGGCGATATCGACGCCGAAATCGGCGTGGCCTTTGATGCCCTTGGCTTTGCCGATGTCGTGCAGAAGCAGGATGAGGTAGAGCAGGGCGGGGTTGGCGGTCTCGTGCAGGACGTCGCGATATTTTTGGCCGAGGGGGTCTCCTCCGGTAAACACGCCGTCGAGCTCGCGGATCGCGTTGAGGGTGTGGATGTCGGCGGTGTAGCGGTGGTAGAACTCGTGTTGAACGAGACAGGTGAGGCCCTGGAACTCGGGGATAAAGCGCGCGAGCACGCCGAGTTCGTGCATGAGGGCGAGGGTGGGGTGGACGGAGCCGGCGTCCTCGAGGATGGATTTGAAGCTGATGTTGGCGTCGTGGTTCTCGGTGACGCGGCGGGTGAGGAGGGGGAGCGACTCGCGGATGAGGGACTGGAGCGAAAAATCGGGCAGGGCGTTGAGCGATTGGCAGTGGCGAAAAACGCGCACGAGGCGGACGGGGTCTTCTTTGAAAACGCGCGGGGTTTCCTGGGTGAGTTCGGTGCCGCGGAGGATGAAGCCGTCGATGCGTTTGGAGCGCACGTGGCGGTGGGCGCGCACGGCTTCGCGGAAGGAGATTTTTTTGTCGGCGGTGGCGTCGAGGGTGAGGGCGAGGCGGTTTTCGACGAGTTTGGAGGTGCGGAAGATGGTCTGCGCGGCGCGGTAGTAGTCGTGCATGAACTGCTCGACGCGGCCGAGTATGTCCTGGTTGGTGTAGCCGAGGCCGAGGCCGATGCGGGGCTGGGCCTCGAGGTCGAGCAAGTCGGTGGGGCGCTTGCTTTGGAAATGGAGTTCGTTGCGGGTGCGGAGGATGAACTCGTAGGCGCGCTTGAAGTCGCGGAGTTCGTTGCGCTTGAGGTAGCCCTGTTCGACGAGCTGGTCCATGGCGATGATGCCGAGTTTCACGCGCGCCATCCAGAGGGTGTTCTGGTAATCGCGCAGGCCGCCGACGCCGCTCTTTACGTCGGGTTCTTGGAGGAAGACGGTGTTGCCGTATTTGGCGCGGCGGTTGGTCTGGTCTTCGAGGCGGGAGCGGATGTAGCCCTTGGCGTCCTCCTGCGTGTAGTAGCTGTAGTAGGCGGAGGCGAAGCCGGTGAAGAGGGGCTCGGCGCCGGCGACGAGGCGGGCCTCGAGGAGGGCGGTCTTGGTCTGGATGTCCTTGCGCGCCTCGGCGAAGACGTCGTCCACGGTGCGGGTGGAGTAGCCGACCTTGAGGCCGCAGTCCCAGAGCACGTAGAGCACTTCGTCCACGAGGTGTTGTTGCAAGGGTTCGAGGGCGGAGCTCTTCGCCTTGGAGGGGAAGAGGAACATGATGTCGATGTCGCTGAGCGGGCTGAGTTCGCCGCGGCCGTAGCCGCCGAGGGCGAGCAGGGCGCAGGCGGCGGGGAGGCGGCCGTGGGCGCGCTCGTAGCCGGCGATGGCGTGGGTGAACAGGTGGGAGAGCATGACGTCCACCATGGCGGCGCGGGCCTGGGTGACGGGGAGGCCGGATTCGCCGCCGTCGTGGCGCATGCGGATCATGGCGCTCTCGAGGCGAAGGAAGGTCTTGCAGGCGGCGAGGCGTTCGGAACGCGGGGCGTCGGGGGCGAAGTCAAGGCGCTCGCGGGCGTGTTTCTGGATACGGCCGATGAAGGGGGCGGTGCTGGACATTCGCGGTGCGGAAGGGAGAGAGGGCGCGGTTGGGCGGCGGGAGAGGCGGAGGCGAGGGAGAGAAAATGGACCGTGGCGGGAAAGGCGCGGGGCGCAAAGCGGGAAAAATAAAAGCGGGGGCGGGGACATGCCGAGCCATTGAGCTCACGCTCAATCCTACCCCGAAGAGTCGGGGCTTGGGGCTTGCTTTGGCGGGGGAGGAAATCCCGGCTTCGGGAATGGCTGTGCGGGAGTTATCTTACGGGGACGCGCGCGTGATCCGCCTGGGCGGGCCGCTGGTGTCGGCGCATTTGTTGGTGGATCGGGAGTGTATGGTTTTGGTGGATACGGGGCTGTGGGGGATCGCGGCGGAGTTGCGGCGGGTGGTGGCGGGCCTGGGGCGGAGGCCGGAGGAGTTGCGCGAGATCGTGCTGACGCACGGGCATCTGGACCACGCGGGCGGGGCGGCGGAGATCCAGGCGTGGTCGGGCGCGCGGGTGTGGTTGCACGCGGCGGACCGGGAGCATGTGGAGCAACGGGTGCGCTATGCGGGAGCGGCGCGCGGGTGCGGCTGGCTGGAGCGGGCGGGGCGGGGAGTCGGAAGGTTGGGCGGCTGGCGTTATCGCGCGCCGGAGATCGGCGGTGAGTTGAGGGACGGGGAGGTGTTGCCGTTTTGGGGCGGGTTGAGGGTGTGGCATTTGCCGGGGCACACGCCGGGGCATTGCGCGCTGGTGGCGGAGCGGGCGGAAGTGGCGGCGGCGGGCGGGCTGGTGTTTTCCGGGGATTTGTTCGCGAGCTACGGGTGGTCGGTGCATCGGCCGCCGGGGTTTTTGACGCGCGATGGCGCGCGGGCGGAGGCGAGTTTGCGGGCGCTGGCGGCGGCGCGACCGGCGGGGGTATTGCCCGGGCACTACGACCGGATGGAGCCGGCGCTGCATGCGCGGAGGTTGGCGGGGTTGGCGGGGTTTTGAGGCGGAGGGAACTGAGCGTCGGAACTTAAATTGAGTTCACGTTCAATCCTACGCCGACGCGTCGGGGGGGGGGCGGGACGGGGTGGAACGCATTGACCTCAATGCGTTGCGGCGAAGCCGCATTTCGGACCAGCGCGTTGGGGTCAACACGCTCCACCGTCGGCGGAACTCAGGCGGCGCGGCCGGTGCCGACGCGGCAGAGGACGTTGTAGAGGTCGGCGACTTCGTTTTCGAGGCGGCGCAGTTCGCGGAGACGGTGCGAGGTCTCGCGCTCGACCGCCAGGTAACCGACGAGTTGGCGGGTTTGGTCGTGCAGGGGACTGAGCGTTATCCAGACGGCGTAAGGGTCGCCGTTTTTGCGGTAATTGATCAGCTCAACCGTAATCTGCGGTTAAATCAGACTGCTGTTTCTGGGCTGATTCTTTTCAGAAAATGGGGTCAGAAAAATTGAATCCGTCTCGGACTCGCAGTTTGGTTCTTCGCCGTTTCCAGTGGGTAGGTAGGAGCTCACAGTGCCCGATTCCGATGTAGCGGAAGCGCGGAGCGCTTTCGTCCGGAGGGTTGGCCGCCCACGAAATGGCTCCGCCATTCCGCTACACTCTACCAACTGGAAACGTCGAAGAACCCGCAGTTTCGGGTTATCGTTTTGTTGTGCGCGGATCCATAGATATTTCTGCCCCATCGTTCTTTAAGTTGATGCGTTGGAGGCGTTGGACGCTCGTGCGATGCGGGGGCGGGATGATCGATCAGGGGAAAAGCGGCGCGACGCGCCAGCCTTCGGGTGTGCGGTGGTGGCGCACGCGCTCGTGCAGGCGAAAGGGTTTTTCCTCCCAGAGTTCGATCCAGTCGGGCACGAGGCGAAAGCCGCCCCAATGCGGCGGACGTGGCACGACGCCGGTGGCGTGGCGCAGGGTGAGCGCGGCGACACGGCGGGGGATTTCCAGCGGGCCGGGGAGAGGGCGTGATTGATCGGAGGCCCACGCGCCGAGGCGGCTAAGGAAGGGGCGCGAGGCGAAGTAGGCGTCGGAATCGGCTTCGGTGGTCGGCGTAATGATTCCGTGGATACGCACCTGGCGACCGGGCGGTTTCCAGTAAAAGCAGAGCTCGGCTTCTGGGCGGGCGAGCAGGTCGGCGGCCTTGGGGCTTTGGAGGTTGGTGTAGAAAACGAAGCCCTGCGCGTCGGCGTGTTTGAGCAGGACCATGCGCACGGAGGGCGCGCCCGAGGCGTCGGAGGTGGCAAGGGCCATGGCGGTGGGCTCGGGGAGTTTGCGCGCGCGGGCGTCGGCCAGCCAGTCGTGGAAACGGGCGAGCGGGTCGCAGGTGCTCGCATCGCGGTCGGCGGAGGGGGCGTGGTTGGCGGCGGGGCTTGGGTTGGCGGGATCGACCGGAGGCATGACGTGGCGGAGGATAGCGCGGCGCGGGCGCGCGGGCTGCGCGCGATTTGGCAAAGGCTGCGCGGTGGAGGAGCGGGGCGTTTCGCACCATTGAGCTCACGCTCAATCCTACGGAGCGGCGGAAGGGCGGGAGGGCGTGGCGTGGCTTTACTTTGCGCGCAAGGGTGAGAGGTTCGGCGCATGAACGCTCGCGGAACGGAACCCGACCAGGAGCCGAACGTCACCCCGGGGGAGGGGGTGGCGTGGTATGTCGCGCACACACGGCCGCGTTGCGAAAAGAAGTTCGCCGCCTTGCTGACGGCGGCGGGGGTGTCGCATGAGCTGCCGCTGATGCGTTCGCAGCGTCGCTACGGCGCGCGGGTGCGGGTGCATGCGAAGCCGCTTTTCCCGGGCTATGTTTTTGCGCAGGTGGCGGACGAAAAGGTGCGGGAGTGCTACCAGCAGAACTTGCTGGTGCGGCTGATCCGGGTGGAGGACGAGCGGACCTTTACGCGGCAGTTGGAGGAAATCCGCCGGATAATGGAGTCGGGGCTGGACGCGGTGGTGACGCCTTTGTTCGAGCGGGGTTGCACGGTGCGCGTGGCCAGCGGGCCGTTGCGCGGTCTGGCGGGCGTGGTGGAGAACTCGGCCCGGTTGGACGGGGTGGTGGTGTTCCTCGACGTGTTGCAGCAGGCGGTGCGGGTGAAAATTCCGGCGATGGATCTGCGGCTGGAGTAGGGCGGCAAGCCGCCGAAGAAACCAGCACAGTCCAAGGTCGGATTACTTGCTCCAGTCGAGCATGCGCTGGAGGGGGGCGAGGGCGGCGACGCGGATGTCTTCGGGCAGCTCGATGGCGGGGCTCATGTCGCGGAGGGCGTTGCGGACTTTCTCGATGGTGTTCATTTTCATGAAGCGGCAGTCGTTGCAGGCGCAGGTGTCGGTGGGTCCGGCGATGAAGGTCTTGTGCGGCACCTCGCGGCGCAGGCGGTGGAGCATGCCGCTCTCGGTGACGACGATGATGCGCTCGGCGGGCGACTCCTTGGCGAACTTGACCATGAGCTCGGTGGAGCAGACCTCGTCGGCGAGGTCGCGCACGGCTTCGACGCACTCGGGGTGGGCGACCACGGGCGCATCCGGAAACTGGATACGGATCTTCTCGATGGCCTGGGTGGTGAAGAGCACGTGGGCGTAACAGCTGCCGGGCCAGAGCTGCATCTGGCGGCCGGTTTTTTTGGAGACCCACTGGCCGAGGTTTTGGTCGGGGACGAAGAGGATGTCGCGGTCGGCGGGGACGCGGGAGACGATTTTTTGGGCGTTGCCGCTGGTGACGATGACGTCGCTGAGCGCCTTCACGGCGGCGGAGCAGTTGATGTAGGCGACGACGTAAACGTTGGGGTGGGCGGCCTTGTAGGCGGCGAGACGCTCGGCGGGGCAGGAATCGGCGAGGGAGCAGCCGGCGTCGAGATCGGGGAGGAGAACGGTGCGGGCGGGGTTCACGATCTTGGCGGTCTCGGCCATGAAGTGGACGCCGCAGAAGAGGATGACGTCGGCCTGCGCGGCTTGGGCCTGGTAGCTGAGGCCGAGGGAGTCGCCGACGAAATCGGCGACGCGCTGGATGTGTTCGTCCTGGTAATTATGGGCGAGGATGACGGCGTTGCGCTGTTTCTTGAGGGCGAGGACCTCCTCCTGGATGGCGGTGAGCGCGGGCAGGGAGGCGCGAGGCGGGAGGACGAGGGGTTCGTAGTTGAGGACGGCGGGCATGGAAGGGAGAGGGAGGAGCTAGTAGAGCGGATAAGCTATTAGAGCCAGTAGAGCGGACGGAGGAGGGAGGGCGAAGAGAGGGAAAGGCAGATTGACCACAGATTACACAGATGGGCACAGATAAAGCCTGATGTGCTGAGGGTCAGCTCTTAGGGCTTTCGGTTGGAGGTAGCTTGGTCGGGATGAGGCCGCCGGCGCGTGATCGATAGATGCCGAAATCCTCCCTGTCCGTGGTGAAAACAATCGCGCCGTGAATCTCATGCAAGGCGACCAGGCAGGCATCGGCGTAGTCCGCACGGGGGTGATATTTTTCCAGCACGTGCGCCACGGAAACTCTGAGTCGGGGCAGAACCGGGATAATTTGGAGCCAATCCGCTTCGATCATGGCAAGGACGGCGTGTTTGGCGCGCTCGCTTTTGCGGATGTGAAAGAAGGTTTCGGACAAGACGGCTTCGCACGTGGCAAAGCCGCGCGGGGATTCGGCGATTACTTTTTTGGCCCAGCGGTGGTGTTCGTCGCGGGCGTCGAGCAAGGCCAGCAAAAGTCCCGTGTCGATCAGCGGTCGGTCGATCATTCCGAATAAGCTTTGCGCGACGAAAGGCGTCCGTCCGACGGGCCGTCGTAGGCTCCAATGACCCACGCAGGCAGCACGCTCTTTCCGGTGGTGGCGGGCGATTTAACGCGAGAGCCTGTCCGTTTGGTGGGAACGGGTTTCTTGGTTTTTGTTTTCATCGGCGAAGGGAGTAGAGCGATGGAAGGTTGTAAGAGGCAAGCGGGCGAGGGCGCGTCATCCCTTCGGGTTCGCGGCTTGGCGGACGAGGTCGAGGAGGGTTTGGAAGTCGGGGCGGGGGCGGAGGGGCTCCAGGTCGGGGTCCTCGGCCATCCAGTCGGCGTCGTCGTAGCCGAGGGCGATGGCCTGGGCGAGGGTGGCGAGGGCCTCGGCGGGGCGCTTGGAGAGGGCGAGGCTGCAGGCGAGGTTGTAGTGCGCGGTGGCGTTGTCGGGCTGGAGGCGCACGAGCTTGCGGTCCATTTTCAGGCCGTCGGCGATGCGGCCGGCTTTGGTGTAGAGTCCGCCCAATATCTCCGCGACCTCGGCGTAGGAGGGATCGCGGCGGAGGATGCTTTCGTAAAAGGCGATGTCGAAGGTGTGGTCTTCTTTGCGGGCCATGGAAACAACATGGCAGCAGGTCACGAATCGGCAACGCGAGCCTGGAAAACCGCCCTGGGCCTGCGTTGGCTCAAGCGGTATGGGCTCCTGGCCCACCTCCGCTCGTGCCGCCTTGGCCGAGGGCGGTTTTCCAGGCTCGCGGGTTCGGTGGAGAGGGCTTGGGCCGGCGTTGGCACGAGCGGCGGTGCATTGTAGGGCGGGGTCGCCGCACCCCGCCGTGCCGTCTTGGCCGAGGTCGGTTTTCTAGGCTTGCTGGCGGGTTGGAGGGGGCTTGGGCCGGCGTTGGTTGGGATCGGCCTTTTGCGGGAACTACAGTTCCGCGCAGAAGGCTTCGAAACTTACGCCGGCTTGCTCGATCAGGCCGGCAAGTGTGCCGGGCTTGATGGGCTTGTGCATGGGAACGACGACCGTGCGCCCGTCCTTCCGCATGATGAGGTGCGAGCCGCTTTGTCTTTTTACTTCATAGCCAAGGCGCAACAAGGCTTTGACCGCCGCCGTGCCGTTTACGTCGCGGGGAATTCTTACGCCACGGCCAGTATGGGATCTTGCGTAAAGTGCAGGCGGAGACGGTCGGGCATGGGTTCTCCGTCAAAATAGCCACGCACCGCGTCCGTCAACATGTCTTGCAGTTCGGCGAAGGTGTCGCCTTGCGTGCAAATACCTCCACCGCCAGGGGCGTCCCAGCGCGCCACATAACCGCCTGTCTCCGGGCAGGGTGTGATGGTGAAGACCAATTCCATGGGTGCAGAAGTAGTCCGGTAAGCGTTTGGGTCAAACTAAACGCCGGTTCGGCGACTCGGGAGCGAGGGCGGTAAACTGTAGGGCGGGGTCGCCTCACCGCGCCGTGCCGGAGGTGGGTCGCGTCGGAGGCGGCGGGGTGCGGCGACCCCGCCCTACAAAATCAGAGGCCGAGTTTTTGCTCCACCACGCGGGAGGCGTCGGCGTAGCGGGCGGCGTGGGCGGGGTCGCGGAGGTCGTAGTCGTAGCTGGGGATCATGGCCTTCATGCGCGCATGGCCCTCGGGCGTGGCGAGCAGTTGTGGGAAACATTTTTGCACGACTTCCAACACGATGTGCACACAAACGGACGCGCCGGGGGATGCGCCGAGGAGGGCGGAGATGGTGCGGTCCTGATCGGTGATGACTTCCGTGCCGTAGTGCACGATACCGGCCTCGCCGTCGGTCTTCTTGATCGCTTGCACGCGGATGCCGGCGTCGATGAGTTTCCAGTCTTCTTTTTTGGCGGCGGGATAAAACACGTGGAGCACTTGCATGCGGTCGTCCATGGATTGGGTGCCTTGCTGCACGAGGTAGCGGATAAGACCGAGGTTCTTGGCGCCGATCTTGAGCAGGGTGGCGACGTTGTGCGGGCGGAAGGAGCCGGGCAGATCGGTCCAGCTGCCGGCGCGGTGAATGAACTTGGTGGTCCAGGAGGCGAAGGGGCCGAAGAGCAGGGTTTTTTTGCCGTCGAGCACGCGGGTGTCGAGGTGGGGCACGGCCATGGTGGGCGCGGCGTCGAGGGGCTGGCCGTAAACCTTGGCCTGGTGTTTGGCGACGATCTCGGGCTTGTCGCACACGAGCCACTGGCCGCCGATGGGGAAGCCGCCGAGGCCGCGGCTCTCGGGGATGCCGGCTTTCTGGAGGAGGGGCAGGCTGCCGCCGCCGGCGCCGACGAAGACGAAGGGGGCGCGGGTATGGTGTAGTTCTCCGGTGGATACGTCTTTGATCGTGACGTCCCAGCCGCGCGAGGTGCGGTCGAGATCGACGACGCGCTGGCCGGCGGAGACGGCGCAGCCGGGCTGGCCGGCGAGCCAAGCGAGGAGCTTGCGGGAAAGGACGCCGAAATCGACGTCAGTGCCGCCATCCATCTTGGTGGCGGCGATGGGCACGTCGGAGCGGCCCTCGACGAGGAGGGGTGCCCAGCGGGCGATCTCTGCGCGGTCGGTGGAGAATTCCATCGAGGCGAAGAAGGGATGCGCCTGCATGGCGGCGTGGCGAGCGCGGAGGAAGTTCACCATCTTTTCGCCGTGCACGAAGCTGATGTGCGGCACGGGGCGGATGAAGTCGGCGGGCTTGTCGATGAGGCCTTCGGCAAGGGCGTAGGACCAGAATTGTTTGGTGCGCTCGAACTGGGAGAAGATCTTGATCGCGTTGGAAACATCGACGGTGCCGTCGGGGTTTTGGTCGGGCGTGTAGCTGAGCTCGCAGATGCCGGCGTGGCCGGTGCCGGCGTTGTTCCAGCCGTGGGAGCTTTCCTGCGCGAGTTCGGTGGTGGCTTCGTAAACCTGGATCGAGAGGGACGGATCGAGACGTTTGAGGAGGACGCCGAGGTTGGAGGACATGACGCCGCTGCCGATGATGATGACGTCGGGGGCGGGCAGGTGGGTTTGTGAGGGCATGGCGAAAGGGGGATGAGGGCGGAGAGCTGAAACCTGAGGTCGGAGGGTGGAAATCGTTCTCGTTCTCTTACTCGTTCTCGTTCTCCCAAGCGAAGCGCGGAGTGTTTT
Organism: uncultured Akkermansia sp.; assembly: GCA_964579225.1. Taxonomy (GTDB): domain Bacteria; phylum Verrucomicrobiota; class Verrucomicrobiia; order Opitutales; family Opitutaceae; genus IMCC26134_A. The sequence goes on along the minus strand of CAZOGV010000071.1, from coordinate 1,657 downwards.
GCGGCCAGACAAGGCGCACGCCTGCGGCGTGGAGAACGAGAACGAGAAGGAGAATGAGAACGAGGATTAGGCGCGTGGTTGGTAGATGACGGGGCTGAGGGTGGGGGCGAGGAGGGCTCGGAAGGCGGCGATGTCGGGCAGGGCACCGAGGGAGACGAGTTGGTTGGCGAGGTTGCCGACGGCGGTGCCTTCGAGGGCGAAGGAGACGACGGGGATGCCGGCGGCGTCGGCGGTGGCCTGGCAGAGGAGGCTGTTTTTGGAACCGCCGCCGACCATGAGGATACGTTTGAATTTGCGGCCGCTCATGCGTTCGAAGGCTGCCTTGGCGTCGGCATGGCCGCGCCCGAGGGAGTCGCAGATGAGGCGGGTGTAGGCGGCGAGATTCTTGGGCGCGGCAAGGCGGCGCTTTTTGATTTGCGCTTCGATGGCGGCCTTCATCGAGGGCGGGTTGACGAAGGCGGGGTCGGAGACGTCGAGCAGGGCGGCGGGCGTGGGAAGGGACTCGGCGGCGGTGATGAGGGCGGACCACTCGGCGTCGGTTTTGGGGCGAGAGGAAAAATCCTTCATGATGCCTTCGAGGAGCCAGAGGCCGATGACGTTGGTGAGGGGGCGGTAGCGGCCGTCGCCGATGCGCTCGTTGGAGATGCGGGCGGCGAGGGCTTCGGAGCCGAGCACGGGAATGTCGCTCTCGAAGCCGACGAGGGACCAGGTGCCGGAGCTGAGGAAGAGGTCGGTGCCGTCGGGCGAGGCGGGCATGGCGTCGTAGGCGCAGGCGGTGTCGTGGCCGGGCACGGCGACGACTTGCGCGTCGGCGAGGAAATCGAGCGCGGCGTTTTTCACCGGGCCTAGGCGGGTGCCGGCGAGGACGGGTTTGGTGAACCATTTCGCGGGCACGCCAAAGTGGTCTAGGGCGGCGGCGGACCAGGCGCGGGCGTTGACGTCGAGGAGCTGCGAGGTGCTGGCGATGGTGAGCTCGTTGGCCATGCGGCCGGAGAGCAGGAAATTAAAGTAGTCGGGGAGGAAGAGGCAGCGGGCGGCGAGGGTTTTGACCTCGGGGTGGGTGGCGACGGTTTCGGCGAGTTGGAGCGAGGCGTTGTAGAAGACGTTGGGGATGCCGGTGGCGGCGTAGAGGCGGGCCATGGCGGCCTTGTCCTTGGCGAGGCGCTTGAGGCCGGGCTGGGTGCGGTGGTCGCGGTAGGCGAAAAATGGATACACGGGCCGGCCTTTGGCGTCGGTGAGCACGTGATCGACGCCCCAGCTGTCCACGCCGACGGAGGCGATGGTGGCGCCTTTGGGCAAGAGAGCGGCGGCTTTGCGGAGGCCGGCGACGATCTGCTCCCAGAGGCCGCCGACGTCCCAGTAGTCGTGTCCGCCGAGGGAGCGGAAGGCGTTGGGGAAACGATGGGCCTCGGTGAGCGTCAGGCGGCGTCCGTCCCAACGGCCGAGCATCACGCGGCCGGAGGTGGCGCCAAGGTCGATGGCGGCGCAGTGGAGGGCGGGGGATTTTTTCGGGGCGGGCATGGGATTTGTTTTTAACCGCAGATTACGCAGATGGGCGCAGATGGTCGGAGTGTTTGGCGAATTGTGGAAGTGTAGGGCGGGGTCGCCGCACCCCGCCGTTTGGGGCCGGGTCTGCGAACGGCGGGGGTGCGGCGAC
>CAZOGV010000070.1:0-13170 GCA_964579225.1 uncultured Akkermansia sp. | reverse complement strand
CCTCGGTGCCGCCGCGTCGTTTCAGCCCGGGGCCAAACTCGGGATCGTCGGTCAGGCTCCGACGCCACCTCCGATCCGCACCGACTCCCGAGAAAGCTCCCGAGAAAGCTGGCCCGCCCCGGCACCAAGCCCGACCGCGCATCACCTCGGTCCGAAACCGGCCAACAACCTCGTCGGCGCCATTCTTGTCACCCTGTTCTGCTGCCTGCCTTTCGGCATCCCCGCCATCGTTTACGCCTCACAGGTGGACAGCAAACATCAGGCGGGCGATCATGACGGTGCCCAGGAAGCCGCCGCGAACTCCAAAAAATGGATGTGGATCGGTTTCTGGGTCGGCATCGTGCCCATGCTTCTATGGTTCAGCCTGCTTATCGTTGGTTTCATCAGTGGCCTCCAGGAAGGCTGGCAAAGCGGTTACTGATCCATGAAATCTCCCGGCGCGCGTGGCGTGCACTCACCCCGCTTGCTCGCCACACTTGCGCTATTACTTGGCGCTTTTGCCGTCGCGCTGCTATTCTTTCGCGATCCGGCCACATCGCCAAGCTTGTTTCCCCCGTGCATGTGGCGGATGGCGACCGGCACCGCTTGTCCAGGCTGCGGAATCACACGGGCGCTGCATCATCTCTTGCACGGCCGCATCGCGACCGCGTTCAGCTTCAACGCCGTCGGCCTTGTCGTCCTGCTCGCCACCGCCGCCGTGCTCGCGCGCCCGCTCTGGATCGCGTTACGCGAAAACCGCTGGGAATTCCCGCGCTTTACCCGACGTTTCGCCTGGAGCCTGCTCGGCGTCGGCCTCCTCTGGGCGCTGGTGCGAAACATGCCTTGGGAACCGTTTACCCGGCTCGCCCCTTGAGCCGAGTTTACCGCACAAAAAAAACCGCGCCGAAATACGGCGCGGCTTGGGAAGAAAAGGAAATGCTTGGAGAAGCTTAGACCTTCTTTTCTTCGACCTTCACCTCTTTGGCGTCGTCCTTCTTGGCGGCGTCTTTGCTACCGGTGCAACCGGAGCAACCTGCGCCAGCATACGCGGCGGAAGCGGCAACAGCAAAAAGGGAAACGACGAGGATACGGAGTGATTTCATGGTGTTGATGATTTTTATAGATTAACGCAGTTTGCGACAACGCGCACTTAAACGAGTTCCCAAATGGGCGCAACTCCTCCGTAAACATTTTACGCCGCCCTGCAATCCAGGCCCGGTTGCTCAACTTCGTCCTTTATTCCGCGTCTCCGGCCTCCTTACCTCATCAACCATGCAGACGATCGGCGAACGCCTAGAAGAAGCCCGTAAGCGCAAAGGCATTTCCATCCGCGAGGCCGCCGAGGCCACAAAGATCCGGGGTGACTACCTGCACAAATTCGAGAGCAACCAGTTCGACCTCAAGCTGCCCGAGATCTACGTGCGCGGCTTCCTGCGCATCTACGCCACCTACCTGAAACTGCCGCCCGAGAAACTCGTTTCCGATTACCTCGCCCTCGGCCTTGGCGAAGGGGGCAAGCCTCAAGGTCGCGGCCTCAACCGCGAGATTTACGGCAAAATCGAGATCACCCACTCCAACGCCTCGTCCCCAAAAAATCCTGCCGTCGAACCCGCGCCCTCCGGAGCCGCCTCCGCGATGACGCCCGGAGCCGAGCCCGTCTCCCAATCGCCGCAACGCCAACCCTTCCAGCCCCGCATGCCACTCGGCGGCCTCGACCGCGCCCTCCTCGCCAAGAACGGCGTCTGGATCGGCATCGCCGCCGCCGTCGTCCTCTCCCTAGTCGTCTGGGGCGTGGTCGCGCTTTTCAGCGGCGGTGCCTCCGGCCCCGCGTCGAACAATGCAGTTGTGATGGAGGATCCCGTTTACCTCATCGCCGTCCGCCCCGTGCAAATTCTCTCCGTCAAGGGCCGCCTCGACGGCCGCGATGTCGGCACCGCCCGCACCCTCGTCGCCGGCGAACGCTACGCGCTGCCCAACGCCGACATACTGGTCAACGTCAGCGACCGCGCCGCCGTGCAATTTGAATACCGCGGCGACAAATACGGCGCGGGCACCAACACCGGCCCCGGCGTGCTCACCATCAACTTTACCGCCCAGCGGTAAAACTCGGCCCCGCCTCGTGGCCCGATTCGTGAGCATCGGGATTATCCCCCGCCCCGCCATGTCCGGCCTGCCGCGAATCCTCCTCGCCCTCGCCGCGCTCCTATTCTCCATCTTCGCCCCGGGCCTGCGCGCCCAGGAGGTGCAGGCCCACGGTCTCGTCTTCGAGCGCTGGGTGCTCGACACCTTTTTCGATTCGTATCGACCCGACGGATACACTCAGAAATGGGACATTCCCGCCGAGGCCAACCGCCTCGCCGATCCCGCCCTCGCCGGCCTGCCCGTCAACCCCAAGGCCGTGAAACTCCGCTCGTCCGTAGGCCTGGGCGACGCCCTCCGCCAGCACGACATCGACGAACCTTTCCTGCTCATTCTCGGCTACTGGGAACAGGCCACGCCCAAGGAAAAACGCTTCGTCAAAATCATCGCCGCGCGCGTCGAGCCCGAGACCTGGCGTCAGCTCTGGGGCGACGTCACCCGCGCCGACCTCGAACGGCTCGACGCCGTCATCAAGGACCGCGAACGCACCCCCGCCGAGGCGCGCCGCGCCGCCCAGGCCATGAAATCGCGCCCGCCCTACTCCACCAGCGTCATCGTCCTGAATCCCAAGATCGACTCGAAGAGCCAGCGCCGCCTCCAGTGCAGCCTGCGCTACGCCGACGTGCTCAAGTATCTCGCGCCCGACATCGCGCCCGCGCCCGCGCGCAACGCCCCGCCCGAGCTCTGGGGCGTGCCTTTCTCCGGCCCGGTCGTCTCCCGGCCGCGCGAATTCGCGACCCCGCCAAGGAGCGGCGACACTCCTGTCGCCGATTCCGAAACGCCCGACGCCAGCGCCCCCGACGGCGACAAGAGTGTCGCCGCTCCTTGAGCCGGCCTACTTGCCGATCAGCGCGTGCAGCAAAATCGCCGCCGCCACCGAGACGTTGAGCGACTCCACCCGACCGCTGCCCGCCAGCGTCACGAGACCCCTGCAAGCCTTCGCCACCTCGGGAGCGAGCCCGTGCTCCTCGTTGCCCATCACCAACGCCAGCGGCTTCGCGGTCGCGCCCCGCCTCGCCGGCGCACCGCCTCGCGTGGCCGCGCCGAGCGTCTCGTAGCCCGCCGTCGCCAACATCTTCAAAAACCCCGGCAGCGCCGGCACGCGCCACACCTCAACATGCTCCATGCCGCCCTCCGCCACGCGATGCGCCGCCTCGCCGGGCAACGCCGCCGAGGGGTGCGCCGGTATCACGATAACGGATACGCCGAAAAACGCCGCCGAGCGCGCGATCGCGCCGAGGTTGTGCGCGTTGCCGATGCGATCCAGCACCACCAGCGTCTCGCGTGCCGCCGCCCACTTCGCGATATCCTTGGCCGACGGCGCGCGCAGCGGCGAGGTCTGCACCACGCACACCACGCCGCCGTGGTGCATCGTGCCGGAGATTTTCTCCAGCTCGGCGGGCGGGACGCAGCGATAGACTTTTTTGGCGGCCGCGAGCGCCTTGCACATCGCGCCGAGGCGGCGGCTGGTAGGCTCGTCGAAAAACAGGCGCTTGATCGACTCCGGCTCCTGCGCGAAACGCGCCTGCACCGCCGGCAGCCCGCAAAGGGTGAGTTCGTTGGAAAGGCTCATTCGGAAAGCTCGCCGACGAGGGTGAATTCCTCGCGGTCATGATAGAGATGCCGCACCCGCGTGCCGGGCGCGAGGCGCGAGAAAACCGAGTCCGGCGCACGCACCTCGCGCAACAGCGCCAACGCGTCCACCCGGCCGAATTTCAAGATCACCACGAAGCGCCTGCACCAGCGCTGCTCCAGCCACGGCGCGATGAGGTTGCGCAGCACGTGATGCGGGTCGTCCACCAGATCACAGAACAACCAGTCCGCGCGCTCGCCCGGCCCGGGGCGGTAGCCGTAAGCGTCGGCGCGCCGGTGCTCGATCAGTGGATGATCGAGCGCACCGCCCTTGAGCGGGCCGTTGTCGAGCGCCAGCACGCGCGCCCCGCGCTTCGCCGCCGAGTAGCTCCAACCGCCGGGCGCGGCACCGAGATCGACCACGAGTTCGCCGGGCGCGGGTTCGCGGCCGAGCACGGTGTAAGCCTCCTCGACTTTCAAGTAGCTGCGCGACGGCGCGAGCGGATCGTCCGCCATGCGGCGCTGTCCACCGAGCACGATGTCGCGCGAGACGAGCGCCTTTTTGAAATCGACGAAGTGGACAAACAAGCCGCGCGCCGTGCCCTGCCCGCGCGGCACGTCGTCCACCGCCAGCCGGGCCACGCGCCCGAGGCGTTTTTTCAACAACTCGCCGAAGGCCGTGGCCACCGCGTCGGCCCGGCGACCGAGCCCGTCGAGCCCGGCGGCGGTGGTGAACACGCAGGGCCAGGGCGCATCAAAACGCTCCTCTTTCGCGCTGGCCAAAAAGTGCTCGAGCAAGCGCGCCGCGAGTGCGTTGACGGATTCCCCGGCGACCTCGAGCGGCGCGTGGTGGATGGCGTAGGCGAAACAAAAGTCGGGCTCGACCGGCGCGTTGCCCGCCACCGCCACCCAGCCTCCGCCCTGCCCGGTCACGGCGAGGCCGGCCGCGCGGGCCTCGCCCACCAACAGCTCCTCGAATCCGGGTTGACCGCGTAGAATCATGGGCGCGGAGGTTGGCGGGCAAAATCGGCGGCGGGCGACGACAAAAATACCGAAGACATCGCCTCCCCTTTCTGGCCTCTGGAGGGCGGGGCTCCGTCCCCGCCACGCACGCTCCCGGGTTCCGAACGGCGGGGACGGAGCCCCGCCCTCCAAACCGAAAAAACCCCGGCTCAAAAATCCCCCGGACCCGGGCGCAGCGTGATGGTCTCCGCGACGGTGTTGGCGTCGAGCGCGGTCAGGCCGACCACCGCCTCGGCCACGCTGGCGGCCGTCATCAGACGCTCCTTGGGCAAATCCGAGCCCGCCCAGATCGGCGTGGCGATCGCGCCGGGGTGAACGGCCATCACGCGCAAGCCCGTGCCCTTCGTCTCGGCGCGCAGGCCGGCGGCGAGGCCGGTGAGCCCGTGCTTCGCCACCGTGTAGGCGGCGCAACCAGCCAGGCCGATCTGTCCGCAGATGGAGCTGATGAAAACGAAGTCGCCGGAGCCGCGCTCTTGCAACGCGGGCAAAAACGCGCGCGTGACGAGGTAGGCCGAGCGCAGGTTGGCCGCGAGCAGCGTGTCGAAAAGCTCCGGCGTGGTGTCCGCGAGCGGCGAGGGCGTGAAGGCGCCGGCGTTGTTGATGACGATGTCGGGCGCGCGTCGGAAGATTTTGGATACGGCGGCGGGCAGGCGCGAGACGGCTTCGGCGTCGGTGACGTCGCACACGAAACCATGCGCGTCGGCGCCGAGTTTTTCGCAGCGCACGGCGACCGCCTCCAGGTTGCGGGCGTTGCGCGCCACCAGCGCGAGCTTCGCGCCGGGGTGGCGCTTGGCGTAGGCGATGGCGAGCGCCGCGCCGAGACCCTGGCTAGCGCCGGTGATGAGAACGAGGGGCGGACGGGAGGCGGATTTGGACTTGGGCTTTTTCATCAAGGGGAGAGTGCGCGGATCACGGAAAAATTAACCACAGATTTCACAGATAAGCACAGATACCGGAACCAAGTCTGCGCCTCTGATCCTGCCTTTATCTGTGCCGATCCGTGCTATCTGTGGTCCACTTTTCAGCACACCAGCGAGGGAAACGCGTCGAAATCGGCCGCGAAGCCACCGGGCACGCCCTTCACGATCACACTCACCGCGTCGTGCGAGTGCAGCGATTCGAGGTGCGAGCACGCGACCTGGAAATCGAGGATGCGCTGGTCGGCGGCCAGCTCGGCGTAAACCAGGCGCGCGGCGTCCTCGACGAACTTGATGTGCGCGCCGTTGAGCTCGGCGAAGGCCTGCTCGTCCTCGCGCTTCACCATGACCTGCGTCTCGGTGACGAGCGCGCGCAGCACGTGGTCGCGCAGCTCCTCAAGGTGCAGCTTCGCCTTGGGCGCGAGTTCCACGAGCACGCGGGCCTTCGAGCGCTGGTTGTGCGGGATGCCGTAAACGCCGCGCACGTCGCGCGCGTGCTCGGTCAGCTCGGCGCTGCACGGGCAGGCGGACGAATACACGAAATCGAGCTCGATGAACCGGCGCACCGCGCCGTCAGCGGCGATGCGACCCAAGAAGGCCGCCTTGTAATACTGCCAGCCCTCGAGCCCGCTGCGCAGCGCGCGCTGGCGCAGCGGGTAGGAGAAATCGAGGCGCAGCCGGGCGGCGAGCGCGCCGACCTCTTTGCGATAGATTTTCAGGATCTTGGCCACGAAATCGGGCGACACCGTCTCGGCGGCGCGGTCGTAGAACGAACGCAAGATGCGGCTCATGTTGATGCCCTTCAGGTTGGCCTCGAGCGAAACGGTGCCGGTCACGGCGGTCTCCAGCGTGTGCGCGGTCTTGCCGTCGCGAGAACGGTAGGCGAGCGGTAGTTTAAAACCGGATACGCCGACCTGCTGGATGGCCACGGGCGCGCCGGGGATGGCACCCACCGCCTCCATCATGTCGGGCAACGAGGCCTTGTAAGCAGACGAGAGGGTGAACTTCGCATCGTATTTGCGCTCGATGCGCGGGGCCGGGCCGCCGGCGATGCGGTGCAGATACATGGTCTTGGCCGACGTCGCTGCGGGCATCGATGTGGACGCGGAAACAGGCGCGGGCGCGGATTTCGCGGAGGCGGATTTTTTCTTGGCAGGCATGTCGTTTTTTCTAATTCGGGCGGCCAGGCGGTTGGGACGATAACCGTAGCCCCGGGCGGATCGGGGTTAGCTGGCGCGGCGTAGGTTGTCTGGATTTAGGAAACGGGATTGGGGCCGCGATACTCGACGAAGTTGCGCGGCGTTTCGAAGAGCTTGATCGAGTGCAGGCGACCGGCGGCGATGCGCGGCTCGATCTCCTGCCAGAAGGCGATGACGAGGTTTTCCGTGGTCGGAATCACGCCGCGCAAGAAGGGCACTTCTTCGTTCAGATTGCGATGGTCGCAGAGGTGGAGGATGTGGTCGTCGAGCAGGCGCTTGAGCGTGCTCAAGTCCATCACGTAGCCGGTCTCCGGGTCGGGTTCGCCGGCCACGGTGACCTCGAGCACGTAGTTATGACCGTGCCAGCGCGGGTTATTGCAGAGCCCGTAGATCTCCTCGTTCCAGCGCGCGCTCTTCATCGGGTTATGCAAACGATGGGCGGCGTTAAAATGCACCTGGCGCGTGATAAAAACCGTGCCTTTCAGGGCGCGGACGACGGCACGCTTGGGAGCGACTGAGCGGGATTTTGAGGCGGGCTTGGCCATGTGGAACCGCGCAACACAGCAGCAAAGCCGCCCCCGGTCAACGGGGCGGAAGATTTTGGGCTCGCGCGCGCACCCACGGGGGCTACGCACAGCGCCAACCATGGCGATGCGTCTTCAAATCCTCGGCAGCGGCAGCACGGGCAACGCCGCTTTGCTCCAGACCGAGGGCGCGCGCGTGCTCATCGACGCGGGTTTCTCGCAACGCCGCCTCAACGAGATGCTTCGCGCCGCCGGCACGAGCGTCGCGGAACTCGACGCGGTTTTCCTCACCCACGAACATAGCGACCACGCCGTCGGCATCGAGGGCTTCAAAAAGCACCCGCACGTCCATATCTACGCCAACGCCGCCACCGCCCGCGCCGTGCAGGCCAAGGCCGGACGCGAGGCCACGTGGCGCATCTTCGAGACCGGCTCCACCTTCCGCGTGCACGATCTGGAGATCACGAGCTTCTCCGTGCCGCACGACGCGCAGGAGCCGGTGGGCTTTCGTTTCGCGCACGGCTCGGCCGAGGATCTTTTTTCCCCGCCACGCTCGCTCGCCTGGCTGACCGACCTCGGCCACGTGCCGGGCCATGTTTACGACCACCTGCGCAGCAGCGATGTCGTCGTGGTGGAGAGTAACCATTGCCCGAAGTTGCTCGAGGCCGATCACCGCCGCCCCTGGAGCACGAAGCAACGCATCTCCGGGCGTCACGGCCACCTTTCCAACGACGCCGCTCGCGAGCTGCTCGAAGCCACCGCGCACGCCGGCTGGCGGCGGGTGTTCCTCACCCACCTCAGCCGCGACTGCAACAGCCTCGCCGCCGTCGAAGCCAGCTTCGCCGCCCTGCGCGCCCGCCTGGGCTCCGCCTGCCCCTTCGAGATCGTCGCCCCAGGCGCTAGCACCGCCGCCTGGGAATGGTAGACGGCGGCCCGCCAGAAACGCGCCCGCGTAAAATTAACGTTTTTGGCAAAAAACGCCGACAGTCAGTGCTCGCCCCGCACACGGCGCGGACTTTGCTGAGTGGAGCATATGTCGTCCACCATTCCGTCCTCCTTCACCCACTTCCGCCGCACCAAGATCATTTTCACTCTAGGGCCGGCCACCGAGTCTGAGGAGATGCTGGAGAAAATCATCGCCGCCGGCGCCGACGTCGCCCGCCTCAACATGGCCCACGCCAACCACGAGTGGTGCCGCACCGTCATCCGCCGCATCCGCGCCGTTTCCGCCCGCCTCGGCCGCGAGATCGCCGTCATGATGGACATCAAGGGCCCCGAAATCCGCACCGGCGACGTCGATCACCCCATCATCCTCGAAGCCGGCCAGATCTTCGACTTCACCGTCCGCCCCGAGGCCGACCGCGAAAACTCCGAGGAAGTCCGCTCCGTCAACGTCAACTACCTCGACCTCGTCAACGACATCAAGGTCGGCGACACCGTCCTAGTGGACAACGGCCTCATCCGCCTCGAGGTCCTCGACAAAAAAGACGCCCACATCCGCTGCCGCGTGCTCACCCCCGGCGAGCTGAAGTCGCGCCGCCACATCAACCTCCCCGGCGTGAAGGTGAATCTCCCCGCCTTCACCGACAAGGACCGCGCCGACACCAAGGTCGCCGCCGAGGAAGGCGTGGACTTCATCGCCCTCTCCTTCGTGCGCGAGGCCGCCGACATCGAGCAGCTCCGCGAATTCCTGCGCGAACACAAGTCCCCCGCCCGCATCATCGCCAAGATCGAGGACCAGTCCGCCATCGCCAATCTCGACGAGATCGTGCGCGCCACCGATTCGCTCATGGTCGCACGCGGCGACCTCGGCATCGAGTGCCCCTTCGAGGAGCTGCCCTCCATCCAGCGCCGCGCCGTCCAGGTCTGTCTCGACTACGGCAAGTCCGTCATCATCGCCACCCACATGCTGGAATCGATGATCACCCAGCCCATGCCCACCCGCGCCGAGATCACCGACGTCGCCAACGCCGTGCATGAACGCGCCGACTGCGTGATGCTCTCCGGCGAGACCACCGTCGGCCGCTACCCGATCGAGTGCGTCGGCATCCTCGAAAAAGTCGCCCGCCGCGTGGAGTCGGAGGATCTCACTCCCCTGGCCGCCCCCACGCACCTGCAAGGCGACAAATTCAAGCTGCTCGCCGCCGCCGTGAACCTCGCCAACGAGATGCCCGGCTCCGCCCTCCTCACCTTCACCCGCCAGGGCTTCATGGCCTCCGGCCTCGCCGCCATGCGCCCGGTCTGCGCCCCCATCTTCGCCGTCACCAACTCCCTCGAAACCCTCCGCCAGATGCGCATCCTCCGCGCCGTCGAACCGGTGCAGATGGCCCTCGATTCCGACCCGAACGACACCATCGAGAAAGCCATCACCCTGCTCGTCCGCAGCGGCAAGGTGAAGCTCGGCGACAAACTCATCGTCGCCACCGACATCCTCACCCACGACCGCCTCGTGGACAGCATCCAGGTCCGCACCGTGCGGTAAAATGTAGGGCGGGGTCGCCGCACCCCGCCGTCATGCTCCTCGGTGAGGCAACGCGGCGGGGTGCGGCGACCCCGCCCTACAAACCTCACCCCCTCCGCAACGCCGCCAGCACGATGCCGGCGGCCACGCCGGCGTTGAGCGACTCCGCCCCGCCCACCCGCGGAATCGTCACCCGCCGCGTCACCGCCGCCCGCACCGCGGCCGACGGCCCGCGCCCCTCGCTGCCGATCACCAGCACCGCGTCCGCCGCCGGCACCAGGCCGTAAACGCTCTCGCCGTCCAGGTCCGCGCCCAGCACCGGCACGCCCGCCGCGCCCGCCGCGCCCGCGCCCGCCGCCGCCAAAACCGGCGCGAGCTCCGTAGTGATCACGCGGATACGCGCGAACGACCCCATGCTCGCGTTGATCACCTTCTGCGAAAACAAATCCGCCGAGTCCGGCGAAAGCAGCACCCGCGCGCAGCCAAACCAGTCCGCCAACCGCAACAGCGTGCCCACGTTGCCCGGGTCCTGGATACCGTCGAGCGCCAGCGTGAGCCCGCGCGCCAGCTCGCCCGGCGCGAGCCCGGACCGCGCCACGCGCCCCACCGCGAACACCGGCGAAGGCGTGGGCTGATGACTGATGCGCGCCATCTCCGCCTCGCTTATCCGCGTTACGCGCACCTCGCCCGCGCCGGCCGGCAACACCGCCGCCTCCGTCGCGTAAAACTCCGCGAACCCATGCCCCGCCGCGACCAGTTCAGCCGCCACCTTCGGGTTCTCCACCACGAACAACCTCGCCGCCTCACGGTGCTTTTTTTCGCGCAAATCGCGCAGTCGTTGAATCTCCGCCCGGGTTAACGCCATCCCGGCTTCATTGCGCCTTCGCCCCGCGGCGAGCCAGCCCATTTTCAACGCCCGCGCCGTAACGCGGCCGGCACCTTTGTGACGGTTATATTTCAGGAAGGTTAAGAATACATGAACACGGGAACCGGTCATTGACGGTAAGCGGCGCGTAAAAACCAAGGTCACGCCGGTCCCGCAGGCTATCCCGTCTCGGCGCCGGCAAACCTTAACCAACCCACGACAGGTAACACCCAGCATGAAATCGCACCTCATCCCGACCTCCGCGCTCGTGTGCGCGCTCGCCTTCGCGGCCGGCGCCACCGCGCTGCACGCCCAGGCCGTCGCCGGCTCCGGCACCGTGTCCGGCCGCCTCACCGACGCCTCCACCCAGCTCTCGCTGGGCGGTGCGCGCATCACCGTCGAAGGCACCTCCATCGAGACCTTCTCCGCCACCAACGGCAACTTCGCCCTCTCCAACGTGCCCGCCGGCGAGCAGACGCTCGTCATCAGCTACGTCGGTTACCCCGAAGTCCGCCAGACCGTGAGCGTCGCCTCCGGCGAGACCACCCGCGCCAACATCGATTTCGGTTCCGAGACCGTGCAGCTCGACGCCCTCGTCATCGAAGGCACCGCCGTCGGCACCGCCCGCGCCATCAACGAACAGCGCGCCGCGCTCACCCTCACCTCAATCACCGCCTCCGACGAGATCGGCAATTTCGCCGACCAAAACGCCGCCGAGTCCGCGCAACGTCTCCCCGGCGTCGCCCTCCACCGCGACCAGGGCGAAGGCCGCTACGTCGTCGTGCGCGGTCTCAATTACACCTACACCAACGTCCAGCTCGACGGCTCCAGCTTTGCCGGTGCCGACATGGGCGAGCGCGCCACCGCTCTCGACGTCGTCCCCAACGACGCCCTCGCCTCGATTGAGGTCACCAAGGTCGCCACCCCCGACATGGATGGCGAAGGCCTCGCCGGCATCGTGAACATCAAGTCGAAGAGCCCCTTCGATTTCGACGGCACCGCCGCCAGCATCACCGCCCAGACCAAATACAGCGATATCACCGAAAACTTCGGCTATAAGATCAACGGTTACTTCTCCACCCGCTTCGGCGAGGATGGCAGATACGGCCTCATCATCAGCCCCTCCATCGAAAAGCGCGAATTCGCCTCCTACAACTTCGAGACCGGCGGCACCTCCGCCCTGGTTGAAGATCCCTCCAGCCCGGGAGATTTCTACTACGCCCCCGAAGAACTCGATTTCCGCGACTACGAAATCGACCGCGAGCGCAAGAGCCTCTCCGCCGGCTTCGAAGCCAAGATTTCGGAAAACACCTCCGCCTTCATCCGCGCCAGCTACAACAGCTTCGTCGATACCGAAAACCGCTACCTCACCCGCTTCGCGGTTGATCCCGATGATATCACCGCCGTCGACGAAGACTCCTACACCGCCACCGCGAGCCGCATCTCCGCTCGCCGCCTGCGCATCCGCGAAAAAGACCAGGAAGTTTTCTCCCTGCTCACCGGAGGCGAATCCCTAGTCGGTAACCTGAAACTCGACACCACCCTCGGCTACACCGCAGGCAAAGAAACGCGCCCCGACGAAATCACCGGCCGCTACCGCCCGGGCGGCGCCGCCCAGACCATCACGGTTACCAACGGCAACGGCCTCTACTCGGCACCCACCATCACCCAAACCGGCGGCCCCGCCTTCGCCGATCCCGCCGCCTACGGCTTTCAACGCCTCGACCTCGCCAACGAGGAAGGCAAAGAGACCTCCTACGACTTCCGCCTCAACGCCAAATACGACCTCGATCTCTCCGTCCCAGCCTACCTGAAAACCGGTTTCGCCTACCGCGCAAAAGAGAAGAGCAAGGAAGCTGAGGAAGCCAGGATCACCTACGTCGGCGCACCGAACCTCGCCGCTTCTAACATCGGACCCGGAAATTACCCATTCCTGCCCATCGTTCGCCCCAGCCCTTCGCAACTGAAAGACCTCTTCGCTAACGGCACCGTCAATAACTTCGTGCGCCAGTTTGAAGAGAGTGAAGCCGCCGACTGGGAGTCCGACGAAAACGTCGTCGCCACCTACCTCATGGGCGGTGCCACCTTCGGCAAACTCAACGTCGTCGCCGGCTCTCGCTTCGAGTTCACCGACTTCACCGCCCGCGGCAACGAACTTGACCTCGATGCCGAGACCGTCACCCCCGGCTCCGCCTCGCGCGATTATACCAATGTCCTTCCCGGCGTTTACCTGCGCTACGATGCCAGCGACAAACTGGTCTTCCGCGCCTCCTGGTCCAACTCGATCGCCCGTCCTGGTTTCGGATACACCGCCTTCAGCCGTAGCATCAACAACAACGACGGTGAAGTCACCCAGGGCAATCCCTTCCTAAAGGAGCTTACTTCCGAAAACTGGGATGCCTCCGTCGAGTATTACCTGCCCTCCCTTGGTCTGATTTCGGCCGCCGTTTTCCACAAAAACGTCGATAACTTCAGCTACGAAACCCAGATC
>CAZOGV010000069.1:0-13369 GCA_964579225.1 uncultured Akkermansia sp. | reverse complement strand
TCAAGACAGGCCACCTCACCCATCAGGACATCGGCCAGATGGATATGTATGTGCGCTTGTATGACGACCAGCGGCGCGGAGAGGGCGACAACCCCACGGTGGGAATTTTGCTCTGCGGCAGCAAAGATCAGTCGGTCGTCCGCTACTCGGTCCTGAACGACAGCGAACACCTTTTTGCCACCAAATATCGCCTCGTATTACCGAGCGAGGACGAGTTGCGCCGGGAGCTGGAGCGAGACTGCGAGGAGCTGGAAGCCCGCCGCGACTTGGAGAACGAAAAGGAATAAAGACATGACCGACACCAACCAAAAGAAGCTGGGCTCCACCCTCTGGGCCATCGCCGACCAACTGCGCGGGGCGATGGATGCGGACGACTTCCGCGACTACATGCTGTCCTTCCTCTTCCTGCGCTACCTCTCGGACAACTACGAGACGGCGGCCAAGAAGGAACTCGGCAAAGATTATCCAGAAGTAGCGGGAGCTTCCAGCTCCCGTCAGGGACAAGGGAGCAAGATGCTCCCGCCACTTTGGGGTATGCGCGAGCCTCCCGCTGACAATCGCCACGCCCCATGAACTTTTTCCGCAAACTCTTTGGTAAGAAACCGACCGCGCCCGAAGCCCGCCCCGCCCCCTCCCCGGCGGTGCCGCCCACTCCCGTCGATCCGCAGCCAGGCCCGCCCGTGACGCCGAGCCCGCCCACCGAAAAGTCGCCGCCCGAAAACCTCCCGCCTGTGACCGCCTCGTCGGTTGGTCCCTCCGCGAGCGAAACCTTGGGCGACATCTCGTCGGCCTCGTTTTCGCCGTCGGATTCCCCCTCCGCGCCCGGGCCGACCGGCGAGCCGGTGAAGATTGAAACCACGTTGCTAACCATCGACGGCCCGGTGTGGTTGCCCGGCGATTCGCCCGCCATCGAGCTGTTTCCCGCCAAACCCGACGACGCGTCGGCCATCGCCTTCATTGGCGGCAGCGCCGAACTGCCGCCGCAGGGTTTTTCTTATAAGGCCGGAGCCAACGCCGACGAGCCCCCCTATGCCATCGACCCGGGCGCACTGGCGCGTTCCCTGCCCCTCTACCTTGCCGACCAGGTGGAACTCGGCACCGACGCGCTCACCCGCACGCTGGTTTCGTGGGTGGTGAAGCCTCGCGCGGGTTTCATCCTCGGCGGCAAACAATGGGAAGATTCCGTCGGCGCGCACCATGCCCGCCAGTCTCCGGCTGACGATCCCTCGGATTACCTGGTGTTGTGTCACTTGGTTTGCACGGGCACCCCTTGGCGCATCGAACTGCGCTTGGTTCGCACCATCGACGCCGCCTGCCTCGCCGAGCTGTCGACGGACTGCGATCCGTATGATCCGGCCGCCGCGCTTCCCGGCCTGACCACCGACTTGCTCGCGGCGTTGGCCAAGCACGCAGATTTGCCCGGGCACCCATCGGGATTTTGCATCCCCGAAGCCTCGTCCGAATTTCTTGCGCGCCTGAGCCAGTCACTCGTGTTGCGCACCGCCGCCCTGCCCGGCGCCACGGGCCTGCACGACGAGCAGGCGGTCATCGAAGGGATGGATGCCTACGCCCGCGCGCATGCCGATAATCTCCCGGTGCGCCTGCTCTTCATTCACGCGTTGGCCGCGCTGGCCAGACTCCGCCCCGCGCAGCGTCCCGCTTTGGCGGCGCGCGCCGAGGCGATACAGCGCGACCTGCCCCTGGCCGAGCCCGCACAGTCGGTGTTAGCGCGAATCCGTCAGGAAGCTTTGGGCGGCTAGGCCCGATACGGTTTGGTTGCCGCGGTTCAAATAAAGTGATGGCCGCTTACTCTGGTGTAGGGCGGGGTCGCCGCACCCCGCCGTCGTTCAAACGCGGAGCGGCGGGGTGCGGCGACCCCCCCCTACATTCCGCCACGGCGGCGGGTGGAGCGTGTTGACCTCAACACGCTCGTTTGTGGGCGCGGCTCCGTCGCGCCAACGCGTTGGGGTCAACGCGTTCCACCTCATATTGCGGGGACTACACCGGGGTCGCCTCGACCAGCTCGACCGTCGCGCCGAGGTGACGCCAGCGCAGGTTCCAGCCCGCGACGCTCATGCCGTAAACGCGGCCGGTCTCGACCGCTTGGTAGGCGGGTTGCAGATCGAGCGCGAGCAACTGGCGCGCGAGCGTGAGCACTTCCGGTGGCAGCGATGCGGCGATTTCCGGCTGGATGTTTATCTGCTCCGCCGTGCGCACGGGCGGCGCGGCCTGGGCCCAGTCGGCGCGGGCGTCGAACTGCGCCTCGCAGTAAGGCAGGTAGGGCTTCACGTCGTAAACGGGCGTGCCGTCCACGCAGTCTATGCCCGCCACGCGCAGCGCTCCGGGCTCGACCGCGAGCAAGCGCACGAGCGAGAGACCGAGGCCGTTGGGCCGGAGCGGCGAGCGCGAGGCGAACACCCCCACCCGCTCGTTGCCGCCGAGGCGCGGCGGGCGCACCGTCGCGGCTCCATCCCATACCGGGTTTTTGTGAAAACCGGTGACGAGCCAGAGATGCGAAAACGCCTCGATGCCGCGCGTGAAATCCGGCGAGGCGAATTCAGGCAAAAACTCCACGCGTCCCTCGGCGGCGGGCACGAGCCCGGATTGCCGCGGAATACCAAATTTCTCCGCAAAAGGCGTGCGAAGCAGGGCGACGGGACGGAGTTCGGAATTTTGCACAGGAGGTAAGGGAGAGAACGGAGAAAGGATCGCGGACCAGAAGATAAACAGCGGGTGCAAGAGGAAGTGATGTCAAAACGATGCTGGTCACCCGAGATTGGCGGTTCGGACGTAGGCTTGGGCGTGAGCCCAAATCTGGAGACGCAAAGGCCAAACCATTGAGCTCACGCTCAATCCTACGAAATACCGATCACGCTCCCCGTCGTAGGCTTGGACGTGAGTCCAAGGTCGGCGGACGCCCATGTTCAACCTTGAACTCACGTTCAAGCCTACGGGATTCCTCCGGGATGGATGGCGATGGATGGCGTCACCGGTCTTCTCCGCTACCTCCCTTTCCTCCGGTAAAATTCAGCCCTTCGCCGCGAGCACGTGGAAGTTGGCCATGCTGATGCCGGAAAGCATCGCGCCGATGATGCCGAGAAAACCTTGGTCCGTCCCCGCCAGATAAACATTCGCGAGCGGCGTGCGGCCGTCGCGAATTTTGACCGGCGAGCCATAAATCGCGCCGCCGAAGTGGCCGGTGAATTTGGTGATCGTGCGCGGCGTAAACATGTCGGTCGCCACCGTGGCTTGTTGTAGAACCGATCGCCGATCGGTTCCGCCGGGCAAAAAGCGCAGCGCGCTCGCCTGGATGTCGTCATACCAGCGGCGCTTCTCGGCCTGATAGACCTCCTCGTCCGCCAGCCCGGTCCAGTAATCGTAATTCGCCAGACACGTGCAGCGAAACAAGCCCTCGGGCAGATCTTGTCCCTCGGGAAACGCGAAGTTGTTGGGCAGGCAAATCACGCCGCTGCGCGGATCGACCGGGCCGAGCGATTGTTCGTAGGCGAAGCGCGGCGAGTCGTTGAAGAAAATGATCGTATCGTCGCCCCAGCCCAGCGCGGCGGGCGGACGGTCGAGCACGGTGATGGTCTCGCAATAGCTCAGTCGGCCGACGGGGTGTGGCGCCGTGGCTGCGGAAAGCGCGTTGGGGTCAACGCGCTCCACCCGATACAGTTTCTCTGTTTCGGCGGCGCCGATGGTGCTGATGACGTGCGTGGCCGTCACATCGGTGCCGTCGTCGAGCAGCAGGCGCCCGGCGCGGCCGCCTTCGGAAACGATGTGTTTCACGCCGCACTTCATGCGGCGCTCGCCGCCGGCCTGGCGGTATTTTTCCAGCAACACACGCAGGATCACGCGCACGCCGTCAAGCGGCCGGGCGAAGCCTTCGAGGAAGAGCGCCTTGAACATGATGACGAACTGGCCGAACTCCATGTCGTGCTCGGTCGCGCTGCCGTAATACATCACCGGACAAAACAGCATGTCCTCCAGCAGCGTATCCGAAATGTGACTACGCACGATGGCGCGGGCGCTCTCGGGTTTGGCGTCGAGCGACACATCGTCGTAGCCGCGCACCGCCGCCACCAACGCGCGAAAACCGTCGATCTGAGAGGGGAATTTTTGCGCAACCTCCGCCTCGAGCACGGCGAAGTCGTTGGTGAAGGTGAGCGAGGTCTCGCCCTGCGGGCCAAAGGCGATGCGCGAGCGTTTTTGCGGGTGCAGGGCGAATTCGTCGCGGTCGATGCGGAGCTGGCGGAGCAATTTGCCGAGAGGGGTGCCCTTGGTGCCGGGCGGCACCCAGTTGGTCATGGCGTGCAGGCCGACGTCGTATTTGCGGCCGGAGATCGAGTAGAACGAGTTGAGCCCGCCGACGGCGTTGTGGCGCTCGAAGATGCACACGCGTTTGCCGAAGTGCGCGAGGCGGATGCCGGCGGCGAGCCCGGCCATGCCCGCGCCGATGATGGCGACGTCGTAGTGCGAGGAGGTGTTCATCCAGGGAGCGAAGCGGAAAACAAAAAAGGCCTGACGCAAGGTCAGGCCCTACAAAGCCGGGAAGGCCGATGGTGGGCGGGCTTACTTGCCCAGCGCCTCGAACTTCGGCGTGAGGTAGTCGGCGCAGCTGTCGAGCGAGGCGAGGTGGATGTAGTCGGCCTCGGGAACCTCGATGCCATGCTGCTTGCGGAGCTCCATCACGATGTCGAGGAAGTCCATGCTATCGAGCTGCATCTGGTCGCGCAGACGAACGTCTGGCTTTATGTTGGTGATGTCTTCGTCGGGCGCGATGTCGGCGATGATGTCGAGGACGATTTGCTTGCAGGCGTCTTTGGTCATGAGATTCGGTAAAGGGGGATCGTGAGGAAAAGGGTCGGGATTAGGCAACAAAGCGCTTCACAATCAACGTGGAATTAATGCCCAGCATGCCGAAGGAGTTGTTCAGGATCGCATCCACCTTGGCGACTTTCTTGGGCGTGTTGAGCACGAGGCCGTCGATGGCGCAGAGCGGGTCGAGATCATCGACGTTGATCGTGGGATGAACCGTAAGGTCGTCGAAGCTGGGCAGGTTGCCCGCGAGTTCGAGCGCGCCGGCCGCGCCCATGCAGTGGCCGATGTAGCTCTTGGTGTTATTGATCGAGGTATCGGGGCAGCCCTGGCCGAAGACGGCGCGGATGGCTTCGCACTCCTGGATGTCGCCCAGCGGGGTCGCGGTGGCGTGCGTATTCACAATGTGGATATCGGAGGCGGCGAGCTTCGCGTTGATCAGCGCCTTCTTCACGCACTCGGCCTGGCGGCCGGGGTTGGGGAGAACGTAGTCGGAGGCGTCGCTGTTGACGCAGTAGCCGCCGATCTCGCCGTAAATCTTCGCGCCGCGCGCGAGGGCGTCGTCGAGACGTTCCAGAGTGTAGATGCAGCCGCCTTCAGAGATAACGATACCGTTGCGGCCCTTGTCGAAGGGGCGCGACGCCTTGCGCGGGTCCGCGTGGGTGGCGAGGGCGTTCTGGGATTTGAAGCCGGCGAAAATGCCGAAGGTGTGGATGGATTCGCTCACGCCGCCGCAAAGCGCCACGTCCACTTCGCCGAGGCGCAGCATCTGCGCGGCGTGGATGAGGCCCATGTTGCCCGCCGCGCAGGCCGCGCCGATGGTGTAGGCTGGGCCGGTTACGCCCAGCGCTAGCGAGATCTCGCCGGCCGGGTTGTTCGAGACCGTGCGGGGGTTGTGATAGTGCGACCAATACTTCGTGTCGTAGTTAAATTTCGAGATGGCGTAGATCTCGTTCTCGGTCTCGACGTTGCCGTGCTCGGTGGTGCCGACGTAGATGCCGACGCGATCCTTGGGCAAGGTATCGAAGGGGAGGCCGCTGTCCTTGACCGCCTCGTGCGCGCAATAGATCGAGATTGATCCGGCGCGGGTGCCGACGCGCAGGCCCTTGCGGGTCTGGTAGCGCAGCGGGTCGAAGTGGCAGACACCCGCGATGAGTTTGCCCATGTAGCGGACATCGAAGGGCTCCACGCCACCGACGCCGGCGAGCAGGTTTTGACGAAATTCGGACAGGGAGTTTCCGTTCGGCGCGGTGAGGCCGATACCGGTGATGACAATTCGTGCGGGCGTAAACGACATGCGTAAGGGTAAAAGCGCTAGCCAAGGAGACTCGCTTGGCAATACAAGCCTCGCTCCGTTTTCGCCCAAGACATACTCTAATTACCCAATCGCAAACTTATGAACGTTCTCGTCGTCGGAGGAGCCGGTTACATCGGCTCCCACTGTGTTCGCCAATTAATCGCCGCCGGGCACAAACCCGTGGTGCTGGATAATCTGGTGTTCGGCTACCGAGCCGCCGTGCCCGAGGACGTGACGCTCTACACCGTGAACCTCGGCAACGAGTCCGAAGTCGGCAAAATCATCAAGAAGGAGAAGATCGAGCTGGTCATGCACTTCGCCGCCTACGCCTACGTGGGCGAGAGCGTCACCGACCCGATGAAGTATTACTTCAACAACGTCGCCTCCACGCTCCACCTCCTGCGCTGCATGCTCGGCTGCGGTGTGAAGAAATTCGTCTTCTCCTCCACCTGCGCCACCTACGGCATCCCGGAGAAAATGCCTCTCGTCGAGGAGATGCCCCAGGCCCCGATCAACCCCTACGGCCAGACCAAGCTCGATGTTGAAAACATCCTCAAATCCTTCGCCAAGGCCTACAAGTTGAGCTTCGCCGCCTTCCGCTACTTCAACGCCGCCGGCGCGGCCGAGGACGGCTCCATCGGCGAATGCCACGATCCCGAAACCCACCTCATCCCACTAGCCATCGACGCCGCCACCGGCAAGCGCCCCCCGCTCCAGGTTTTCGGCACCGACTACCCCACCCCGGACGGCACCTGCCTGCGCGACTACGTCCACGTGGACGACCTCAGCCGCGCCCACATCGCGGTCTTCGACAAGCTCGCCGAGCCCGGCGCGGAACTCTTCTACAATCTCGGCACCGGCACCCCGACCTCCGTGCTCGAAGTCATCAACGCCGTGGAAAAAGTCACCGGCCTCAAGGTCCCCTACACCACCGCGCCCCGCCGCGCCGGCGACCCGCCGGCGCTCTACGCCGACTCCACCATGGCCAAGACCGAGCTCAAGTGGCAGCCGCAGTTCACCACCATCGAGCCCATCGTCGCCACCGCTTGGAAGTGGCACTCCTCGCACCCCGACGGCTTCGGGAAAAAGTAACGAACACGAAAGCAATGTAGGGCGGGGTCGCCGCACCCCGCCGCGTTGCCTCACCGGGTTTGCGCATGGCGGCGGGGTGCGGCGACCCCGCCCTACACCGGCGGCTCCTCCTCCCACGCCGCAAGCGCCGCGTCCGTATTCGCCGCGCCGATACGTTCGCGGCAAAAGGCCAGCAGGTCATCCGCCAGCGGCGCGCGCCACGCCCGCTCGCCGAAGCCCTCCGCGTTGCCCGTGTGCCGGATGCGCGCGCAGTGCAGCGCCTGGCGCGGGAGCAAGAGCTTCTCCGCCAGCGCGGGCGTCCAGCCGCCGTCGATAAATTCCAGGTAACACCGCGCGTCGGGGCCGTAGATCTTGTCGCCCACCACGGCAAAACTCAGCCACTGCGCATGCGCCCGGATCTGGTGCTTGCGCCCGGTCTCGATCTTGACCTCGGCCAACGTAAACCCGCCCGCCGCCACCAACGGACGAAAGTGCGAGCGCGCCGGTTTCCCATCCGCGCGCACCGTCGTCTTCACAAAAACCGGACTATGCACGTCGTCGCCCAGCGGCTGGTCCACCGACACCGGCTCGCCTAGTTCGCCGACCAACACCGCGAGATAGGTTTTGCGAAAACGCCCGTCCTGCATGGCGCGTTGCAGGCGGCTAGCCGCCTTCTCGTCCTTCGCGAAAAGCACCACGCCGCTCGTCTCGCGATCGAGACGGAAAATCAGGTGCGCCTTCTCCACCCGCTCCGACGCCTTCACCGCGCCGGCCAGGCTCGACCACGGTCCGGCCTTCGAGGGATGGCAGACCACGTCGCCCGGCTTGTTGATCGCCAGCACGCCGTCCGTGTCCTCCAGCACCCAGCCGCCCAACTCCTCCGCCGAGATCATGCGCACCCGCGACACGTCCTGCTCGCGGCGCGGCCACGCGCAGACGCGCAGGCGTCCGCCATAAGTGCCGTCCTCGCCCGGGTCGTCCGCGCCGCCCGCATGGTTGGCAGCCTTCACTTCCCGCCTCCATCCGCCGCCGGAGCGCCCACCCGACTCATGCGAAACTTCGCCAAAATCGCCGCGCCCACGCGCGCCGCCCACGGCTTCGGCAGACGCGACGAAAACGCCGCCACGAACCAGTTGCCCCACCCGCTCACCACCTGCACCCGCCCGCTCGCGAGGGCGCGTAGCGTGGTCTCGACCACTTGGTCGCTCGTCTGGCCGAAGCGGTCGCTCACCGCGCCCTGTTTTAAACCCGCGCGCTTAAAAAACTCCGTCGCGGTCGGCCCCGGACACACCGCCAGCGCCCGCACGCCGCTGCCGCGCAGCTCCTCGTTGAGCGCCAGACTCCAGTGCAAAAGAAACGCCTTCGTGGCCCCGTAGGTCGCCAAAAACGCGGTCGGCTGAAACGCCGCCGTCGAGGCGATATTGATCACCGCTCCGCCGCGCTTTCGCAGAGCCGGGAGCAGGCGATTGGTCAAGTCCACCACGGCGCGCACATTCAGGTCGATCATCTCCAGCTGATGCCCGCGATCCAGCTCGTCGCTTTTCCCGTAACCCCCGAAGCCGCTGTTATTCACCAAAAGGATTTTCCCCGCCGGCGCGCCTTGGTTCAGATAATTTAATACCTCGTCCGCCGCTCCCTGCAAAGCCTCCGAGTCGGCCAAATCGACCGCCACATGGCGCAAGTTAAGCTCACCTAAACTAATCGCGGGTTTACGCCGCGAAAGATTGCAAATGACCACTTCAGGGTTCAGCTTCCACGCGTGTTCGATGAACGCCTTCCCAATCCCGGAGGAGCCCCCCGTTACGATGATAACGGAAAACTCGGACATCTCTTCACGAAGCGTGCGCAACATGCATCCGGCTTCGCATCCATTCTGGCCAAGGTAAACCCAGATCCAAAAGAAATTATGAATCACAACGACCTGATCGTATCCGGCATCCACCTCGAACTCACTCCCTCCCTGAAGCAGTTTGTTCATGACAAAACCGACCGACTGTTCCGTCACGACGAACGCATCATCCGCATGCGCGTGGAGCTTGAGTGCGACCCCAAGCAGGCGGTCTCCCACCGCTTCACCGCCAAGGGCCACATTTCCGTAAACGGCGCCGAGCTCAACGCCTCTGTTTCCACCGACGAATGCCACAAGTCCGTCGATCTCCTTGTCGATAAACTCGACCGCATGCTCGCCAAGCGCCACGAGCTCAAGAAGACCAAGCGCCACCAGACCAGCCTAGCCTCCATCGCCGAGCTCGCCTGATCGACGAGCCTGCGGCTCGAGCCGTTTCCGCATCGCGCCCCGCGCGGTTAGCGTTTTTTAAAACCCTCCGGTGTCGGGGTCAGTGACACCAACCCGAAGAACCCGCCGCCTCACCTTGGTCACGGCGGGTTTTTCATGCCCTCGTTTCGCCGCCTCCGGGCGTTTGAACACGAAAAAACCCGCGACACGGATGTCGCGGGTTTTTCGTAAACTGGTGCAGCTGTAGGGAATCGAACCCCAAACCTTCTGATTCGTAGTCAGACGCTCTATCCAATTGAGCTACAGCTGCGTGCTGGGAGGCGAGAGGAAGCAAGGTTAGGAAAAGCAGGGCAAGCGCTTTTTCGAAAAAATCACGCGCCCGGTGTAGCCCCACTTGCCGAGCTAGGCTTGGGCGTGAGCCCAAGTTCGGGGCTGAACGTAGGGGCTTCGCTTGCGAAGTCCGGGTTGAGGTTCGTGTGCCGCGTCCGCCCGGCGCGGTCGTCGCAAGCGACGCCCCCAAACCTACGCACCCTCCCCAAAAAGCGGAGATTGAAAACCTCCCCGGCCGTCCCAACTTCTCCCCGTTTCCACCGTGGCCACCAAATCCAAAGCCCCCGCCGACGACTCCACCAACCCGCCCCCGACCTTCGAGGCGGCCATGGATCGCCTCGAAACCATCGTCGAATCCATGGAAGCCGGCGACGTCCCGCTCGCCGACCTGTTGGCCAAGTTCGAGGAAGGCAGTCGCCTCCTCGCCGCCTGCGAGGAGCGCCTCAAGGCCGCCGAACTCAAAATCGAACAACTCAAGCGCCGGAAGGATGGCGCGCCCGCTTTGGAGACCTTCCCCACCACCGACTCCTCCGCCGGCCCGGCCTGATTCCTTCTCTCGCGTTCGCCAAACTGGTCCGTCTCGCGTCTAATTTCATACTCATCCGTGTCCGACTCTTCTTCTGTTCCGCCTTCCGCCGCCTCCCTGCCCGTGCCTTCGTCCGGCGGGCCCCGGCTGCTCGACGCCATCAACACGCCCGACGACGTCAAAGGCCTCTCCGCCACCCAGCTCCCGCAGCTCGCCGCCGAGATCCGCGAAGAACTCATTCGCGTCACCGCGCGCCAGGGCGGTCACGTCGGCCCCAACCTCGGCGTCGTCGAGCTCACCATCGCGCTGCACCGCGTCTTCTCCACCCCGCGCGATAAATTCGTCTTCGACGTCGCCCACCAAGGCTATGTCCACAAGCTCCTCACCGGCCGCCGCGAGTCCTTTCAAAAAGTCCGCCAGACCGGCGGCGCTTCCGGCTTCCTGAACCGCGAGGAAAGCCCGCACGACGCCTTTGGCGCCGGCCACGCCGGCACCGCCCTCTCCGCCGCCCTCGGCATGGCCACCGCCCGCGACCTCGCCAACACCGACGAACACGTCGTCGCCCTCTGCGGCGACGCCGCCTTCACCTGCGGCATCACCCTCGAAGCGCTCAACAACGTGGTCACCTCGACCAAGCGCCTCGTCGTCATCCTAAACGACAACGAGTGGTCCATCGCCCGCAATGTCGGCGCCATCGCCAAATACCTCACCAAGCTCTCCACCAATCGCACCTACAACAAGGTCCACCACGACATCGAGAAGTTCTTCCTCGGCCTGCCCGGCGGGCCCGACATGAACCGGCTCTGGCACAAGTGGAAACGCGAGACCAAGGACTTCTTCGTCGAGTCCTCCCTCTTCGAAAAATTCGGCCTGCGCTACATAGGCCCCATCAACGGCCATAACCTCGACGAACTGGTCAAAAACCTCGAATTCGCGCGCGACACCGACACGCCCGTCCTGCTCCACGTCATCACCGAAAAAGGCCGCGGCCTCGACGCCGCCCGCGCCCACCCGGAAAAATTCCACGGCCTGGGAGCCTTCGATCCCACCACCGGCGAGGCCAAGAGCGGCGGGCCCGGTTCCCCGCCCAATTACCAGGACGTCATGGGCCGCGAACTCGTTCGCCACGCCACCGCCAACCCGCGCGTCGTCGGCATCACCGGCGCCATGCCCTCCGGCACCGGCCTCAACCACCTCGCCGCCGCCGTCCCGCGCCAGTTTTTCGACGTCGGCATCGCCGAGGAACACGCCGTGGTCTTCGCCTCCGGCCTCGCCACCCAGGGCTTCCGCCCCGTCGTCGCCATCTACTCGACCTTTCTTCAGCGCGCCTTCGACAACCTCATCCACGACGTCGCCCTGCAAAACCTGCCCGTCACCTTCTGCCTCGATCGCGCCGGCCTCTCGCCCAACGACGGCCCCACCCACCACGGCCTCTTCGACCTCTCCTACCTGCGCTGCGTGCCGCGCGCCGTCATCATGGCCCCGCGCGACGAACACCTGCTCGCCGCCATGCTCGAGACCGCGCTCGCCCACGACGGCCCGGCCTTCATCCGCTACCCCCGCGGCGCCGCCACCGGCTCGCCCCGTCCCGCCGAAT
This sequence comes from uncultured Akkermansia sp., assembly GCA_964579225.1. Classification (GTDB taxonomy): domain Bacteria; phylum Verrucomicrobiota; class Verrucomicrobiia; order Opitutales; family Opitutaceae; genus IMCC26134_A. The sequence continues at coordinate 1,494 of CAZOGV010000069.1, read as the reverse complement.
TCGCTCCCGGCGCCACTCTCCCCATCGGCAAAGCCGAGGTGCTGCGTGCCGGCACCGACGTCATCCTCTGGGCCGTCGGCTCGTTCTGCGCCGACGCCCTCGCACTCGCCGAAAAACTCGAACACGAAGACGGCGTGTCCGTCGGCGTGGTGGATGCCCGCTTCGCCAAACCGCTTGATCGTGACCTGCTCCTCGCCCAGGCGGCGGACGCCCGCCTCATCGTCACGCTCGAGGAGAACGTCCTCGCCGGCGGTTTCGGCACCGGAGTTTTGGAAACGTTGTCCGAGGCCGGCGTCGCCACGCCCATCGTGCGCATCGGTTGGCCCGACGAGTTTGTCGGCCACGGTTCTTCGGTCGCCGAACTGCGCGCCGCCCACGGCCTCTCACCCGCGCAAATCCTCGCGCGCATCCGCCAACGCCTGCATCAGCCTGCGCCCGATGTAGGGGCTTCGCTTGCGAAGCCCGCGCACGCGTGACCAAGCACCACACCACAAAGCGGACTTCGCTTGCGAAGCCCCTACCCCCAAGCCGCACTCCACAAAAAAGCCCGACCTCCAAAAGAGGCCGGGCTTTGTTGTATCGCGTATCGCGCTTACTTCACCTCAAGCAGCTCAATATCGAACACCAGCGTGGCGTTCGGGGTGATGGGGCTGCCGGGAGGCGGGTTCGGGCCGTAGGCCAGATTGCCGGGGATGTAGAGCGTCAGCTTGCCGCCGGTGCCGACCAACTGGAGGCCTTCGGTCCAACCGGAGACCACGCCGCCGAGGGGAAACTCGACTGGCTCGCCGCGCTCGACGGAGCTGTCGAACACCATGCCGTCAATCAGCTTGCCGGTATAGTGAACCTTCACGGTGCTCTCCTCGGTGGGCTTCGGGTCGGTGCCAGCTTCGATAATCTCGTAGTGCAGGCCGGTCGGAGTGGAGAGAATTTTGGGGTTCTTCTTCAGTTCCTCGAAATAAACGGCGGCCTGGGCGGTGGCCTCCTCGGCCTGCTTCGCCATCACGATTTCCTGACGGCCACCCAGCACGCGCTGGATTTCAGGGCCGAAAGTCTCGGGATCAAATTTGTCCTCTTCCTTGCTGAAAGCGGCGTCGAGGCCCTTCAACACGGCGGCCTTCTCATCGGCCGTGAGATCGAAATCGACGATGCCGATGCGTTGACCGACCAGATAACCGAAAGCCTCGAAGACCTGCACATCGGTGTAGGTGGGCGCCGTTTCGGCGGCGGCTTCGGCCGACATAGCGGCGACTTCCTCGGCGGAGGTGGTTGCGGTGGAGAGAGCGCCGACGGCGGCGACGGCTGATACCTGCATTAAGCGAACGAAGTTCATGCGTTGTGGGGGTGGTTGTTTGGTTTTACGATGACGGCACTCAGGTGCGCGACGACGAAACGATCACTCTGCAACCAGCTGCCCCGTGCTGGCAAACCGATACTGTAGATAGAGCCTGTCCCAAAATCGGCCGTTTTTGGAAGTGGCACGTTTTTGGTGTGTAT
>CAZOGV010000068.1:0-13704 GCA_964579225.1 uncultured Akkermansia sp. | reverse complement strand
GCCATAGGCGGCAACGTGATGCGCCCAAATCCGCGACGCATTTAACCCCGCCCCTTGCCCGCCCGCGCGGCTCGCGTCTTCGTGTTTCCGTCCATGTCTTTCCTCCGCCGCGTCTCCGCCTACCTCTTTCGTTATCCCTGGCTCTTCGCCTTCACCATCGCGCTCGCGGTGGGCAGCACCGTCTTCCTCATCGCCGTCCCGCGCGTCATCCAGTGGGTCATCGACGACGTCGTCGCCCCCGGTCGCCGCGATCTCCTCGTCGTGGGCGTGCTCGTGCTCACCGGCTGTTATCTCCTGCGCGATGTCCTCAACGGTCTGCGCATCCGCGTGAACAACCGCCTCGAGCAAAAGGTCCTGCTCGATCTGCGCACCGAACTCCACGCCAAGCTCCTCGACCTGCCCGTCACCTACTACGACCAACGCCAGTCCGGCGAGATCGCCTCACGCGTCACCGAGGACGTGCAAAACGTCGAGCGCGTCGTGCTCGACGGCACCGAGCAGGGCACCGTCAGCCTACTCACCATCGTCGGCATCTCCACCTTGCTCTTCCTCCAGCAACCGTTGCTCGCCGCGCTCACCATCGCCCCGCTCCCGTTGCTCATCTGGCTCGGCCGCGTCCACTTCCGCGCCGGCCGCAAACTCTGGCGCGATGTGCGCGAGGCCTCCGGCGACATGAACGCGCTCCTCATCGAGGACATCCAGGGCAACCGCCTCATCAGTTCCTTCGCCCTCAAGGAGCGCGAACGCTCCCGATTCCACACCGCCGCCGGCCGCGTCGGTGAAGCCACCTTGCGCGCCATGTATCGCTGGTCCCTGCACGGCCCCGGCACCAACTTCATCTCCAGCCTCGGCGCCGTCGCCGTGCTGGGAGTCGGCGGGCTTTTCCTCATCGACGGCCGTCTCACCATCGGCGGCTTCGTCGCTTTCTTCGCCTACTGCGCGCTGCTCTATCAACCCGTCTCGCAGCTCAACAACCTCAACAATCTCTTCGCCTCCGCCCGCGCCTCCAGCGACCGCGTCTTCGAGATCCTCGACCACCCCGTCACCATCGCCTCGCCCGCCGCTCCGCGCCTGTTTCCCGGCGGCGTGCCCGCCGTGCGCTTCGAGGCCGTCACCCACGCCTACCCGAACCGCCCCCCCGTCCTGGCCGACTTCAGCCTCACCCTACCCGCCGGCAAAATCACCGCCCTGGTCGGCCACACCGGCGCCGGCAAAAGCACCATCGCGAATCTGCTGCTCCGCTACTACGACGTCACCGCCGGACGCGTCCTCATCGGCGACACCGATGTGCGCGAACTCGACCTCGAAACCTTGCGCCAAAACATCGGCTTCGTCGCCCAGGAGCCGTTCCTGTTCAATGGCACCATCGCCGAAAATCTCCGCCTCGCCCGCCCCTCCGCCACCGACGCCGACATCGAGACCGCCCTGCGCGCCGCCGCCGCGTGGGACTTTGTGCAACGCCTGCCAGACACCCTCGAAACCAAGGTCGGCGAGCGCGGCATCCGCCTCTCCCAAGGCGAAAAACAACGTCTCACCATCGCCCGCGTCATCCTGAAAAACCCGCCCGTCGTCGTGCTCGACGAGGCCACCGCCAGCGTGGACACGCTCACCGAGGCCGCCATCCAGTCCGCCATCGAGACGCTCGTCGCCGACCGCACCACTCTCGTCGTCGCCCATCGGCTTTCCACCATCCGCCGCGCCGACCAGATCGTCGTCCTCGACCACGGGCGCATCCTCGAATGCGGTGGCCACGCCGAGCTGCTCGCGCGCGGCGGTCGCTACGCCCAACTCTGGAATTCCCAGGGAACCACCGCCGGCGGCGATTTCGACGCCCCTGAAGCCACCACGATCACTTCGTAAACACCACCACCCCGCGGTCTCGCGCGGCTCGCATCATGCTTTGCCGCGCGCATGGACCTTTTCCGTCGCCTGCTCGCCTCTCTGTTCGTCCTCTTTTCCGCCGCGGGTCTCGCCGCCACCGAGATCACCGTGCACCAGGGCGATCTGAAAGGCGCGCCCTACACCGTAGCCACCCCCGTCGGCTGGAAGGGAGGCCCGGTCTTTTTTCACGTAAACGGCTGGCGCTCCGACGACGCGCCCCACCTCGCCGACCTCGATACCGACGATCCTTTTTATCAAAAGCTGTTCGCCTCCGGCTGGGCCGTCGCCCGCACCGCGTTTCTAAAAAACGGCGTCGATCACGACGCGCACACCCTCGCCCTTCGCGACCTCAAAACCTGGATCGAAGCCGAGCTCGGCCCCGCCACCACCGTGCTCCTCGAGGGCGAATCCACCGCCGGCACCCTCGTTCTGCGCATCGCCGAACGCGACCCCGACCTCGCCCACGGCGTCATCGCCAAGGGTGCCTTCATCCGGTTCGACGACGCGACCGACGATTCGTTCCTCACCGCCGCCCCGCGCATTCCCGCTTTTCTCATGAGCAATCTCAGCGAGATCGAGGGCCCCGTCGCCTACGTCGCCCGCGCCACATCCGCATCCGCCCGCCCGTCGCTCCGCCCTCTGCTTCGACCCGGCCACGTCAACGTAAACTGGGCCGAACGCTGGGCCGCCGTCCAGGACATGCAGGCATGGCTGCGGTCGGGCTCGTATCCAAATTTCTCCGACGGCTCCCGCCCCGTGCCGCCGCGCGAGACCGGCACCGAAACCCGCGAAGGCGCGCTGGTCAACCGCGTCACCGCCACGAACGTGTTTTTCGGCAACGCCTTCCTCGGCTACCACCCCGATGAGTTCGCCGCCGCTGGTATCCAAAAAAACGATACATTTACGTTGGAGACGCATGGAAAAACCTGGCCGGTGTTATTCGGACAATCCTACGGCGACGTCCCGCTCGGCGAATGGGTCGCCTTCCCCACCGCCGACGACCAAATTTTGCTGGTGCGAAACCACAAGAGCGCCATCGCCACCGCCGGCTTGAACCCAGGCGACACCGTCGTCGTCCGCCGCAAACAAAGTTCCGAGTAGGGTTTCCGACTCGCAGTTCCGTCAAAACTCGATGCCCGCCTGCGCCTGCACGCCGACATCAAACGGGTGCTTGATCACCTTCATCTCGGTGACGAGATCCGCCAGCTCGATGATCTCCTTCGGCGCACCGCGCCCGGTCACCACGATGTGTTGATCGACTCGCTTCGCCTTCAACGCCGCCACCACCTCCGCCACCGGCAAATAGTCCATCTGCAGCACGACATTGAGCTCGTCCAACAACACGAACTCCACCTCCGGGTCCGCGAAATGCTCCAGCGCCCGCGCCCAGCCCGCGCGACAACACGCGATGTCCGCCGCGCGATCCTGTGTGTCCCAGGTAAACCCCTCGCCGTAGTGGTCCCAGGTCAGCAGCGGTCCGCGCAGCAGGCGTTCCACGTGGTCGTTGCTCGCCTTGATGAACTGCACCACCGCGACGCGGTTTCCGTGCGCGAGCTGACGCGCCACCATGCCGAAGGCCGCGCTGGTCTTCCCCTTGCCGTCCCCGGTGTGGCAGATCACGAGGCCGCGCCGCTCCTTCGCCGCGCGGGTTTTGGCGCGCATCTCCTCCTGGAGTTCGCGCATGCGCTCGCGGTGCTCGGCTTCGGTTTCGGTGCGGTAGTCTTTGTTCATAAAAAGAGAGTGAGTCCCGGTTCCACGCGCGCGTTCACGCCAAACACTTCGCGCAACAGCTCCGGCGTGAGCACCGTTTCCGGCGAGCCCACGGCGCGCAAGCGGCCTTCGTGCAACACCACGACAAGGTCGAGGCAATGCGCCACGCGCAGGTCGTGCAGCGAAAACACCACCGTGCCGCCCGCCTTGGCGCGCTCGCGCGCGAGCATGAGCACCTCCAAGCCGTGGCGAGGATCGAGCGCGGCCAGCGGCTCGTCCCAGAGTTGCAGCGGCGCGTCGGTCGCCAGAGCGCGCGCGAGCAACACGCGGTGTTTTTCGCCACCGGAAAGTTCGTTCACTCGCCGGTCGGCCAACGCGGTCAAATCCAGCCGCGTCAAGGCCTCCGCCACGCCCGCGCCGTCGTCGCCGTGCGCGAAACGCCCCTGCCCGACAACCGCACGCACGGTAAAGCCAAACTCGAAATGCGCCTCCTGCGGCACCCACGCCGCGCGCCGCCCGCGATCCAAAATCGAGATCCTGTCCAGCGCTTCTCCATCCCAGGCCACGCCACCGCCCGCGCCCGTCGGCAACAAGCCCGCCGCCACTTGGAGCAGCGTCGATTTGCCCGCGCCGTTCGGCCCCACCAGACCTACCAACGCGCCACGCGGCAACGCGAGGCTCGCGAGCCGCAGGCGGCCGGGCACATCGATGGCACTCAGGGTCAGACTGTTTTGCGCAGCATCCATAGGAAAAAAGGTCCGCCGATCAGAGAGGTCACAATGCCCAACCGCAAATCGCCCACCAGCCGGCCGGCCACATCGCAGCCGACCACAAAGGCCGCGCCCGCCACCAGCGAGAGCGGCACCAGCCGCCGATGCTCCGGCCCGACCGCGAGGCGCAGCATGTGCGGGACGATCAACCCCACAAAACCCACCGTGCCCGCCACCGCCGTCGCCAACGCCGCGAGCAGCGTCGATACGGCGAGCAGTTTTCGCCGCAACGAGCGCACATCCACGCCGAGGCTCTGCGCCTCGCGCGGCCCGAGCGCGAGCAGGTCCATCGACCGGCCCAGCGGCCACAGCAACGCGCCCACAATCAGTATCGGCGCGGCCATGACAACATGCTCCCAGGTGCGATCCTCGATGCCGCCAAGCAGCCAGAAAAGGATCTGCGTGTTCCGCTCGTAGGTCGAAAGCACGTAGGTCGTCACCGCGCCAAGCAACGCGTTGAGCGCCACGCCCGCGAGCAGCAGGCGCTCCGTGCTCGCGCCGCGCCGCGCCAGTCCGATGACCGCAAAGGTCGCCAGACTCGCGCCCGCGACCGAGGCAAGCGGCAACACCCACAACGACGAAGCCGTCGCGCCGATGGCGATGGCCACGACCGCGCCCGCCGTGCCGCCGCTGCTCACGCCGAGCAGCCCGGGCGAGGCGAGGCTGTTGCGAAAATACGCCTGCATCACCACGCCCGCCGCCGCCAGCGCCGCGCCCACCAGCGCGCCCACCACGAGGCGCGGCAAGCGGATCTGCCAAAGCACCATCGCCGCGAAATCGTCGCGCCGCAGCAAGCCGTCGATCAGCTGCGCGGGCGTGAGCCCCGCCTCACCCACGCTCAACGACGCCACGCCCATGACGAGCAGCCCCGCGCACGCGATCAACAGGTAGGGCGGGACCGCTGGGCCCGCCGCAGTGCGTGGAATTCCGCCCTCCATCTTCATTCTTCGTCAAACGCCTCCGAATGCAGCGCACGCGCGAGCGCCTCGTAGGCGTCCACGCGGCGATGCGTCACGCAGCCGAGCATCCACGGCTCCAGCCGCACCACCCGGATCGGCCGCCGTGCCATCATCTGCGGGTAGGGCGGGGCGTGCTCAAACTCGCCCGACGTCCCGCCGACCACGAACACCTCCACCGGCCACGCGAGCATCGCCTCCCTGGGCAGGCGCGCGAAGCCCTTCAAGTTCCCGAGCGTGGCCGCAAGGTTATCCGCCCCGGCGCGCGCGCACAGGTCGTCGAAGGTCGTTTCGCTTCCCGCGAGCACGCCATAAGTCGTCGGCGCGAGCGCCGCGACGCGCGGGCGACCGGCCAGCCGGCGCTCCAGCGCGGCCACGCGCCGCGTATCCGCGATCACGATACGCTCGGCGCGCACCGGCGCCTCGCCGCCGAGTTCGGCGGCGAGGGCGCGCAGCGCGGCATGGGCGTCGGCCAGCGTGGCGTAGCGATCAAAAGTCCACGTGCGCACGCCCGCGCGCCGCACCTGCGCGACGAGCTCCGCGCGCGAATAATCGGTCAACAGCACCAGCGTGGGCCGATGCCGGAGAATGGTCTCGGCGTCGCCGTTTCCGATGCGCGGATACAAGGCCGCCTCGGCGGCGACCGCCGAGAAATTCGGATCCGCGGCTATATGCGAAAGCGCCGCGATCTGCCCCGGCTCGGCGAGCGCGAGCAGCAACTCGTCCGTGCCTACCGACTGCGACACCACGCGCATCTCCGCGACGGCGGAAGCCGCACCGCACAGGCAGACAAGGAGAATGAGCAAGGCACGCATGAAACGGTCGGGAAAAACGCACCCCCACTTTGCACCGCAGCCGTCTCCGATGCCAAGCGAGGGTTGTTCACTCAAAATCGGAACGAGGTGCCCGCGTAGAGAAAGCGCCCCAGACCGGGATAATACGAGTCGGAGCCGAACGACGTCGAGGCGTAGGACACCGTTGTGCGGTCGAAGGCGTTGTTCACTCCCACGTAAACACTCCACTCCTCGGTCGGGCGGAAGGTGACCTTGAAATCAAACACCTCCTCGGAGGACACGGAGGCGGGGTTGGCGGTGGCGTAAAAATCGTCGATGCGAGTTTTACCCAGGTGGCGATGCGTAGCGCTGATTGTCCACTTCTCCAGCGGCTTCACGTAGGCGGTGTTGGCGACTCGCCATTCCGGCACCATGCGGAGCGGCCCGGCGACGACGGTTCCGGCGGCCTTGGTCAACTCGGCGTCCACGTAATCGACCTGCGAACGAAATCCCGCGACTTTGCCGGAGTAGCCGACCGACGCCTGCGCACCGACGCGACGCGTCTCAGGCAGATTTTGATTCAGGAATGTCGCGCCGTTGAAGAAAATCTCGTCGGTGGTTTTCAGGTGATAAACCGACATCGCGGCGTTCCAGCCGGCGTGCCGAAAACTGGCTCCGACTTCCAGGTTGTCGCTCGTTTCCGGCTTCAGGTTGGCATCGAAAAAAACCGGGCTGGGGAAGCCCTGATAGTAGGCCATCTCGTCGGTGGCGGGGAAGCGATAGGTGCGGTCGTATTTTGCATAGAGACGCCAGACGTCGGTAGGCCGGTAGTTGAGGGCCAGCTGCCAGGCTTGGGCGTCATCGTTGCGCTCGCCGCGATTGTTAACCACGCGCTCGCGCGCCTCGGTCTTGTTCCACTCCTGGCGCAGGCCGGCGGACAACGTGAGGCGCTCGCCGGCGCGCCACTCGGAAAGCAGGTAAGGGCTCACGACAAAGCGCTTCACCGTGCTGTCCACCGGCGTGGTGCCGATCACGTCCACACGATCATGGCTCACATCCACGCCGGGCGTGAAGGTGAAGGAGCCCGTTTCGATGCGCGCCTTGGGAGAGAAAAAATAGCCCTCGATGTCGCGATTAAAACGCGTGGCCCACGGCAAGTCGGCGAAGGCGTTGAAATACTCATCGGCCAGGCTGACGCCGGCATCGGTCAAGAATTTCACCGCGGCACTCGCGCCGTATTCGTTCGAGACGGAGAGCCGGCGATATTCCGTCGTGCCATTGCCGATGGAAGTGCCGGCCTGCTTCGGATTCTGATCAAGCTGCGCCTTGGTGAGTGCGCCGGGCTGATCGAATTCCGTGTCCTGATAACTCAGGTTCATGCGCGTGACGGAATTTTTCCCGCTGTCGTAACCCAGGCCGAGCGTGGCGTATTGGTTCTCGTAACCCGAGTGGTCGCGGTAGCCATCCGAGTGGTCATAACCACCCGAAAGCGTCGCCCACACACGGTCTTTGCGCTCGGTGTATCCACCCGAGATGCGCACCGTGCCATCGCTGCCGACCAACACCTGGGCACCGCCTCCGCTTTCCGCCGGCGCCCGCAGTGTGTTGATCTTGATGACACCGCCCACGGCGTTATCGCCGTAGAACGCGCCTTGCGGTCCTTGGATGATCTCCACCGATTCGATGGACTGGAGATTAAACTGGAGCCAGTTGAACTGCCCCTGATCGGGCCGGTTCGTGCGAATACCGTCCAACAAGACAAGCGTGCGCCCGTTGCCATTGGCGCTCGATCCGCCGGTGCCACGCAGCGATACATTCGCGCTCGTGGGACTGCTCACGAAGGAGTTGAACGCCAGGTTCGCCTCCGCCTCCAGCAGCTCCACCAGATTGGTCGCGCCGCTTTCACGGATTTCTTCGCGCGTAATGATCTGCGTGTAAGCCGGCACGTTGACCGGAAACTCCGGCACGCGCCGGGCCGTGACCACGACGGGCGGCAACTCGACGGCCCGCGTGGTGTCGTCGGCCGGCGGACGCTCGTCGGCCTCCGACTCGGCTTGGGCGCGCAAGGACGCGACAGGAACGAGCGTCGCGAGAGCCGCGCAAGCGATGAGATACCGGCGCGCCCGAGCGCCCCGGTAGGAGGAATTTGAATACATGGATGGTTGTCTGATCGATGTGCGAGCAGACGAACCCGCCGGCCGCATGCGGCCGGAGTTTTCGCGGACTGCTCTCACGCTTCATTTTGCGATGAAGATTTCGCGGACAGGTCGCTCGCAAAACTTAGGCGACCGCCGCGTGAGACATTCCGGAAAGGATATTCGGACTCCGTGCTTATGGCGCGCCCCGCGCGCATCTCAGATTAGAAATTTCAAATTTGAAATGCGCGCCTTTGGCGCGACCGACCTCGCTCCTCGCCTTCACCCCCGCGTCGTTACCGACACCGAGATTGGCTTTGCCCACGCCGTTCGCCGACGTGGTGGGAGTCTGTGGCACGATACCGCAGCGCAACTGTGGCCGGATCTCACGGCCTTCCCCTGTTCCAAAACGTGCAAAAGAACGCGAACGTCGCCGAGCATTCACCCCAAAGCACCGCCCGCGAGCCCCATTCACCAGCATACCTTGGCAAAAGAAGCCCACCGCTTGCACCTTACGGCAAAAACCCGACCGTGCCTTATTCATATCAACATATTTGAATGTAAAGATATGTTTTTGACCCTAGAGCTAAAATGCCCTTCCTTCCGCCTCTGTTTGCCCTCCTTCTCCGTGCTCTCCGTGTCCTCCGTGGTTAACTAAAATGTCTTCCCCTGCCGCCTCCCACGCTCTCGCCGAGCACCCGTCTTTCCCCGCCTTGCGCGAACTCTTCGCCAAGCGCATCGCCGTGCTCGACGGCGCCATGGGCTCCATGGTGCAGACCTATAACCTCACCGAGGCCGACTTCCGGGGCGAACGCTTCAAGGACTTCCCCCACGACCTGAAAGGCAACAACGACCTGCTCTGCATCACCAAACCCTCCGTCATCGAGGAGATCCACGCCGCCTACTTCGCCGCCGGAGCCGACATCGTGGAGACCAACAGTTTTTCCGCCACCACCATCGGCATGGCCGACTACCACCTCGAAGAAATCGTCACCGAGCTCAACCACGCCGCCGTCGCCTGCGCTCGCCGCGCCGCGCTCGCCGCCGAGGCCGCCACCCCTGGCCGCCGCTGCTTCGTCGCCGGTGCCATCGGCCCGCTCAACCGCACCCTCTCCATGTCGCCCGACGTCAACCGCCCCGACTACCGCGCCGTCACGTGGGACCAGGTCGTCACCGCCTACACCCAGCAGATCGAGGCCCTCATCGACGCCGGCGCCGACATCCTTCTCGTCGAGACCATTTTCGACACCCTCAACTCCAAGGCCGCCCTCTTCGCCATCGACGAGGTCTTCGAACGCCGCGCCCTCCGCCTGCCCGTCATGGTCAGCGTCACCATCACCGACGCCTCCGGCCGCACCCTCTCCGGCCAAACCACCGAGGCCTTTTACAACAGCATCCGCCACGCCCGCCCCTTCTCCGTCGGCATCAACTGCGCCCTCGGCGGCCGCGCCATGCGCCCCTATATCGAGGAGCTGGCCCGCATCGCCGAGTGCCACGTCACCTGCTACCCCAACGCCGGCCTGCCCAACGCCTTCGGCGGCTACGACGAGACCCCCTCCGACATGGCCGAAGTCCTGCGCGAGTTCGCCGACGCCCACCTCGTTAACCTCGTCGGCGGCTGCTGCGGCTCCACGCCCCCCCACATCAAGGCCATCGCCGAGGCCACCCGCGACCTCCCCCCCCGCGCTCCCGTCACCCCGCACGTCGCACTCCGCCTCAGCGGCCTCGAACCCCTCACCGCTTAAATTCATCACAGGAATAAACCGAGAAAACAGAGACCTCGCCCTCCTTCTCCGTTCCCTCCCTACCTCCTGTAAAATCCCTTTCCCGTGACTTCTTCCGCCGCCTCCAACTTCCTCGTCATCGGCGAGCGCACCAACATCACCGGCTCGCCGAAATTCGCCAAAGCCCTCAAGGCCGGCGATTGGGACGCCTGCCTCGCCATCGCCAAACAGCAGGTCGAGTCCGGCGCCAACATCATCGACATCAACGTGGACGAAGCCCTCATCGAGGGCGAACCCACCATGGTCAAGTTCCTCAACTTGATCGCCGCCGAGCCCGACATCACCCGCGTGCCCGTGATGATCGACTCCTCCAAGTGGACCGTCCTCGAAGCCGGCCTCCAATGCCTCCAAGGCAAAGGCATCGTGAACTCCATCTCGCTCAAGGACGGCGAAGAGGAGTTCCTCCGCCGCGCCCGCCTCATCCGTCGCTACGGCGCCGCCGCCGTCGTCATGGCCTTCGACGAGCAGGGCCAGGCCGCCACCCGCGACGAAAAAATCCGCATCTGCACCCGCGCCTACCGCCTCCTCGTGGACGTCGCCGGCTTCCCGCCCGAGGACATTATTTTTGACCCCAACATCCTCACCGTCGCCACCGGCATCGAGGAGCACAACAACTACGCGGTCGATTTCATCGAGGCCACCCGCGTCATCAAAGAAACCCTCCCCCACGCCAAGGTCTCCGGCGGCCTCTCCAACGTCTCCTTCAGCTTCCGCGGCAACAACCCCGTCCGCGAGGCCATCCATACCGTCTTCCTCTACCACGCGATCCGGGCCGGCATGGACATGGCCATCGTCAACGCCGGCATGCTCGGCAACTACGATGAGATCGACCCCGCCCTCCGCGACCTCGTCGAGGACGTCATCCTCAACAAACACCCCGACGCCACCGAACGCCTCATCGTCAAGGCCGACGCCATTAAGGCCGAGCTCGACGCCGCCAAAGCCGGCGGAGTCGTCGCCGCCAAGGCCCCCGTCGATGCCTGGCGCAACGACACCGTCGAGGCCCGCCTCTCCCACTCCCTCGTCAAAGGCATCGACACCTACGTCGAGCAGGACACCGAGGAGTGCCGCCAAAAATATCCTCGCCCGCTCGACATCATCGAGGGCCCGCTCATGGACGGCATGCGCGTCGTCGGCGATCTCTTCGGCGCCGGCAAGATGTTCCTCCCCCAGGTCGTGAAAAGCGCCCGCGTCATGAAACGCGCCGTCGCCTACCTCACCCCCTTCATGGAGGCCGAAAAAGCCCGCGCCAAACGCGTGCGCGAACTCCGCCGCCTCGCCGCCGCCCTCACCGCCTCCGCCGCCCCCGGCGAGCCCATCGCCCTCACCGAGGAGTTCAGCTACGAACCCATGCCCGGCCTCTCGCCCGAGGCCCGCGCCATCGAGCAAAAATTCGCCGCCGAGCTCGCCGCCGACCTCCCGTATTGGGAAATTCGATACAACGCGCTTTTCGACAAGCTCTACGACCGCAACAACGCCCAGGAACTCTCCCCCGACTACGCCGGCTCCGGCCCCGAGGACCGCGCCGCCCGCACCCGCTGGAGCGCCGCCACCCTCCACCCCGCCGGCGCCTTCATCGACTGGCTCTACCCGCGCAAGATCGCCGCCCTACCCCCCGGCAGCCTCATCGCCTTCAACGCCGGCGGCCAAGGCAGCGGCAAAACCACCGCATCGCTTGCGGCCGAAACGCTGCGCCAAGCCGACCTGCTGATGGACGGCACCCTCCAGAACGAACGCCGCAGCCGAGCACAAGTTGAAGCCGCCCTCGCGGCCGGACACGAAGCACACATTCGCTTCGTATTCTGCCCCTGGGAAAAGGCGGTCGTGAATATCCTTCGCCGCGCCCGCGAGGAAACGGGCCGCGTCGTCGCCCTCGACCGCGCCGCCAACGGACATCATCACGGCGCACGCACCGTGCTTTCCCTCGCTCGCGATCTAATGGACCCCGCCGATATTTTTGTCTGGGACAACACCAATTTCCCCACGGCCACTTTACGGGACCTCGCCTGGCTTCAAGACCATCTAAATCCCACAATCGACAAGCTGATTGCCTCCGGACGAAGCGCCGCTAATCTATTTTTCCATGAGCACGACATTGACCACACCCCCGAACTCCGCCCCCTCCGCGACGAGTTTTTCGCGCAAACCTCGCACCCCGGAAATGCAGGCCCGCATAGATCGCATGGTGGAATCCACGACCCAAGCCCTGCGCGAGGCGGGCCTGAAACGGGCGGCGAAGGAAGCAGCCGAGAAGGCGGCCAAGACCCCGAAACAAGCGGCCTGATCGCCGCCGAGTCGGCCGCGCAAACCGCCGCCGCCGAACAGGCCATCGAGGACGCCGAGGCCCCGAAAAAATTCCTCATCGCGACCGTCAAAGGCGACGTTCACGACATCGGCAAAAACATCGTCGGCGTCGTTCTCGCCTGTAACAACTACGAGGTCATCGACCTCGGCGTCATGGTCCCGTGCGACAAGATTCTCGCCGAGGCCCGCCGCATCGGCGCCGACGTCATCGGCCTCTCCGGCCTCATCACCCCCTCGCTCGACGAAATGGTCCACGTCGCCCGCGAGATGAAGCGCGAGGGCTTCACCGTCCCCCTCCTCATCGGCGGCGCCACCACCTCGCCCGCCCACACCGCCGTCAAGATCGCCCCCGAATACCCCCACGGCGTCGTCCACGTCCTCGACGCCTCCCGCGTGGTCAACGTCGTCAGCGCCTTGCTCTCCCCCGACCAAAAACCCGCCTACCTCGCGGAAAACACCGCCAGGCAAACCAAACAACGCGACGACTTCGCCGCCCGCCGCGCCCGCAAACCCCTCCTCCCTCTCGCCGAGGCCCGCGCCCGCGCCTTCAAATCCGACTGGCCCGCCCTCGACATCCCCCGCCCCGAATTTCTCGGCACCCGCGTCTTCACCGACGTATCCGTCAAACAACTACTCGACGAACAGTTCATCGACTGGGCCCCCTTCTTCAGCGCCTGGGAACTCCACGGCCGCTACCCCGACATCCTCACCGACGAGGTCGTCGGCGTCGAGGCCACCAAGCTCCACGCCGACGCCCTCGCGATGTTCGCCCGCATCATCGCCGAGAACCGCTTTCAGCCCCGCGCCATCCTCACCTTCTGGCCCGCCAACTCCACCGGCGACTCCGTCGAAATCTACGCCGACGAGAGCCGTTCGCGCACGCTCCACACCTTCCACTTCCTGCGCCAGCAGCTCGAACACGACGGCGGCAAACCCAACCTCTGCCTCGCCGACTACCTCGCCCCGCGCGACTCCGGCCGCATCGACTACCTCGGCCAGTTCGCCGTCACCGCCGGCGAGGGCGTCGAGACTTTCTCCCACGAATTCAAGGCCGCCGGCGACGACTACAACGCCATCATGGTCCAAGCCCTCGGCGACCGCATCGCCGAAGCCCTCGCCGAGTATTTCCACAAACGCGCCCGCGATTTCTCCGGCTACGGCCGCGACGAGGAACTCACGCCCCAGGAGGTCATCCGCGAAAAATACCGCGGCATCCGCCCCGCCCCCGGCTACCCCGCCTGCCCCGACCACCGCCATAAACCGCAAATCTGGAACCTCGTCCCCATCGAACAAGAAATCGGCATTCGCCTCACCGAGAGCTGCGCCATGTATCCCGCCTCGTCGGTCAGCGGCTTCTATTGCAACCACCCCGATTCAAAATATTTCGCCGT
>CAZOGV010000067.1:7873-13804 GCA_964579225.1 uncultured Akkermansia sp. | reverse complement strand
TTTTGACTCACGGTTTGACACCGTTGAGCTTGATGCGGACGGATTTGGGCTCGTGACTTTTCCAACCATCGACTCCAAGCAGTTCCTCAGACTTTCAGTTATCTGGTTCTTCGACGTTTCCAGTGGGTAGGGGCTCACAGTGCCCGAATCCGATGCGCTTTCGTCCGGAGGGTTTGCCGGCCACGAAATGACTCCGTCATTCCGCTACGCTTAAAGTCACAGGAAACATCGGCTAGCGCCGCATGGTGCCTTCGTTCCGAACGTAGCGGAAACGCGGAGCGGTTTCGTTCGGATAATGCGCTAAATCCCGAAATGGCTCCGCCATTCCGCTACACTCTACCCACTGGAAACGTCGAAGAACCAGTTACCTCAGAGTAATCTATTTTTGCTTCGCGCGTTGCGATCCTGTTTCTCAATCAGCCCGACTCGCACCCCCACATTTTCATTCCATTGGGTTTAATACCCAGAAGCTTGCTTCGCCTCTGAGGACGTTGATAGAAATTGAGAAGCGCTGAGAACCCTGATTTCCGGGAGATAGCGGTCCATCGGGATCATGAGCATTTTTTTTGCGCAATCGATTACCATGTATAATCCGACTAATATTGTGCAAACGGCGAAAAGGATAAAGGCACGCGAGGTTTTGGCCAAAGCCTCTGAGGTGAAAAAAGCTGTGGGGCGGGGAGTTCTGGGAGTTCTGGGGGCAAGCGTGTTTCGTCAATCCTGAGGGCCAGCATAGGAGCGAAAAGGAAATCCCTGTTGGGACGGCCTCATGCCCAGCCTTTAATCCCGCACATGAACCTAGAAACCTACGTCGCCGACTCGCTCTCCGCCGCCGCCGCGCGGCCCGGCCCGACACCGGACTACGCGCCGGGCAACATCCTCGCGCACCACGCCGAGGGCCATGTCGCCACCGAGGGAGCGCGTTGCTCGTGGTGGTTCGACTCCGCGCCACCGCTCGCCGGCGAACGCCCGGGTATCATCGGCCACTTCGCCGCCACCTCCGCCGAGGCCGCGCGCGCCGTGCTCGACCGCGCCTGCGCCGAACTCGCCGCGCGCGGCGCGACCGTCGCCATCGGCCCGATGGACGGCAACACGTGGCGGCGCTACCGCTGGATCACCGATTCCGCGCCCGACGAGCCACCCTTCCTCATGGAGCCGTGGAACCCGCCCGCCTACCCCGCGTGGTGGAGCGAGGCCGGCTTCGACACGCTCGCGTCGTATCAATCCGCGCTCATCACCCGTCTCGACTCCGTGGATACACGCCTCGCCCGCGTGCGCGAACGTCTCGCCGCCGACGGCGTCACGATCCGCACCCTCAACACCAACTCCGCACGCTTCGAGGCCGAGCTGCGCGCCCTGCACGCAGTCTCCCTCGTCAGCTTTGCGCACAACTATCTCTACACGCCGCTCTCCGCCGAGGACTTCGTTGCGTTATACCTGCCCTACCGAGAAAAGATCCGCCCCGAGTTCGTCTTCGTCGCCGAGCACGCCGGGCGCTGCGTCGGCTACATGTTTTCGTTGCCCGACTACCTCCGCGCCGCCGCCAACACCGCCCACCCGCCCGACACGCTCATCCTCAAGACCGCCGCCATCCTCCCCGGTCGCGCCTACGCCGGCCTCGGTGCCCTGCTCGCCGAGATGACGCACCACGCCGCCCGCGCCGCCGGGTTTACGCGCGTCATCCACGCCCTCGCGCTCGACGACAATCCCGTAACCAACATCACCGCGCGCCACGGCACGGTCATGCGCCGCTACGCCCTCTTCGCCCGCCGTCTCCACGCATGAGTTCCTCGCCCAATCTCGCCGACACCCTGCGCGCCCGCGCCGCCGCGCATCCGGAGCGCGCCGCCATCATCGAGGCCGACCGCACCTGGACCTACGCCGAACTCGCCGACACCGCCGCGCGCGTCGCCGCCGGGCTGCGCGCCTGCGGCCTCCGCCCCGGCGACGGCGTGCTCGTGCTTCAACCGATGAGCGGCGAACTCTACGCCTTTCTCGTCGGCGCGTGGCAGGCCGGCCTCGTCTGCCTCTTCATCGACCCGAGCCAAGGCCGCTCGCACCTCGCCGCCTGCGTGCGCCGTTGGCGTCCGCGCGTCCTCTTCGGCGTCGCCAAGGCCCACTGGTTCTCGCTCGCCGTGCCGGGCCTGCGCTTCGGACTCGTGCGTATCCGCACCGGCGGCTGGGCGCCCGCTTGCATCGCGTGGGATGCCCTCGTCTCCACCGCGCCCCTCGCCGGGATCACACCGGGCGACGCCGCCACGCCCGCGCTTATAACCTTCACCAGCGGCAGCACCGGCGAGCCCAAGGCCATCGTGCGCACCCACGGTTTTCTGCACGCGCAACACGCCGCCATCGCCGAGGCCATCGCGTTGCGCGAAGGCGAGACCGACCTCACCGCGTTGCCCATTTTCCTCCTCGCCAACCTAGGCAGCGGCCTCACCTCGGTCATCCCCACCGGCGATGTCGCCCACCCCGGCTCCATCGAGCCCGCACCCGTTGCCGCGCAGATCGAGCGACACGGCATCACGCGGGGCGGCGCCTCGCCCGCGTTTTGGTTGCGATTCGCCGCCACCGCCGAGGGCCGCGCCGCGCTCGCCCGCCTGCGCGTCATCTACACCGGCGGCGGCCCGCTCTGGGCCGACGATCTCGCCGCGCTGCGCACCGCCGCGCCGAAGACGCGCCTCGTCTGCGTCTATGGCAGCACCGAGGCAGAGCCTATCGCCGAGATCGACGCCGACGAGGCCCTCGCCGCGCCCGAGTCCGCGCGCCTCTTACCCGCCGGCCACGTGCGGCCCGAGATTCGCTGCGCCGTGCTTCGCGACCGTTGGGGCGAGCCGCGCGCCGCGCTGAGTTCCGCCGCCTTTGACGCCGAACGTCTGCCCGCCGGCGAGATTGGCGAGATCGTCGTCAGCGGCGCGCACGTCGTGTGTGGCTACCTCGGCGGCGTGGGTGACGAAGAAACGAAGTTCCGCGTCGGCGATGCGAGCGCGATCTGGCACCGCACCGGCGACGCGGGCTGCTTCGACGCGCAAGGCCGCCTCTGGTTCGCCGGTCGTTGCGCCGCACGCGTCAGCATCGGCGAGCGAACACTCTACCCCGCCGAGTTCGAAGTCCCCCTCCGCAACATTCCCGGCATCCGCCGCGCCGCCGTGCTGGAGGTGAACGGCGAAGCTCGCCTCGCGCTGGAAGCAGACGACGCCTCGATCACCGAAACCGTCGCGGCGCGACTCACCGACCGAGGCTTGCCCTCGCCGCGCATCCACCTGCTGCGCCGACTGCCGCTGGATCGCCGTCACAACGCGAAAATCGACTATGCCGCGCTGCGCCGCGCGCTGCCATAAGCGCCGCGAACGCGGGCTTGCCCGGCCCGCGCGCACCCGCGACGCTATCGCCTTTCTTTTCATCTATGAGCACCACCAAAGAACACGCAGTAGTATCCACCACCAAGGGCGACCTCACCCTCGAATTTTGGCCCGACGTCGCGCCCGGCCATGTCGCCAACTTCAAGAAACTCGCCGAGAAAGGATTCTATGACGGCACCGCCTTCCACCGCATCATCAAGGGCTTCATGATCCAGGGCGGCTGCCCCAACTCCAAAAAAGGCGCGAGCGGCTCGCCCGGCACCGGCGGCCCCGGCTACAAGGTGAAGGCCGAGTTTAACACGAAGTCGCACGTGCGCGGCGTGCTCTCCGCCGCCCGTTCCTCCGATCCCGACAGCGCCGGCTCGCAGTTCTTCCTCTGCCACGGCGACGCCAAGTTTCTAGACAAGCAATACACCGCCTTCGGCCAGCTGGTGAAGGGCGACGAGGTCCTTGAGGCCATCGCCACCGTGCCGACCGGCGGCCCCGAGCGCAGCACCCCGAACGAGCGCATCGAGATCACCGGCATCAAATTCGTCGCCGCCTGAGCGGGCACTCCACCGGACGATTTCCGATCACCCCTCGCCCCGGTCGCCTCGCGCGCCGGGGCTTTTTCGCGCCCTCGCGCAACGCATCCAAAACTCCAGGCGTCGGGTGAAGGTCGCCCGCATTCCGGACGTGGAAGATTTACCCCGGCGATCCATTTCGCGCAACGCCGGGCTGAATCTCGCCGCCCGCACCAACCCGACCGCACGCCCGACAAACAACACCAAGGGCAACCCGGCGAGCGCCCGATACGGAAGACTCAAACCGTCGAAAGCCGCATGCCAGGGCTCCGGAAACAGCAGACCCGTCAGCAAACCCGCCGCGATAAAACCAAACAAGCCCAGTCCCGACAACGCCACCGCGCGCGGCATGAACAACTCGCGCCATACGGCATAAAAACGCGCTCCCGCAAAAACCGCGCCGCACGCCAACACCCACACCCAGTCGCCCGAGGCCGCCTCGCCGCGCATGACCTTGCCGAACGCCAGCGCCATGTGCGCCGCCATCGCGAGCAACACCGCCTCGCTCGCCAAAGGAACCCGCCACAACGCGCGATGCCGCCACAGCAACGACGATAAAGACCGCCGCGACGGTTTGTCCGGCGACCCGCCCGTTTCCTGCGCGACCACCCCGTCGCCTGCGTCCATCTCCGGGGTGCCCGAAACGAGGGGCGATTTGTATTTGGCGAGTTGAGCGTTCATGGGGATTTGTTCGGCGGTAGGGTTGATCCGTTTCCAGATATCAAATCCGAAGGATAACACCGCGCCCGGCCGCGCGCCTAGCCCCTCGCCCGCAAAGTTGCCCGTTCTTCACCTCGTCACGCTTTCGACACGTCCCGCGTTACAAACCACCACCTCGCCGCACTCGGCGAGTTCGACCAGCCGCGTCCGCAACACCGCCTGGGTCGTGCCCGGCCCTCGCGCCAGTTCCCCGGGGCACATCGTCGTCCCCGGCCGCAAGGTGGCCAGAGCCTCCCTTATCGCCCGCCGGGAAACCACGCACGGTTCAAAAGGCGGTTGGCGGCTCATCGGAGCACGAGCCAATCCGCGCCCGCCGCTTCCTCAACGCGCAGGCCACAAAAGTCAGCGCATCCAGAACTCCAGGCGGGTTTTGAAGCGTTCGAACATTCCCTGGGTCATGGAGCGGGAGTAGTAACTCATGTCGCGCAAGCCCGGACTATACCGCGAGGCGCGAATCACCGTGCTCGCGCGAAACAGGAACAAACCCAGGGGCAAACCCGCGAGCAGACGGTGTTTGAAGTCAAGCTCCCCGAGGGCGACATGCCATGGCTCCGGAACCAGCAAGCCGATGATCAGGCCCAGCGAGACGACGCACATCGTCCCGACGCCCAGCAACGCCACGAACCTCGGCATAAACAGCTCGCACAGCGAACTGATCAAACGGGTCGCCACGAACGCCGCGCACGCGCCGGCCAGCCAGATCCATTCCGTTCCCTGCGCGCTCCCTCGCATCACCTTGCCAAGAGCCAGCGCGAGATTCGCGGCCGCCAGCAACAACAAGGCCTCGCCCACCAAGGGGAAAAACCAGACCGCCCGATGACGCCATAGCACCGAAAGCCGCGAATCGACCGCGTCGGCACGAGGCGTCCTTGCCGCGCCCTGTTTTTGATATGCGGGAAGCCCGGCGGACGAATCGCCGCCCACTCCGGCTCCCTTCTTCGGGGTGGTATCCATGACAGGGTGTGCGTTCATTCGTGGCGGGAGGTGGGCATGCTTTGCGTTAAAGCATAACCCATACCCTCCGAACCGGATATAGGGTAGATTGACCAGCGGCAGGCGAGGGCTCCCGCTTCCCGCCTTCCCCGCGCACGGCCGGACCGCGGACGGCCTCAGACGGCGTGCCGGTCGATGTAGGCCCGGATCGAGGCCGCGTCGGCGGGGAGCTTGTGCTTCACCAGCGGCTTCGCCTTCAGGGTCTCGAGGCTCGGATCGACGGGCTCGATGCCGATGGCGGAGATGATGGTGTCGGGAAACTTCGCCGGGCTGGCGGTGGCGAGCACGATGCT
>CAZOGV010000067.1:0-7773 GCA_964579225.1 uncultured Akkermansia sp. | reverse complement strand
ACCTGGATGTCCATCGACGGCGCGAGCGAGGGCGTGACGGCACTCGTCCGGTAGTCGCCGGTGGTGAAGAGGCGGTGGAGAATGTCGTTCTGGTTGGTGGCGACGCGGAAGCCGCGCAGGGGCACGCCCATTTTCTGGAGCAGCCAGCCGGCGAGCACGTTGCCGAAATTACCGGTCGGCACGACGAACTCGATCTCGTCGCGCACGGCGGCGGGCAGACGCAGGTAGGCCCAGAGGTAATACACGCACTGGGCGAGGATGCGGGCGAGGTTGATGGAATTGACCGCGCTGAGGCGGTGGCGAAGGCGAAACTCCTGGTCGGCGAAGAGCTCCTTGAGCGCAGCCTGGGCGTCGTCGAAGGAGCCGGAGATGGCGAGAGCGTGAACGTTTTCCGCGCCGGTGCAGGCCATCTGGCGCTCTTGGAGCGGCGAGGTGCGGCCGTCGGGATAGAGGATGAAGATGGCGGTGCCGGGCTTGCCGAGCAGGCCATGAATGGCGGCCGAGCCGGTGTCGCCGGAGGTGGCGCCGAGCACGTTGATCGACTGACCGCGCACGGAGCACTGGTTGCCGTAGAGGTTGCCGAGGAGCTGGAGGGCGAAGTCTTTGAAGGCGAGCGTGGGGCCGTGGAAGAGCTCGAGCACGTAGGTCTGCTCGTCGAGCTTCACGATGGGCGCGATGTCGGCGTGGGTGAAGGTGGTGTAGCTCTTGTTAATGAGCGCGCGCAGCGTCTCGGGCGGGATGTCGGTGGCGAAGCGGGAGAGGAACTCGTAACAGAGTTCTGGATACGAGAGCGGCGCGAAGCGGGCGAGGTCGGCGGCGGTGAAGGCGGGGAGCGTCTCGGGCAGGTAAAGGCCGCCGTCGGGCGCGAGGCCGGTGGCGACGGCGTCGGAGAAGCCGAGGGAGGGCGATTGGCCGCGGGTGGAGATGTAGCGCATGGAGACGGAGTGAATGGGGAACTATCGACGGATGATTTCTAGGCGCACGATACGATACTGACAAACGGCGTGATCGATCCAGAAGGTGACCGCGATACGGTTTTCCAGAACGACATAATGCAATGGGCGTCCCTCCGCATCGCGACCACAGGGCCGCGCCTCCCGTTCGACAAATAACGGGAGTTTCGTGAGCAAATCGACCAAGCGGTCGGCACGACCGGTCGGTAGGCGAGCCAGCAGGCGCAAGGCCGGCACGCTCAGGACAGTCTCGTAGTCGGGCATGAATCAGGATCGCTTGCGCGCGATCATCGCCCGAACTTCGTCCATCGTATAAAAATTGCCCGCCTGCATCTCGTTTATGCGCCGGGCCATCTCGACTCTCCAAGCCTTGGTTCCGCGCTTGGGCTCGGTTTCCAAATCGGTGAGATACTGGCGCAATTCACGCCGCTGACGCACATTCATCTTGGAAATCGTGGCTTTGACCTCGGCGATGCTCATGGCGGGAACGTGACCGCGGCATGCGTGGGCGTCAACGGCGAGTGGGAGGCAGGCGTGCATGGCACGCCGCGCTTAGAGGCTCTCCAGCTGGAACGCCTTGTGGGCGACGCGGGCGGCTTCGTCGGCCTTGGCCTTGTCCACGATCACCGAGATTTTGATCTCGGAGGTGCTGATGAGCTGGATGTTCACCTCGGCCGCCGCGAGCGCGGTGAAGAGCGTGGCGGCGACGCCGCTGTGGGTCTTCATGCCGACGCCGACCACGGAGAGCTTGGCCACGGTGTCGTTGATCTCGACCTGGCCGCCGCCGAGCGAGGCCAACACGGGGCCAAGGGTCTTTTCGACGCGGGGCGCGTCGGTGAGGGGCACGGTGAAGGTGAGGTTGGCCACGCCGTTGCGGCCGACGTTCTGCACGATCATGTCCACGATGACGCTGGCGTCGGCCAGGGCCTGGAAAACCTTGGCGGCGGTGCCGGGCTGGTCGGCGACGCCGGACACGACGACCTTGGCCTGGTCTTTGTCCACCGCGACTCCGCGGACGACGACTTTTTCCATGTAGGCGACTTCTTTTTTCACGATGGTTCCGGGGTTGTAGTTAAAGGAGGAGCGGACTTCGAAAACGACGTCGTATTTGTGGGCGAACTCGACGGAGCGCGACTGCATGACCTTGGAGCCGGACGAGGCGAGTTCGAGCATCTCGTCGTAGCTGATTTCGGAGAGTTTTTTAGCGTCTTTCACGACGCGCGGATCGGCGGTGTAAACGCCATCGACGTCGGTGTAGATCTCGCACTTGTCGGCCTGGAGCGCGCCGGCGAGGGCGATGGCGGTGAGGTCGGAACCGCCGCGACCGAGCGTGGAGGTGCGGCCGTCGGCGGTGATGCCCTGGAAGCCGGCGACGATGACGACCTTGCCGGCGCGGAGGTCGGCCTCGATGGACTGGGCGTTGATGCCCTGGATCTTGGCCTTGGTGTGCACGCCGTCGGTCACGATGCCGGCCTGCGCGCCGGTGTAGGAAACGGCGGGCGTGTCGAGACCGTGGAGCGCCATGGCGGTGAGGGCGATGGTCTCCTGTTCGCCGACGGCGAGGAGCTGGTCCATCTCGCGCTCGTCGGGGTTGGGGCACACGGCTTTGGCGCGGGCGATGAGCTCGTTGGTGACGCCAGAGCGGGCGGAGACGACGACGACGACCTCATGGCCGTCGGCGCGGTAGGATTTGATGCGCGCGGCGACGTTCTTGATGCGTTCGACGTCACCGACGGAGGTGCCGCCGTATTTTTGGACGATTCGGGCCATGGTGGATGAAAAAGTAGCGAGTGGTGAGTAGCGGGTAGCTAGTAGAAGGAGGGAGGCGGGACACGAGGGCTTGGGATGCTCGCTACCCGCTACTCGCTACTTCTGGTCAAAAATCCGCGATGCGGAGGAGCAGGGGTTTGCCGAGCACGCAGCGGTGGCGCGAGAGGCGCGAGACGGCGCGGCGGATCTGCGCCTCGCTGCACTCGTGGGTGGTGAGGAGGAGCGAGGCGGCGTCGGGCTTTTCGCTGGGGCGCTGCACGAGGCTGGCAATGCTGACGCCGGCCTTGGCGGTGCAGCTGGCGATCTTGGCGAGCACGCCGGGTTCGTCCTTCACGTCGAGGCGCAGGTAATGCGGCGAGCGCAGGGCGTCGGGCGGGGTGAGGGCGAGCTTGGTGACGGGCGCGGGCGGGAGCGTGGCGGCGCCGCGCACGAGGAGCGAGGCGGCGTCGATGATGTCGCCGATGACGGCGCTGGCGGTGGGGTCCTGGCCGGCGCCGCGACCGATGTAGGTGGTCTCGCCGACGACGTCGCCGGCGACGGAGATGCCGTTGTAAACCTCGTTCACGTTGGCGATGACCTTGGTGCGCGGGAGGAGGGCGGGATACACGCCGACGGAGAGGGCGTTGCGGTCCGCGTCGTGCTCGATGACGGCGAGGAGCTTGATCGCGTAACCGTTTTCGCGGGCGAATTCGAGGTCGGCCTGGGTGAGCTGGGTGATGCCCTCGACGACCATTTTCTTGGTCGGCACCCAGGTGCCGTGGGCGAGGTAGGCGAGGATGGAGGCCTTGTGGGCGGTATCCCAACCCTCGACGTCGAGCGCCTCGTCGGCCTCGGCGTAGCCGAGCTCCTTAGCCTCTTTGAGGATCACCTGATAAGGCAGGCCCTCGCGCTCCATGCGGGTGAGAATGTAGTTACAGGTGCCGTTGAGGATGCCGTAGATGCGGCGGAAGCGATTCGCAACGAGGCCTTCCCGGAGGGCCTTGATGATGGGGATGCCGCCGGCGACGGAGGCTTCGAAAAAGAACTGGCCGCCGTGTTTGCGAGCGGTGGCAAGGAGTTCGGGACCGTGGGCGCAGAGGAGGGCTTTGTTGGCGGAGATGACGGTCTTGCCGAGTTTAAGCGCGGCGAGGGTGACGTCTTTGGCGATGTCGGTGCCGCCGATGAGTTCGCACACGATCTGGATGTCGGGATCGGTGGCGATGGCGAGCGGGTCGGTGGTGAGCTGGGTCGCTTTGAGGCGGACGGCGCGTTTCTTTTCGAGGTCGCGCACAGAGGCGCGAGCGAGCACGAGCTTGGCGCCGAGGCGGGCCTCGAGTTCGGGGCGCGCGCGCTCGATGTGTTTCCAAACGCCTTGGCCGACGGTGCCGAGGCCGCAGATGCCGATATTGATGACGGAAGCGCTCATGGGAGGGGAGACGTAAGCCGGTCTTGAGGTCGCACGTCAAAGACCGACTTCAAACTTCTTGGGGGAGTAGCATGGGCGGGACGCCCATGATTCGGAAGCGGACACGCTTTCAGCCTGTCCACCACGGGCAAGATGCCCGTGCCACCTCGGATGCCGCGCGAATGCCGGCCCACAAAAAAGCACCGGCCGTGAAGAGCCGGTGCTGAGATTTTGCCGAAAGCCGAAGCGCCGCAGGAGCGCGGCAGGCGCGGCGGGCGCGGCTCAGATTTCGTAGGCGGGGAGCTGCTTGTCCACCGTCACCTTGTCGAGCTTGGCGAAGGCGGGCAGGCCGTGCTCGAACGCGACCTGGGTCTCGCCCTGGATGAGCGGGGTGGCGTAGCGGATGAACTGATGGTTCATGGAAACGCCGTCCTCGTTGATCCACTCGCGGGGGAGTTTTTTCACGCCGTTGGCGATGTCGGAGAGGGGCGCGAGGCCGGTCTCGACGGTGTAGTGGTCGGCGTCGCCGCGGAGGAGGGTCACCATCTTGTCGGTCTCGCCGCGGATGGCGGCCTTGACCGCCATCTTGCCGGCGAGTTCGGCTTCGTCGGCGTCGGTCTTGGAGCCGATATGGGCGGCGGCGCGCTGGGCCATGCCGAACTTGACGGTGCGGCACTTGATGCCGGGGAGGTTTTGCTCGACGAGGGACTGGAGGTAGTCGCCGGCGCCGCCCAGTTGAGCGTGGCCGAAGGCGTCCATCTTGTCCTCGGCGGCGACGTAGTTACCGTCGGCATCGACGAGGCCTTCGCCCACGACGACGAGACAGAACTTCTCGCGCTTGAGGACGCGTTGCACGTCGGCGACGAATTTCTCGGTGCTGAAGGCGACCTCGGGGAGGTAGATGAGATGGGGGGCGTCGTGCGGGTAGTCGCGGCGCTTGGCGAGGGCGGCGCCGGCGGCGATCCAGCCGGCGTTGCGGCCCATGACCTCGACGATTTGCACGAGGTCGTGCTGGCCCATGGCGGCGTTGTCGCAGGCGATCTCGCGGATGGTGGTCGAGATATACTTGATGACGGAGCCGTAGCCGGGGGTGTGGTCGGTGGAGACGAGATCGTTGTCGATGGTCTTCGGGATGCCGATCACGCGGAGGGCGTAGCCCTGCTGCTGGGCGAGCTTGGAGATCTTGTCGGCGGTGTCCTGGGAATCGTTGCCGCCGGCATAGAAGAAGTAACGGATGTTGTGGGCCTTGAAGACTTCGAGCACGCGGTCGAAATCAGCCTGCTTCTTCAGCTTGTAGCGGCAGGTGCCGAGAGCGGCGCCGGGGGTGAACTTGAGGCCGCGAATGGTCTGCTGGGACTCGGCGGCGAGGTCGATAAGCTCCTCGTGGAGGAGACCGAGGACGCCGTTCAAGCAGCCGTAGATCTCTTCGATATCGGGATGATTGAGGGCCTCGGTGATGACGCCCGCGAGGGAGGCATTGATGACGGCGGTCGGGCCGCCGGACTGGCCGACAAGGACATTACCTACGAGATCTTCGGACATGGCTGGGTGTTGGGTTAAAGGCTGAGTGATCTGAAAACGAGAAAGGTCAGCGTGCCGAGCGGCGCGCGCGACTGGCAAACCCAAATTTCCCCGACGGCCGGCGTGTGGCCAATTGGCGGCGTGCGGTAGAAGTGCGACAAACCACCAAGCTCAGGGGGTGGCGCTCGCGGCCGACGCCGGGACTGCGCTGGCTCGAATGCTGATTTTTTGCTCCGGGTTGCCGGTCAGATCGATCGTGATGTCGCGAAAAGTGTTCACCGGGAAATTGACCGAGCGAATGATCTGCCTGTCGGCCATCTCGCCATCTAACGCCCATACCATCGAGACCAGCAAGGGCTCGCTCACGGCATTGCGGAAACGAATTCGAAGCTGATAGCCGTCCTCACTGATCTCTACCGCCTCGAGCCGGGGCATGCGCAGGTTCGAGGTGAAGAGCAGGCTAGCCCCGATCTGGTTGTGCGGGAAGGTGCGCTCGCCGGCCCGGCTTTGCTTGAAGGCGGCACCGAAGTCGCCGGTTTGCGGAGGCGAGATCGTGACACCGGGCGGGAGCACCGGCTCAGGTTCCTGCTGCCGCACCATCACTTTGGGCGCAGGCTGAGGAGGCGGGGCGGGCGGAGTGCTGCACGCGCCTAGGCCGAAAACGGCGAGCACTAGACCGGTTAACAACAGAGGGCGGGAGTTGTTCATGGGAAATGACACAAGTGAACTCATCGATCAAAGCAACTTCCCGGGTTCGTAACTTCCTGCGGCAGGAAGCTTTTTCACCACGACTGCAACGGCACGCGCGAAGGCGTCCACTTGCTGCGGGGCGGCGCCGACGAAGCGTTTTCCGTCGGAAAGCAGCGCGCGGAGTTTTTTCTCCGGCAGGCCGAGACGGACGTCGGCGGCGAGAAGGCGAACGAGGTCGCTCTCGCCTTCGCCGGTGCGGATAGCCTTGGCGGCGGCGAGGGCGTTTTCCTTGATGGCGAGGTGGGCGGTCTCGCGACCCACGCCCGCTTTGACCGCTTCCATGAGAATCGTGGTCGTGGCGAGGAAGGGCAGCTGGCGCTGGTTCTCGGCCGCGATGGCCGCCTCGAAGACGTCCATCTGGTTAAGCACCGCGAGCAGGGTTTCGAGCAGGCCATCGATGGCGAAAAACGCGTCCGGCAGCGCCACGCGGCGCACAACCGAGCAGGAGACGTCGCCCTCGTTCCACTGGTGGCCGGCAAGCGCGCCGGTCATCGTGACGTAGCCGGAGAGAATGGTGGAGAAGCCGCAGATGCGCTCGCAGTTCCGGGCGTTGACCTTGTGCGGCATGGCGGAAGAGCCGACCTGGCCCTTCTGGAAACCTTCGGTGAGCAGGCCCTGGCCGGCCATGAGGCGCAGCGTGGTGGCGAAACTGGCCGCGCCCGCGCCGAGTTGGTGCAAGGCCGACACGACCTCGAAGTCGAGCGAGCGCGGATAAACCTGGCCGACGCTGCCGAGCGCGCCGCCGAAGCCGAGGTGCTTTACGATGCCGGCCTCGAGTTTGGCGACCTTGCCCGCATCGCCGTCGAAAAGGGTGAACTGGTCCAGCTGCGTGCCGACCGCGCCCTTGAGGCCGCGCACCGGATAACGCGCCGCCAGCTCGGTGATGCGGGTGTGGGCGGCGAGAATCTCCTCGCCGAACATCGCGAGGCGCTTGCCGAGCGTGGTCGGCTGGGCGGGCACGTTGTGGGTGCGGCCGGTGAGCAGGAGCGTGCGGTAGGTCTTGGCGCGCGTGGCGAGCTTGTGCAGCGCGGCGGCGGATTTGAGGCGCACGACGCCGAGCGAACGGGCGACCTGGAGTTGCTCCACGTTCTCGGTGAGATCGCGCGACGTAAGGCCCAAGTGGATACACTCGTGGCCGGAGAGGGCGTTGAAGGCCTCGATGCGCGCCTTCACGTCGTGCAAGGTGACGCGCTCCCGGGCGTCGATGTCGGCGAGGTCGATGCTGGCCTTCGCCTTTTCGTAGGCCGCGATGGCCTTGGCCGGAATGGCGAGGCCGAGTTCGCGCTGCGCCTTCATGACCGCGATCCAGTAATCGCGCTCGATGGCGATGCGGCCGGTGGGCGACCAGATGTCCTTGATCAGGGGCGAGGCGTAGCGCTCGGCGAGGACGTTGGG
>CAZOGV010000066.1:12005-13918 GCA_964579225.1 uncultured Akkermansia sp. | reverse complement strand
TGGTCGGTGATGGTGCGCGCCACCTACCTTGTCACCACCGACGGTTCGTCGCCGAAGGTGCCGGTGAAGATCGAGGACAAGCTCATCCCCGAGTTCGATATCGAGTATCGGATCAACGAAAACTGGGCGCTCGAGCTGGTGTTGACCGTGCCGCAGGAGCACGAGGTGAAGCTGGGCGGCGCGCCCATCGGCGATTTCAAGCACCTGCCTCCGACGCTGCTGGTGAAATACTACGCGGGCGATTTTGGCGGCTTCCGTCCCTACGTGGGCGCGGGAGTAAACTTCACCCTGATCTTCGACGATAATCTGGCGGGCGGCGGCCTGAAACTTGACAACACCAGCGTCGGCCCGGCGGCGCAGGCGGGCGTGGAGTATGCGTTGAATGATCGCTGGGCGCTGAACCTGGACGTGAAGCGCGTGATGCTGCGCACCGATGTGTCGCTCGCGGGCGGTGCGAAGGTGAGCGAGCTGAGGCTTGATCCGTGGCTGTTCGCGCTGGGTGTGAAGTATCAGTTCTGAGCAAGGTTTCCTCGGCAATCGCGCGGGTCGCACGTGCGGTTGCCAGCGGACGAAGAATCGGCACCGTCGGTGCAATGAACACCTTGTCTTCGCGCATCACATTTAACCCGAATCAATGTGGCGGAAGGCCCTGTATTCGGGGGTATGCGCATTCGGGTTAAGGACGTATTGGAGATGCTCGCCGCTGGCGTGTCCCATGAGGAAATCCTGACCGATTATCCCTATTTGGAGCGCGAGGATATCACCGCGTGTCTGGAGTATGCGGCCGCGCAGGTGGATCACGCCGTGCTGACCCTGCAATGAGATTCCTGATCGACGCGCAATTGCCGCCGATCATGGCGCGTTGGCTGGAGGAGGCCGGGCATCAAGCCGAGCATCTGGAGGACGTGGGATTACGCGACGCGGAGGACGGCGTCGTCTGGGCGCATGCTTTGCGAGTCGGCGCGATCATCGTTTGGCTGCGTGTCGGCAATGCGTCCAATCGCGCTTTGCATGCGTGGCTCACGCCTCGGCTACCGGGCGTGCTGGAAGTGCTTTCCGACGGTCAGCACCGCTTGGTCGAGGTGGGGTGAGGCGCGAAGATGAGCGAGTCGAGGCTTGATCCGTGGCTAGTAGAGCCGGGCGTGAAGTATTCGTTCCGAGGTTGCGGGTTCGGAAAGCTGGAGGGCGGGCCTCCGTGCCCGCAGTTTGGCCGACAAGGTCAAGCGCGGCGGGGACGGTAGACGGGACGCGGAGGGGACCCCGACGTATCGGGGTAAACTTAGCTTATCCCCCGCCCTCCAGAGGAGGACGCGGCGGGGACGGAGCCCCGCCCTCCAGGGGAGGACGGACTGGCTACGCGGCGGCGCGGCGGCGGAGGAGGCCTTTGCCGGGGGCGAGGCAGAGGGCGGCGACGAAGGTCGCCGCTTGCGCCAACACGATGCAGGCGGCGGTCGAGGCGTCGGCGAAGAAGCTCACGTAGGTGCCGAGCCAGGTCGAACCCACCGCGATGGCGACCGCGACGGCGAGCATGCGATCAAAGCGCTTCACGAGCAGGAAGGCGGTCGCGCCGGGCGTGATGAGCATGGCGACGACGAGTATGATTCCCACCGCCTGAAGCGCGGCGACGATGGCGAGCGCGAGGAGGATGAGCAGCAACGTATCCAATGCGCGGAGACGGAAACCGAGCGCACGGGTTTGCGCGGGGTCGAAGGTCGCGAGCAGGAGCGTGCGGCGCAGGAGCAGCACGACGGTGAGCACCACCGTGGAGATTATCAGGGTCTGGATGAGCTGGGCGCGCTCGATGCCGAGCAGGTTGCCAAAGAGGATGTGGTCGAGGTGCAGGTCGCTGGGGATTTTGACGTGCAGCACGAGGCCGAGGGCGAAGAGGCCGGTGAAAACCACGCCCATGACGG
>CAZOGV010000066.1:0-11905 GCA_964579225.1 uncultured Akkermansia sp. | reverse complement strand
TTCGAGCGCGCTCATGGTTGGACGCGCGGATCGGGCGTGGGCGCGACGAGGCAGAGTTGGCGGCGGGCGCGGTGGCCGGCGAGCAGCCCGTGGCGCGGCGCGAACACGAAGACGACGAGGAAGACGAGGGTCTGGAGGACGACGATGCAGCCGCCGGTGGCGCCGTTGAGGAAGTAGCTGGCATAGACGCCGCCGGCGGCGGTGACGGCGCCGAGCGCGGCGCCGATCCAGAGCATTTTGCCGAAGCTGTTCGTGAGCAGGTAGGCGGTGGCTCCGGGGGTGATGAGCATGGCGACCACGAGGATGGCGCCGACGGCCTGGAGCGCGGCGACGGTGGTGGCGGAGAGGAGGAGCAGGAGGGTGAGGTGCAGGCGGCGCACGGGCAGGCCGAGGGTGCGGGCCTGGTTGGGGTCGAAGCTGAAGAGGAGCAGGTCGCGCCACTTGAGGGCGAGGATGAGCAGGCAGACGGCGGCGATGGCGACGAGTTGCACGACGTCCTCGGGCGCGATGGCGAGGATGTTGCCGTGGATGATACTCTTGAGGTCGATGGAGGCGGGGTAGAGCGAGATGAGGAGCAGGCCGAAGGCGAAGAAGGCGGTGAAGACGACGCCGATGATGGCGTCCTCGCGCACGGGGGTTTTGATTTTGACGAAGGCCATGGCGGCGGCGGCGAGCATGCCGCTGAAGAAGGCGCCGATCGCGAGGGGTAGGCCGGCGAGGTAGG
The DNA here is from genome assembly GCA_964579225.1 of uncultured Akkermansia sp. Taxonomy (GTDB): domain Bacteria; phylum Verrucomicrobiota; class Verrucomicrobiia; order Opitutales; family Opitutaceae; genus IMCC26134_A. Next base: position 11,181 of record CAZOGV010000066.1, on the reverse strand, counting down.
CGATGGCGACGCCGGGCACGACGGCGTGGGAGAGGGCGTCGCCGAGGAGCGACCAGCCTTTGAGGGTGACGAAGCCGGAGAGCAGTCCGCACACCGCGCCGATGAGCGCGCAGACCCAGAGGGCGGTGCGCATGTATTCGTAGGCGAAGGGTTCGAGCATGGCTGGTAAAGCTGGTAGAGCTAGTAAGCTAGTAGGAGCTAGTAGAGCTGGAGCGGGTAGAGCGGGTAAGGTGGTGTGGGCATGGCGTGTGGTCGGGGCTTATCAGCTCTACCAGCTTACTAGCTTTATTAGCTCTTCTTGGCCTCGCGGTCGGCGACGAGTTTTTCGTGGGCGGCGCGGTCGAGGTATTCGAGGTGGCCGCCCTGGCCGAGGACGAGGGGGCGTTCGTCGTCGGTGAGCACGGTGACCTGGCGGCCGTCGTGGGCCTCGACGGTGGAGCGGGAGAGGTCGAAGTGGCGCAGGGCGCCGCCGAAGGCGCGGGCGAGGTTGTCGGCGGTGAAGACCTCGGCGGTGGGGCCGCAGGCGAGCACGGTGCGGTTGACGAGCACGACCTGGTCGCAGAATTCGGGCACGGAGCCGAGGTTGTGGGTGGAGACGAGGATGAGGCGGCCCTCGGCGCGGAGTTCGCGCAGGAGGGCGACGATGGCCTCCTCGGTTTTCACGTCCACGCCGGTAAAGGGTTCGTCGAGGAGGATGACGCGGCCCTGCTGGGCGAGGGCGCGGGCGACGAAGACGCGTTTTTTTTGTCCGCCGGAGAGTTCGCCGATCTGGCGGTCGCGTAGTTCCCAGAGCCCTACACGGCGAAGCGCGTCGGCTACGGCGGCGCGGTCGGCGGCGCGGGCGACGCGGAGGAAATTCATGTGGCCGTAGCGGCCCATCATGACGACGTCGTGCACGCTGACGGGGAAGGTCCAGTCCACCTCCTCGCTTTGGGGGACGTAGGCGATCCAGCCCTTGCGCTGGGCGGCGCGGATGGTGCCGCCGCCGAGGGTGACGCGGCCGGCGCTCGGGGTGACGAAGCCCATCAGGGCTTTGAAGAGGGTGGATTTGCCGGAGCCGTTGACGCCGACGAGGGCGCAGATGGTGCCGCCGGTGAGGGCGAAGGTGGCGTCGCGCAGGGCGGTGTGGCCGTTGGGGTAGGTGACGGCGACGGACTCGGCGGCGAGGGTGAGCGGCGGTTCGGCGGTCATGAAGCTGGTAAAGCTAGTAGAGCTGGTAAGCTGGTAGAGCGGGGGGCGGGGATTATTTGGTGCCGAGGAAGCCGTTCACGATGGTGCGGGCGTTGGTTTCGAGGAGGGCGAGGTAGGTGGGGGCGGGGCCGCGGGCGTTGGTGAGGGAGTCCACGTAGAGCACGCCGCCGTAGCGGGAGCCGGTCTCGCGGGCGACCTGGCGGGCGGGGCGGGGGCTGACCGTGCTCTCGCTGAAAACGACGGGAATCCGGTCGGCGCGCACGGCGTCGATGACGGCGCGGACCTGCTGCGGGGTGCCCTGGGCGTCGGCGTTGATGGGCCAGAGATAGAGCTCCTTAAAGCCGTAGTCGCGGCACAAATACGAGAAGGCCCCCTCGCTGGTGACGAGGGTGCGCTGGTTCTCCGGGATGGTGGCGAGGCGGGCGCGCACGGGGGCGTCGATGGCGCGAATTTTTGCGATGTAGGCGGCGGCGTTGGCGGCGTAGGCGTCGGCGTTGGCGGGGTCGGCCTTGGCGAGGGCGGCGCGGATGTTTTCGACGTAGATGACGGCGTTGGCGGGCGACATCCACGCATGGGGGTTGGCCTTGCCGGTGTAGGGGCCGGAGCCGATGGACATGGGCTCGATGCCTTCGGTGAGCACGACCGACGGCGTGTTTTTGAGGTTGGCGAAAAACTTCTCGAACCAGGCCTCGAGGTTGAGGCCGTTCCAGAGAATGAGGTCGGCGCGGGAGGCGCGCACGATGTCCTGCGGCGTGGGTTCGTAGCCGTGGATCTCGGCCCCGGGTTTGGTGAGTGACTCGACGTCGGCGTGGGCGCCGGCGACGTTGGACGCCATGTCGGCGAGGATGGTGAATGTAGTGATTACGCGGATACGCTTGGCGGCGGGCTCGGCGGCGGCGGCGGGCGCGACTAAGGCGGCAAGCGCGAAGGCGGCGAAGGCGGAGTGGAGAAGGGAGGCGAGGCGCATGCGTAAGGCGAACGCAGCATTTAGAAATATTAGGGTCAACTAACATTTGTAGTTTCTGCGATGAATGCGGGGTATGCGGGGAGTGTGCAGGGTGGATTTTACGGTAAAAAGCAGGTGGCACAGACACTTCGCGTTTGCCTTAACGGACGGGGTGGGCTTTAATCTTAGGTAAGTTAACCCATATACCTAACATGGCCCACATCTATAACGATATCACGGAGACGATTGGTAACACGCCCTTGGTGCGTCTGAACCGCACGGCCGCCGCGCACGGCGCTAAGGCGGATATTTTGCTCAAATTGGAGTTCTTTAATCCGCTATCGAGCGTGAAGGACCGCATCGGAAACGCGATGATCGAGGAGGCATTGAAGAGCGGTCGTATTAACAAGGACACGATCCTGATCGAGCCGACTTCCGGCAACACGGGCATCGCGCTGGCCTTCGTGGCGGCGGCGAAGGGTCTGAAGTTGATCCTCACGATGCCCGAGACGATGTCGCTCGAGCGTCGCAAGCTGCTCAAAATCCTCGGCGCGAAACTCGTGTTGACCGAGGGGCCGAAGGGCATGAAGGGCGCGATCGCGAAGGCCGAGGAGCTGAACGCGAAGATCGCGAACAGCGTGATTTTGCAGCAGTTCGCCAATCCCGATAATCCTGCGGTGCATCGCAAGACGACCGCCGAGGAGATCTGGCGCGATACGGACGGCAAGGTGGACATCCTGGTCTCGGGCGTCGGCACCGGCGGCACCATCACGGGCGTGGGCGAAGTTTTGAAGGAGAAGAAGCCGGGCGTGAAGATCATCGCGATCGAGCCGGCCGGTTCGCCGGTGCTTTCGGGCGGCGCGCCTGGTCCGCACAAGTTGCAGGGCATCGGCGCGGGTTTCGTGCCGGCGGTGCTGAACACGAAGGTGATCGACGAGATCATCCAGGTGAAGGAGGCGGACTCGGGTCCGATCTCGAAGCAGGTGAGCACGCAGGACGGCATTCCGCTCGGCATCTCGTCGGGCGCGGCGGTGTGGGCGGCGTTGGAGCTGGCCAAGCGCGATGAGAACGCGGGCAAGACCATCGTGGTCATCATCCCCTCGTGCGCCGAGCGCTACCTGTCGTCGTGGTTGTTCGCGGACGTCGAGGTGGAGAGCGACAACATCGACGCGTTGTTCACGAAGTAAGCGCGAGCGGTTTAATTCCGAGGCCCGGACGATTTGCGTCCGGGCCTTTTTGTTTTGGGCGATTGCGCTGCTGGGCGATTGCGCTGTTGGAGGGCGGGGCTCCGTCCCCGCCGTGGTTGCCGGGCAGGGGGCGTCGAACGGCGGGGACGGAGCCCCGCCCTCCAGGAGAAGGAGACGGAGGAAAGGCGGCGGGGACGGAGCCCCGCCCTCCAGGAGGTTAGGCCGCGGTCGCGAGGCGGGCGAGGAGGGCGGGGAGTTCGCGCAGCGAAGCGAGGGTGAAAAAACGGCCGGGCGCGGCGGGCAAGGTATCGAGTTTTTCGTGTTCCCAAGTGAGCGGGTAGGGCACGTGGGCGGCGAGGCCGCCGAGGCGCAGCACGGGGGCGATGTCGGATTTGAGGGAGTTGCCGACCATGAGAAAATTCTCCGGCGCGATGGCGTGGCGGCGCAGCACGCGGGCGTAGGTGGCGTCATCTTTTTCTGACACGACCTCGGTGGCGAGGAAGTGGGGCGCGAGGCCGGATTCGACGATCTTGCGCTCCTGGTGCTGGAGGTCGCCCTTGGTGATGAGGATCATGCGGTGGCCGGCGGCGGCGAGGGCGGCGAGGGTGTCGGGCACGGCGTCGAGCAGTTCGACGGGGTGGGAGAGGATTTCGCGGCCGAGGGCGACGAGTTCGCGTAGTTCTTGGGCGGATACACGGCCGTCGGTGAGCTCGATGGCGGTCTCGATGGCGGAAAGGGTGAAGCCCTTCACGCCGTAGCCGTAGAGGGGGATGTTGCGCAGCTCGGTGGCGTAGAGGGCGCGCTCGACGGTCTGCGGGTCGTGGTGGGCGGCGAGCAGGGCGTGGAAGCGCGCGTGGGCGGCGGCGAAAAGCGTTTCGTTGTGCCAGAGGGTGTCGTCGGCGTCGAAGCCGAGGGCGAGCGGTGCGGCGGGCATGGGGCGGAGCGTCGGCGGGCGGTCGCCCGGCGGCAAGCCGGGGCTTTGGCGGAGGCGCTTGGTGGATGGCACGAAGTGTTTCAGCCCGCCGGGAGCGCCGGCATCCTGCCGGCATTTTGAGCGAAAAGCCGGCAGGATGCCGGCGCTCCCGGTGACGGAGTTCAAACAGTGAGATCCGTTCCTGTCTCCCCCGGGGCGTGGTCCGGGGCGGGGGCTCGCTTGGGGTTGATTAGCCGTCGGTGGCGCGCCATGCTCCGGTGTGTCCGGGCGCATTCCCAGTCATTGCCCGGCGATAAACCCCCAAGCCCATATCCGCCATGAAAACCCTGCTTGTCTCCGTGGATTTTTCCGCCGCCACGCGCGCCGTGATCGATACCGCCCTAGAACTGGCCGCGCCCGCCAACGCGAAACTGATTTTGCATCACACCCTCGTGCCCACGTTGGTGACGACCGAGTATGGACTCGGGGTCGAGATGTTGCGCGAGGCGATGCTGGTGAGTGAAAAGGCCGCACATCATCAGTTGGAGCATTTGGAGGACGAGCTCACGGCGCGCGGCGCGGATGTGGGCACGGTTTTGAATCATGGTAGCGCGGCGTCCGCGATTTTGGAGGCGGCGAAAAAGCATCGCGCCGATTTGATCGTGCTCGGCTCGCACGGGCACACCGCGTTCTACGACTTGATCGTGGGCAGCACCACGCATGCGGTGCTGAAAAAGGCGACATGTCCGGTGCTGGTGGTGCCGGCGGCGGCGGCGGCGGCGAAGGTGGCTCCGCCGCGTCGGAAACGGAAGTAGGTTTCCGGGCGGATACCGAATTCCGGCGCGCGGAGACGTGCGGCGGGGACAGAGCCCCGCCCTCCAGAACGGAAGCCGCACCTCTGGAGGGCGGGGCTCCGTCCCCGCCTTGGATTTCGGGCCGCGCCTTTGTTTTCGTCGCGCTCAGGCGCGCTGCGAGAGGCAGGAGTCGGGGAAGGCGGGTTTGCGGCGCAGCCAGAGCACGCGGCAGAGGCTGTTGGTCAGGGCCTCGTGCAGGGCGGAGCCGAGGTCGTAGGCGCGGTCGTCGTAGCCGGCGGACTCGAGGGCCTCGTCCATGCCGAGCATGACGGCGAAGAGGCGGGCACGTAGTGGCGGGATGAATACGGCGTCCAGATCGACGGCGGGGTCGGCCACGTGGGCGGCGCAGACGGAAGCGTCGCTGGCGTGGTGAACGCGGCAGGCCTCGGGACGGCCCTCGTAGATGGAGCAGGAGCCGTCGCGCAGGAGGGCGCAGGGGTGCATGAAGCGATCACGCGTGTCGGAGTCCATGTCGGCGACGAGGGCGCGGCGGGCGGCGGCTCGCTCGATGACGCCGGCGAGTTCGGCGGGGGAGAAGTTTACCTGGATGTATTCGGCGGCGTAGAAGACCTCGTGGGCCTGCACGTCGATGGAGACGTGGCAGCAGTGCCCGCAGCCGGCGCGGCAGGCGATGGCGGAGCGGATTTTGGCTGGGGTCTCGTCGAGGGCGCGGTCGATCTCGCGCATGCCCCAGCCGAGGGCGGCGAGCATGTCGGCGGGTTCGGCGACGGTGCGCAGGCGGCGGCCCATCTCGTCGGCGGTCTGGGCGTAGAGTTCGCGGCGTTGTTTCTCGATGGCGGGGGAAAACATGGTCGTGCCGCCATCGCGGCGGGCGGGGGCGGGGAGGGCGACTCTCAAATGGCGACGGTCCGGGCGTGGAAAAGACCACGGTGGCGCGCGGTATCGCGCCAATCTACACCGTGACCGAGGAGGGCTGGCGGGTGAGCTTTGCCTTCGTCATTTTTATTGTTGGTCGAAAGCTTTAGCGGTTCCTCCGAAAAAAAGATCGTGAGCAACAGCAGGGAAAGACGCGCGAGTTACAGGAGGGGATCGGGACGGAAGTCGGATTGAGTGTGAACTCAGTATTCTGCGATCTGGGTGAAAATCTGGCCATCGGGCGGGCCTAACGCGGCTCCTCGTCGGCGCGCACGCATGAGGTGATGAACAGGCCCATGACAAAGCCACCGATGTGCGCGCCGTGCGCGACAAAAGTTTCCGCGCCGGTGATCACGCTTTGGAAGTCGAGCGCTATGCCGATGACGGCGAGCAGGGCGAGTCGCGAGGGCGCGATCGGGTGCGCCATCGGCCAGATATGCGGATCGTTGAGCCGGTAGCGAATCGCGAGGCCGAGGTAGGCGCCTTCAAAGCCCATGACCGCGCCCGACGCGCCGAGCATCGGAATCGTTTTTTCCGGATCGAGAGCCGCGTGCAGAATGCCGCCGGCGATGGCGGTGAGCGCGTAGATCGCGACAAACCAGCCTTTGCCCAGGTGGCGGATGAGCAGCGCGGCGAAAATCCACAGATAAAACGCGTTGAATAACAGGTGCTCGATGCCGCTGTGAAGAAACGCGTAACCAAGCAGGGTGCCGAAGCTGGCGAGGTCGGTGGACGTGAACGCTCCGGCGCGCAGGTTATTCCAGCTTTGGGTGATGTCCGCCGGCACGACCATGAAGCGATCCGCCCAGTCTTCGGGGCCGAGCGTCTGCCCGAGCCAGATGAGCGCAAGCGCGGCGAGCAGCGCGAAGAGCGGCCACTGTTCGCGAAAGATGCCGGAGCGGGCGTGGTAGGGGCGCATCGGGGAACGACTCCGGCGTGTCGGGCGCGAATCCGCAACCCAGCGTTGCGGGCGAGGTCGTTGGCTCCACCATCCGCCGACATGGCTTACGCCCAGCTGGCCCTTCAATCCGTCGAGTTCGCCCATCCGGGCATGACCACGCCCTTGTTCACCGATTTGACGGTGCAGTTTCCGTCCGGCTGGACGGGGGTGGTCGGCCCGAACGGCGCGGGAAAAACCACGCTGCTCAAAGTCGTGACCGGCGAACTCGAGGCTCAGGCCGGCGCGGTGCAACGGCAGGGGCTGGCGCTCTACGTCGCGCAACGCACCGACGAGCCGCCGGAGATGTTCGAGGATTTTATCTGGGCTCCGGACGCCACCGTGTTGAAGGCGCGCCTGCGGGTGGGCGAGGAGTGGCCGGAGCGGTGGTCCACGCTCAGTCACGGTGAACGTAAGCGCGCGCAAATCGCGGTGGCGTTGTGGCGCGAGCCGGCGGTGTTGGCGCTCGACGAGCCGAGCAACCACATCGACGCGGAGGCGCGCCGACTGCTCGTGTTGGCGCTGACTGAGTTCAACGGCATCGGACTGCTGGTGAGTCATGATCGCACGTTGCTGGACGAACTTTGTTCGCAGTGTCTCATCATCGATCCGCCCGAGGCGGTGTTGCGCCCGGGCGGCGTGACCGAGGCGATGGAGCAGCAGGAGAACGACGAGAAATCCGCGCGCAGCGCCAACGATCTCATGCGCCGCACGGAGAACCGCCTGAAGGAGGAGGCGCAACGTCGCCGCGTAGTCGCCGACCAGAAATCGGCGGCGGCGCGCGGCTCGAAACAGATCAAGATCCCGGCGCACGACCACGACGGGCGCGCCAAGCGCAGTCTCGCCAAGGTCTCGGGCAAGGACGCCTACGCCGGAAAAATGGTCGCGCAGATGAACCAGCGCGCGGGCAAGGTGGCGACGCAGCGCTCGGAGATCGCGGTGAGAAAACGTTACGAGACGGGCATCTGGGTGGACGGCGCGTCCTACATGCCGAGGGATTTTTTGCTGCGTCTGCCGGCGGGGAGTTTGCCGCTGGGCGGCGGACGGGCGCTGCATTTTCCCGATCTCGAAATCGGAGGCGCGAGTCGCATCGCGATCACGGGGGCGAACGGCCTGGGGAAGAGCACCTTGATCCGCCACCTGCTGGAGCATCTGCGACTATCGGCCGACAAACTGGTGAGCGTGCCGCAGGAAATCTCGGCGGAGGATTCGCGCGCCTTGCTCGACGAGATCAAGCGTCTGCCCAACGACGAACTCGGGCGGGTGATGATCACGATCAGCCGGCTGGGTTCGCGTCCGGCGCGTTTGTTGGAGAGCGCGCTGCCGAGTCCGGGCGAGGTGAGGAAGCTGCTGCTCGCGATCGGCATCGTGCGCGGGCCGCATCTCATCGTGATGGACGAGCCGACGAACCACATGGATTTGCCGGGCATAATGTGTCTCGAAGGGGCGCTTTCGGATTGTCCGTGCGCGATGCTGCTGGTGAGTCACGACGAGGCGTTTTTGGAGAAAATCACCGAGACGGTCTGGCACCTGGAGCGCGACGAATCGGGCGACACGCGGCTGGGAATCGCGGGTTGAGGGGGGTAATAGAAACTTATGTTAAAGTCCGAACTTCGATACCGGGAAAGCCCGCATTCTGCCGGCTCAGCGCTCAGAAAGCCGGCTGGAAGCCGGCGCTCCCAGTGGCCCTACATCCTAAGCGTGGCACAGGCATTCTGGCCTGCGGGTTTGATCGTGTCCCTTCGCTCCGAGCACAGGAATGCGCCGTCGGCGCACAAATGTCTGTGCCACTTTCGACACCGCGTTCTGTCGTGGGGTTGGGCTAACACTTTCGCGACGATTGATCGTCCCCTGCGGGAGGGCGGCGCATGAATCGCTCGCTGACCAAGCTTGTTCGCGTGCGCGGGATCACCGGCGGCGGCGAGCGCGATGACGAGGTGGCGGTCGAGGAGCCGCTGGAGATTCGTGTGGGCGGGCGCGGGCTCGCCGTGACGATGCGAACGCCAGGCCATGATCGCGAGTTGGCGGCGGGGTTTTTACTGACGGAGGGCGTGGTGCGCGCGGCGGATGAGTTGCTCGATGTGTATGGCTGTCGGGAGCTGCCGAAGGGGCAGGAGGGCAACGTGGTCGAGACGGTGCTGGGCGCGGCGGCGCGGGAGCGTTTCGATCCGGCGCGGTTGACGCGGCACGTTTTCACGGCGTCGAGTTGCGGGCTTTGCGGCAAGGCGACGATCGAGGCGCTGGCGGCGGCGCATGCGCCCTTGCGTGGCGCGGGCGAGGAGGGCGAGGCGGGGCGTTTCGCGGCGGCGGAGATCGGCACGTGGCCGGAGCGTTTGCGCGCGGCGCAGCCGGCCTTTGGCACCACGGGCGGGCTGCATGGGGCGGCCTTGTTCACTGCGCGCGGCGAGCTGGTGGCGGCGCGTGAGGATGTGGGGCGGCACAACGCGCTCGACAAGCTGCTCGGCGCGGCGCTGTGGGCGGGGGCCTTGCCGCTCGGCGGGCATGGCGTGCTGGTGAGCGGGCGGCTGAGTTTTGAGCTCGTGCAAAAATGCTGGGCGGCGGGCGTGCCGTTGCTCGCCGGCATCGGCGCGCCGTCGAGTCTGGCGGTGGAGACGGCGCGCGCGGCGGGGATGACGCTGGTGGGGTTTTTGCGCGCGGACCGGGCGAATGTTTACGCGGGCGGAGAGCGGCTGGGGTAGGGGGGCGGCGGGGCGCGGGCGTCGGATGCCTGCTGAAAGCCGGCGCTCCGGGTGATCGCAGGTAGGGCGTGACCGCCGGGCGCGCCGCTTCGGTTGAGATTCCCTGGCATCGATCACGGCGGGCCCAGCGGTCCCGCCCTACCATGAGACCCAAAGCCAGAGGCGATTGGATCAGGCGTCGCGCAGCCAGCGGGCGAGGCGGGCGCGGAGTTTGTCGCGGGCGCGGTAGAGGCGGGATTCCACGCCCTTGGTGGTCGTGCCCACGACCTCGGCGATTTCGGCGTGGGTGAGGTTTTGGTATTCGAAAAGCACTACAATGGCGCGGAGATCCTCCGGCAGTTCGGCCAGCGCGGTGCGCACGGCGGCGACTTCCTCGGCGCGACGCGCGGCGACGTCGGGCGGAACCTCCTCGCCGGAAAGGCCGGCGACGACCTCGGGTGGCGCGCCTTCGAGCGAATCGGTGCGGCGGCGGGCGCGTTTGCGGGCGTGGTCGCGGGTGAGGTTGAGCGCGATCTGGAACATCCAGGTGCTGAAGCGGGAGCCGGGGCGGTAGCGGGCGCGGTGCTGGTGGATGCGCACGAAGGTTTCCTGTGCGAGGTCGAGGGCGTCGGCCTCGTTGAGGAGGTGGCGGTAAAGGAAGGCGTGCAGGGGGCGTTGCCAGCGCAGCATGAGGGCGTCGAGCGCGCGGAAATCATCCGCCGCGAGCGCGGTCATCAGCGTCTCGTCGTCAGGTTCGTTTTCAGGGGCCGCGTCGGCGCGGGGAGGCGTCATGGTGCGGCGTCGAGAGCGGGGGCGCCGGTGCGTCCGGCGGAGTGGTGGACGCGCGGTTCCATGAGGGCGAGAAAGCGGGCGGCCTGGGCGGGCGACATGAGGGCGGCGACGGCTTCGAGGTGGGCGCGGGTGGCGTCGGCGCAGACCTTTTCTAGGCGGGCCAATTCCGCGCGGGCGTCGGCGCGGGTGATGTCGTCGGGAGCGGCGGCGAGGGCTTTTTCGGCGCCGGCGATGGCGTTACAGTGGGCCTCACAAATGGGGGCGTAGGCGATTTGCAGGCGGTCGGCGGCGGCGGTTTGCTCGGGGGTGAGTTGAAACTCGCGGGTGAGCCAGGCGAGCCGGTCCTCGGGGCTGGCGAGGGCGGCGTCGGGTTTGGATAAAATCAGGCGCGTCGCAGCGAAGGCGATGAGCCCGGCGGCGAGGGCAAGGAGAACGAGGGTGACGACGCGGCGGTTCACGGGTGGACGTGCGCGTGCGTGTGGGAAGTAGACGGCGCGCTGCGCTCGGCGTGCATTAGCCACGGGTCGATGGAGCGGGCGAAGGAGGAGGCGCGGGTCTCGGCGCGGTCGCGTTGCGCGCCGGCGTAGGCGAGCGAGCCGCCGGCGGCGAGGGAGGCGACGATGGCGAGCGCGGCGGCGAGCGGGAAGAGTTGGCTCGCGAGGCCGGCGCGACGAAGGGGCGCGGAGGCGGTATCGGTGGATTGGATACGGGCGTGGACGGCGGCGGCGAAGGCGGACGGGGGAAGGGCGGGCGAGGGCGCTCCGGTGCCGGGGTCGGCGCGGCGGAGGAGGTCGGAGAGGGAGTCGG
>CAZOGV010000065.1:0-14120 GCA_964579225.1 uncultured Akkermansia sp. | reverse complement strand
TGTGACTACTCCGAGGGTTTTCCCCCACAGTAAGATGCGGGTGCGAAAAATTTAAACGCCCGCCACCGGGAGCGGTGAGCGGGCGTTTTTTAGCGGACGTTTTTGACCGGGTTTCTGGCGGCCCGGGCCTTGGAACGGCGGGGACGGAGCCCCGCCCTCCAGGAGACGGAAACCGCTGAGGTGGAATCAGAAGAAGGTGAGGTATTTGCCCTGGGCGAGGCGCTGGATGAGGAGGGCGAGTTCCATGGCGTGGTAATCGCCCCACATGCAGGCTTCGCCGCAGGGGACTTTCTGGCCCTTGGGGATGTGGTCCCAGCCGTTGGGGCGGTGATAGACGCTGTGGAGGAGGAGGCCCTGGTGTTTTTTGTCGGTGCCGAGGTAGGTGTCGGTGAAGAGGGTGTCGGCGACGGTGAGGCCGGCCTGGAGGTAGCGCGCGCCGGCCTTCTTTTCGCCCTTGGCCTGGAGCCAGAGGCCGAGGCGGATGAAGCCCTGGGCGGCGATGGCGGCGGCGGAGCTGTCCACGGGCTCGTGGGGGTTGAAGGGATCGGCGGGCTTTTTGGTGAAGTCGCCCTGCTGGTGGGTGTTGAGGGCGGCGCTGTCCCAGTAGGGCACGCCGTCGAGGGCGGAGTAGCCGTCGATGTAGTAATCGGAGGTGGCGCGGGCGGTCTCAAGGAAGAGGTCGGTGACGGCGCGGCGTCCGCCGACGGCGTCGAGTTCGGAGCCTTTGACCGTGTCGAGGAATTCGAGCTGCTCGGCGAAGCCGCAGATGATCCAGGCGGCGCCGCGAGTCCAGGTGGTGAAGGGAGAGTAGCCTTGTTGTGAGGAGGGGCAGCGGAACTGGCCGTCGTTGCGGTTGAAGACGGATTCGTGGGCGACGCGACCGCGGACATCGTAGCTATCGCGACCCTGGCCGTAGAAGACGTTGAAGCGCGCGGTGGTGGCGGCGTGGGTGATGGAGCGGTGGAGCAGATTGATGGGCTTGTCGCCCTCGGCCATGAGCACGTGGCCGAGCTGGTGGGCGACGGAGAGGGAGCGCATGGAGCGGATGGTGTCGGCGAAGAGGGACTGCGGGCCGTTGAAGGAGTAAACGTAGCCGGCGGGGGCGACGCCGGGTTTGCCCTTGCCGAGGGGGGACCAGGGGGCGGTGGCGTTAGTGGGAACGAAGCGCGCGGCCTGGACGGCGCCGGAGACTTTGAGGGCCATCTCGGTGTAGGCGACCTCGTCGGGGGTGCCGATGGCGCGGCCTTCGAGGATGAGGCGGCGGAGGTTGCCGTAGGTGGAGACGTTGTTGAAACCGTGGTCATGCACGCCGACGTGGCTGACGTGCGAGGCCATGTATTGGAGGGTCTTTTCGCGGCCGAGCTTGAGGTAGCGTTCCTCGCCGGTGGCGTCGTATTGGAGGAAGGCCATGCCGAACTGGAAGCCCTGGGTCCACTCGGTCCAGCCGCGCGAGGTGTATTTGCCCTTGATGGTGAACACAGGGGTGCCCTGCGCGGGGTCCCAGGACTTGTTGATCAAGTCGATCTTTTGACCGGCGAGGTCGAAGAGGCGGGTGACCTTCTTCTGGAGTTTGGCGGGGGTGAGGGTGGCGTTGATCTTCATGGAAGCGGAGAGGGAATGAGGGGCGCGGCGGGGCCGCGAGGGAATGAGGGAGTAAGGGAGTGGGGGAGTGAGGGGCAAGCGGACGGAAAGGCGGGGGGCGGGTGTGTGTTAGGGTGGGGCGGTGGGGTGCTAGCGGACGGAGGAGACGCGGGCGCTGGGCTGGATGAGCGGGCGGGGCGTGCGGCTGGAGCTGGTGGCGGACGGCGGGGTGCGGCGACCCCGCCCTACAGCGAGAAACGAGCGACAGGTTTTCGGCTTTTCGTGGGGCGGGGGGCTTGCGCAGGCTGGGCGGCTTTTACCCATGGAATTTTCGAATCTTCGCAAGGCCATCGGCCCCGGCATCCTTGTCGCTTGCGCCGCGATCGGCGGCTCGCATCTGCACTGGGCGGCAAAGGCGGGGGCGATGCATGGGTGGTCGCTGCTGGGTCTCGTGCTGCTGGCGAATCTGTTTAAGTATCCGTTTTTTCTATACGGCCAGCGCTACACGGCGGCGACGGGCGAGAGTTTGCTGCACGGCTACCGGCGACAGGGGGCGGCGTTCGTTTGGGTGTTTTTGTTGATCAATATCGCGACGGCGGTGGTGAACGTGGCGGGCGTGGCGTTTTTGAGCGCGGCGCTGCTGGGGCATTTCGGGGTGGGCGGGATGTCGTTGCCGGTGCTCGCGTCGATCATCGTGGGCGGGTGCGCGGTGTGGGTGTGGGCGGGGCGCTACGCGGCGCTGGACCTGGCCTCGAAGGTGATCATCGCGCTGTTGATGGTGACCACGGTGGTGGCGGTGGGGCTGGCGGCGAGCCGGGGCATGGTGGGCGATCCGGAGTATGCGGCGCCGGCGCTGTTCGACGCGGCGGGGGTGGCGTTTTTGATCGCGTTGATGGGGTGGATGCCGGCACCGCTGGATTTGTCTGCGTGGTCGTCGTTGTGGATGTTTTCGCGGCGCGACCAGACGGGGCACACGGCGACGGTGCGGGAGTCGCGGGTGGATTTCGAGCTGGGCTACTGGATGAGCACGACGTCGGCGGTGCTGTTTTTGTCGCTCGGGGCGTTGGTGATGTTCGGCACGGGCGAGGCGATTCCGGCGAGCGGGGCGGGCTTCGCGCAGAAGTTGCAGGCGATGTATGCGGCGGCGCTGGGCGAGAACGCGGCGTGGCTGGTGGCGCTGGCGGCGGTGGCGACGATGGTGAGCACGACGCTGACCTGCGTGGATGGTTATCCGCGGGCCCTGGCGGCGTCGTGCGAACTGGTGGTGCCGACGACGCGCAGCTTTCGTTCGCGGCATCTGATCTGGGTCGCGGTGGTGAGCGTGGCGTCGTGCGCGGCGATGCTGTTTTTCGCGACGAGCCTGCTGGGGCTGTTGAGCTTCGCGGCGGCGGTGTCGTTCGTGACCTCGCCGGTGCTGGCGTGGATCAATCTGCGCGTGATGAGCGGCGACAATGTGCCGGTGGAGTATCGGCCGGGTCTGGCGATGCGTTTGTTGAGCTGGGCGGGGCTGGTGTTTTTCGGCGGGTTTACGCTGCTGTATGCGGAGGCGCAGTTGGGGTGGTTGGGGTTGTTTGAGTGAGGGGGCGGCGGGGGAACTTGAACTCACGTTCAAGCCTACGGGGCGGAGGGGAGGCGACCGGACTTGAACTCACGTTCAAGCCTACGCCGATCTGTCGGGGGAACCCGGGGGGCGGGCGGGAGCCGTCCGGCGGGCGCGGGCTTCGCAAGCGAAGCCCCTACGTCAGGAAGCGACGGGGGCGAAACGCGGGGTGGTGCGGCCTTCGTGGGTGACGGGTTCGCTCCACATGGCGTGGGGGCGGACCCAGAGCACGTCGTCGATTTTTTGGCCGTGCTCGTCGAGGCAACGGTAGAGGACGTAGGGGGCGAGCTCCTCGGAGTGGCGGACGATGCCGACGACTTCGTAGAGGTGGCCCTTGTAGTGGCGGTAGAGGCCGTTGGCGGGCGTGGTCGGGAGGGCGGGGAGGGGATCGTTGCGGGCCATGGTGCGGGCGATGCAGGCGATGGCGGGGGCGTTTTCAAGCTCGCGGGCGCGGCGGGCGACGGCGTGGATGCGGGGCATGCGTGCGTCGGGCGAAATTCAGGACGGGGCCGGGCTCGGTGAGACGCCGGCGGATTTGCTGATCCGCGGGGCGGGCGAGGCGCGGCGGTTTTTTCGGATCGATGGCGAGGCGAGGCGCGGCGGCTGGCGGCGGAGCGGTTGCGGGCGCCGGGCGCGCGGGTGAAGGAGGTCGCGGCGGAGCTGGGTTTCGCGGACGCGTTTCATTTTTCGCGGGTGTTTAAGGCCGAGACGGGGGTGGCGCCGAGGGATTGGCGGGCGGGGAGCGGGTAGGGCGGGTAGGCAACGCGGCGGGGACTGAGCCCCGCCCTCCAAGGGATGGAATTCTAGCACGGAACCGATGTTTGGTGATTGGCGCGGGGCTTTGGGTTTGGCGCGGGGGCGGGGCGGGTTTTCGGTGGGGGGATGATGAGCAATCCTTCGTTTACCCCCAAGTTTTCGGCATTGGTCACGGGCGCTTCGCGCGGCATCGGTCGCGGCATCGCGATCGAACTCGCGAAGGCGGGCGGACAAATCGCGATCAACTACGCGGGCAACGCGGCGGCGGCGGCCGAGGCGCTGGAACTGGTGCGCGCGGCGGGCGGCGACGGGTTTATCGTCCAGGGCGATGTCGCCTCGGCGGCGGATCGCGAGCGGGTGATCGCGGAGACGGTGAAGAACTTCGGTCGCATCGATCTGCTGGTGAACAACGCGGGCGTGGCGCCGACGGTGCGCGCGGATCTGCTCGACGCGGGCGAGGAGAGTTTTGATCGCTTGTTCGCGATCAACCTGAAGGGACCGTTTTTCCTGAGCCAGCTCGCGGCCAAGCAGATGATGGCGCAGTCGCCGGACGCGGAGGGATTTCGCGGGCGCATCGTCAACGTGACCTCGATCTCGGTTTACACCGCGTCGATCAATCGCGGCGACTACTGCATGGTGAAGGCGGGGCTGGCGATGATGACGAAGTTGTTCGCGGACCGTCTAGCGAACGACGGCATCAATGTTTACGAGATCCGCCCGGGCGTGATCGCGACCGACATGACGGGCGGGGTGAAGGCGAAATACGACAAGCTCATCTTGGAGGACGAGCGCGGCATCACGCCGATCCGTCGCTGGGGCAAGCCGGAGGACATCGGTCGCGCGGTGCGGGCGATCGCGGAGGATCGGTTTCCGTTTTCAACCGGCGCGTGCTTCGACGTGGACGGCGGGTTTCACTTGCAGCGGCTGTGAGCGATCCCGAACTCGGCGGGGTGCGGCGACCCCGCCCTACAAAGGCGCTCAGGCCTTTTTTTCTTGGGCTTGGAAAATTTGTTCCAGTTCGAGGCCGGTGAGTTTTTTGATGCCGCTGAGAAGTTGCCAGAGGGCGAACATCATCATGGCCATGCTGGGGAGGACGATGACGGGCCAGCTGAGCCACTGCATTTTGGCGAGCTGGGCGTTGAACTCGGGCGTGCCGGCGGAGCCGGTGAGCAGCCAGCGGGCGAGGCCAAAGTTGAGCGCGGCGCTGACTCCGAACGAGGCGGTTACGAGCCAGGCGGCGCGGCGCATGAGGGCTTCGAAATCGGGGCGGGTGCCGCGCGCGGCGAGGGCGGCGTCCACCTTGGGGATGTCGATGACTTGCTCGTTGTAGATGAATTGTCGCACGAGCGGGCGTTTTGATTTCATGGAGAGCAGGACCATGAGGCCGATGACGGCGGGCACGGCGGCCTCTTTGACGGCGAACCAGAGTCCGTCGAGTTCGGCGAGGGCGAAGCCGCCGGTGAGCAGGGTGCTGGCGAGGCCGATGCCGACGATGAAGTTGAAACTGCGGCGGCGGACGAAGTCGGCGATACCGTAGCCGAGGGGGAAGGCGAGGGCGACGATGAGGGCGACGACGGGGCCTAGGCGGTCCTCGGTGCTTAGTTTGGAGAGGATGAGCGCGGGCGCGACGATGCTACACCCGATGTTGATGAGGAGGTTTTCGCGTTTGGCGGGAGCGGACGACATTCGGGCAAGGCAAGGGGCTGGGCGGGCGCGGCGAAAGCGAAATCCCGACTTTCCCGCCGCGGGTTTCGGGGCAAGGGTGTGCGTCCCATGATTCTTCTCGGCGTGAACATCGACCATTGTGCAACCGTGCGCCAGGCGCGTTACCGCGAGTATGCGGCGACGGTGGGCGGTCCGGTGGAGCCGGATCCGGTGGTGTTGGCCACGCTCTCCGAGCGCGCGGGGGCGGACGGGATCACGATCCATCTGCGCGAGGATAGGCGTCATATCCAGGAGCGCGACGTGTGGCGGCTGCGCGAGGTGGCGCAGACGCGGATCAACCTGGAGATGGCGTGCACGCCGGAGATGACGGCCTTCGCGTTGCAGGTGAAGCCGGAGTCGGTGTGTTTGGTGCCGGAGAATCGCGCGGAGGTTTCAACCGAGGGCGGGCTCGACGTAGCCGGGCAACGGGATCGCGTGCGTGCGGTGTGCGAGGCGATGCGCGAGGCCGGCATCGCGGTGAGTCTTTTTATCGACGCGGACCCGGCGCAGATCGACGCGGCGGCGGAGTTGCAGGCGCCGTGGATCGAGTTGCACACGGGCGCCTGGGCCAACGCGTATCACGGGCCGAAGCGCGCGGAGGAATTTGCGCGACTGGTGGCCGGCGCGAAGCAGGCGCACGCGGCGGGCCTGGTGGTCAACGCGGGGCACGGCATCAACTACGTGAACGTGGCGGAGATCCGCACGCTGCCGCATGTGCATGAGTTGAACATCGGGCACAGCATCATCAGCCGCGCGTTGTTCACCGGCATCGAGGAAGCGGTGCGGGAGATGAAGGTGCGGATGAATCCGGCGGGCTGAGGCGGAGACGAAGACCTGAGACCTGAGACCTGAGGCGACGACTTTTATTCGATGATAACCGGACACGTGCTCGGGTTGGGTTGCGATCTTTGCGACGTGGCGCGGGTGCGCGGCGTGTGGGAGCGGCAGGGGGATCGGTTTTTGGAGTTCACCTACACGGAGGCGGAGCGGGCGTATTGTTTGCAGATGCGTGATCCGGCTCCGTTTCTCGCGGCGCGTTTCGCGGCGAAGGAGGCGGTGGCGAAGGCCTTTGGCACGGGCATCGGCGCAGAGCTGGGATGGAAATCCATCGAGGTGGCGCACGATGAGCGCGGCGCGCCGGTGGTGAAGTTTGACGCGAAGGGCGATGCCTTGCTCGCGGCGCGCGGGGCGGCGGGCGTGATGCTGACCTTGAGCCACACGGACACGACGGCGATGGCGGTGGCGGCGTTGGTGAAAAGCGTGTAGGCCTTTGGCCATGCAAGGCGCGTATCCGATTTTGAGTTGCGAGCAGGCGGCGGCGTTCGAGGCGGAGTTTTTTGGCGGCGACGAGGCGCGCGAGTGGACGGCGATGCAGGCGGCGGGGCGCGCGCTGGCGGCGGCGGTGGCGGAGGATTTTGGCGAGATCGGTGGTTGGCCGACGCGCGAGGCGCGGGTGTTGGTGTTGGCGGGCAAGGGGCACAACGCGGGCGACGCGTTGATCGCGGCGGAGGCCTTGCACGCGCGCTTCGGCGCGGTGGCGGTGGATGTGGTGTTCGTTTTCGGCGAGCGGGCGCTGCGGCCGCTGGCGCGTCGGGCTTGGGAGGAGTTGTCCACGCGGGCGCGGCGGGTGCGGGCGGATGGGAGCGACTGGGCGGCGGGTTATGATTTGTGCATCGACGGCATGTTCGGGTTTCAGTTTCGAGCGCCGCTGGCGGGGGGCGCGGCGGAGTTGCTGGCGCGGGTGAACGCGTGGCCGGTGCGGATGCGGGCGGCGGTGGATCTGCCGAGCGGGCTGGGCGAGGCGGCGGCGTTTCGGGCGGATTTTTCGTATGCGACCGGGATCGTGAAAACGCCGTTGCTCGAACTCGCGAACGCGGGGCGGGTGCGGTTTTTGGATCTGGGATTTTTCGGCAGGGGAAAGGCGACGTGTAACCTAATGGGTTACACGACGCTCGGGTTGGGCGAAGAGGTGTTGGTGGAGTTGGGTGGATGGCGGGCGGCGGGGAGCGACAAGCGGACCTTCGGGCATTTGTTGGTCGTGGCGGGGTCGCGGCGGTATCCGGGGGCGGCGTTGATGGCGACGGAGGCGGGGTTGCGCGCGGGCGCGGGGCTGGTGACGGCGGCGGTGCCGGAGTCGCTCGTGCCGGCCTTCGCGGCGCGGCTGCCGGAGGCGATCTGGCTGGGGCTGCCGGAGACGCCGGCAGGCGGGCTGGCGTTGGAGGGATTTGGGCTTGTGCGCGAGGCGTTCGAGAGGGCGACGGCGGTGTTGATGGGACCGGGGATCGGGCGGGAGAGGGAGACGCTGGCGCTGGCGATGGAAATCGCGAAGGCCTCGCCGAGGCCGCTGGTGATCGACGCGGACGCCTTGCAGCCGGAGATCGTGGCGGCGGGGGCGGCGGGAGGGGCGGCGTGCGCGGGACGGATTTTGACGCCGCATGCGGGGGAGTTTGCGCGCATCGCGGAGGCGATTCCGGCGGGGGCGGTGACGGTGCGGAAAGGGCCGATCACGCGGATCGAAACGCGCGGCGCGGTGGGCGGGACGGACGGCGCGGTGTATCATAGTTTTTTCGGCGGGCCGGTGTTGGCGCGCGGGGGTAGCGGGGATTTACTCGCGGGCTTGATCGGCGGGCTGCTGGCGCAGGGGCCGGAGGATGCGTTGCTGGCGGCGGCGCGGGGCGTGGTCTGGCACGGGTTGGCGGCGGATTTGCTGGCGAGATCGCGCGGGGCGCAGGCGGTGCGGACGACGGAGTTGCTGGACTTTCTGGGGTCGGCGCTGCGCAAATGTGCGGCATGACGAGTGGACTCACGGAGAATCAGGCGTTTCTGGTTTTGAACGCGTTGCCCGATATCGGGCCGATCACGACGAATCGGTTGTTGGAGGCGTTTGGCGACGATCCGCGGCGGCTGCTCGACGCGCCGCAGCGGGAGTTGGAGTCGGTGCGCGGGGTGGGGCCGAAGATCAGCGCGAATTTGCGCGGGTGGCAGGCGTTGGTGGATTTGGAAAAGGAGGAGGCGCGGCTGGCGCAGGCGGGGGC
The DNA here is from genome assembly GCA_964579225.1 of uncultured Akkermansia sp. Lineage (GTDB taxonomy): Bacteria > Verrucomicrobiota > Verrucomicrobiia > Opitutales > Opitutaceae > IMCC26134_A. The sequence goes on along the minus strand of CAZOGV010000065.1, from coordinate 5,444 downwards.
GGTGTTCGTGAGCCGGCGCGACGCGGGTTATCCTCAGTTGTTGCTGGAACTGGCGGACGCGCCGTTGGGATTGTATCGACGCGGGGACTACACGTTGGACGCACCTTGCGTGGCGATCGTGGGGTCGCGGCGCACGACGCTTTACGGGCAGGCGACGGCAAAGAAGTTGGGCTTTGAGTTGGCGAAGCTGGGATTTTGCGTGGTGAGCGGGCTGGCGCGCGGTATCGATACCTTCGCGCATGAGGGGGCGTTGGAGGCGGGTGGGCGCACGGCGGCGGTGCTCGGCACGGGGATCGACATCGTTTATCCTCCGGAAAATCTCGGGTTGTATCGGAAAATCGAGGACGGGGGCGGGGCGATTTTGAGCGAATTTCCGTTTGGACGGAGGGCGGACAAGCAGTCGTTCGCGATGCGAAACCGGATCGTGGCGGGGATGAGCCGAGCGATTATCGTGGTGGAGAGCGACGTGAGCGGCGGATCGATGATCACGGCGAAGTTCGCGGGGGAGCAGGGGAGGCTGGTGTTCGCGGTGCCGGGGCGGATCGACCAGCCGAGCAGCGCGGGGTGTCACCAGTTGATCCGCGACGGGGCGACGTTGCTGACGAGTGTCGATGACCTTTTGAGCGAGCTGAACTATTTGGAGGGATTTGGGCCGGCGGGGGTGGTGCCGATTCCGGAGGATGGGGAGCGGGCAAGGGCGGCGAAGGCGGGTGAGCGGGCGGTGTTGGCGGCGGGATTGAGCGCTGACGAGACGCGGGTGTTGGATGTGTTTTCCGGCGGCGCGATTCTGGGGCTGGATGAGTTGTCGGGCGCGACAGGTTTGGGCGCGGCGCAGATCTCGGCGGCGTTGATGATGCTGGAAATCAAGCGAGTGGTGGCGAAGCGGTCGGACGGGCGCTTTGAGGCGCGGTGAGGGGCGGTTTATTGGTAAGCGTCCGACCGGGTGACGCGCAGGCGGAGGAACTCGGCGAGGCGGAGGAGGGCTGCGTTCTTGCGCTCGGCGGGGTGGTGGCGGGTTCAGGGGCGCAGGCCGAAGCGGAGGGCGAGGCTCTCGGGAATGGCGGCGTGCTCGACGTGGGTGTAGCGGATTTTTTGGCGGAGCGACTCGGGCTGCCACGAGTAGATGACGGCGCAGAGGCAGGGCTTTACGGCGCGCTTGAGTGCGGCGGCAGCGGAGGTAGGCAAAGTCGCCGCCAGTGGGCTCGCGAGTTCCAAAGCCATTGATGACCGCTTTAACGCGCGGGGCGCAAACATCGCGGCAGACGTTTTTGTCCGGCTCCTCGGCGCTCGCCTCGCTGGAGGAGACCAGGATGAAACGGCGAGTGCCGCCGTCAGCGACGTTTTGATCGAGCACGGCCTGGGCGGTGGTGCCGGAGCCCGCGAAGAAATCGACCACGATGCTATCGGGGTCGGTCGCCTGGGCCACGAGTTGCTGCATGAGCGAGGGCGGCTTGGTGTAGGTGAACACCTTTCTGCCGAAAATCTTTTCGATCACGCCGGTGCCCTCGCCGGCCTCTCTCGACCGCAGAATGCCGACTTCATGCTCGTCTTCGTCCTCGTTGAGGCGCGCGATCCAACTGCCGACGGGGTTGGTGTGACTGCGCAGGTCTTTCCAATGTTTTTTGAAACCGGGGCGACCAAAGCCGACCGGCTTGCCGACCCAAAAAGCGAGGTCGGGCGTGTCGCGTGTGAGCAGGGGATTCTTTTTCTTCGGCGTCGCCGGAATATCCCCGGCATCAATCGCCGCCAAAAGTTCCTCCAGCGTTTTCCATGTCTCGACGCGTTCTTCCTTGGGGTTTTGGAAGACGATTTTGTCCTGACGTATCCACTCCTCCATCGACTCTGTTTCGAGTTTCTCGACGTCTTTCGTTTTCAGCTCACTGGCGTAACGCCAGACGAGATTGTGATCACACGGATACCAGCGCCCCGTCTTTGGGTTTAGGATCGGGTAAAAAAGGTTCGGACGTTGCTCTCGGTCAAAACCGAGCGTGAGCGGATCGATGTTCCACGGCCCGCGCGGATCTTTGTCCGGGTTCTTGTATTTTTTCTGCGATTTGTCGGTGCCCTTGAAGCTGAATTTTGAGCGCCCGTAGATCAGGATGTGTTCGTGGACGTCGCTAAAGTTGCGATCCTTGGCACTGGTGGAGTCCCGCGTGCGCCAGGCCATGGTGCCGATGCGCAGGCCCGGCATGACCTTGTCGAGCAGGAGTTCGAGTTTGGCGCGGTTGTCGTCGTTGATGCAGACGAGCATGACGCCGTCCTCGCTTAGGAGGTCGCGGGCGATGATGAGGCGTTGGTAGAGGAATTCGATCCAGGTGGAGAAGCGCCAAGAATCGTTCTCGTCCACGAAGCGGTCGTTATAGATGAAATCGCGGTTTCCTGTGTTATAGGGAGGGTCGATGTAGATGCATTTCACCTCGCCGGCGTAGGTCATGCGGAGGTGGCGGAGGGCGTCGAAATTGTCGCCCTCGATGATGAGGTTGCGCCACGGGCCGGGGCCGGCGCTGTGCTCGGGTAGGAGGTCGAGGGCGACGAAGTCGGAATTGATGGCGCGGTCGCGCTCGATCTCGTTGGCCTTCCAGACAAGGCCGAAGCGGGTGGCGTCGCGCCGGTCGCGGGCCTAGACTAGGCGGACGAGTTCCTCTTTCGACAGGTGTTCGTAACTGGGCATGGCGATTTAGGCGGCGGGTGCGGCGTGGTAGCGGGCGCGGGCGACGAGGAGCTGGGCGATGTTTTTCTGCGCCGATTTTTCGGCCGGCCAGCCGAGCACGAGTGCGTGGCGGGGGTTGCCTTCGACCGGGTCGGATTGGACGCTGAGGCGGCGGGAGCGATAGTCGGCGGCGAGAAGATCGGCGCGGCCGACGAGGGGACGCCCGCGTTTGCGTTCGACCGTGCGTGCATCGGCCCAGATGCCCGCCTCGTCCGCACCGTGGCGACGGTTTACGGAGAGGTCCGGGTAAGGATGCGGGATCAGCGCGTCGGGCTTTATCGTGAGATCGGCGCGGACGTGGCCCTGAAAGAAAACGAAGCGCGCGAGATCCTCCTCGTCGCCGATGGCGGCGGGGAGCGGCGGGATCATCCGAAAACGACGCGTTGGATAAGCGGCAGAAGAACCTCGGGCAGTTGGCCGAGGAAGGGTTCGGTGCCGTAGGCGCGGCTGGCGCCGATCAGAGCCGCGTAGTGCAGATCTCCATCGGGGCTGACGCTGACGGAGAGGGTGCGGTGGACGGAGTGGTGCCACTCGAAGGTGATTTGACCATCGGGTTCGGCGCCAAAGGAGGGGAGTGGAAACGAGTCGGGGATGCCTTCAAGGACACGATAGGCCTGCCGGTAGGCGGCAAGGGAGACGGGGCTCGCGCCGTGCCCATCCCAATCCGGGAGGGAGGCGAGTTCGTGCAGGGCGAGAAGCGCCTCGCGTGCGGCTTGGCGAGCCGAGCTATTGGATACGGGGGAGTGAAAGTGGCGCTGGGTTTCCGCCGCCTGGCTGCGCACGTAAATCGCGGTCGCACTGTGGCCGGGCGTGGACCCGGCGGCGAGCGCGGCGGCGGTGGAGGCGGTCAAGAGCGAGGAGAGTTTCATCGAAATGTGGCGAGAACGGCCGGGGTGAGGCTGCCGAAAAACACCTTGTTTTTGATCCAGCGCATCTCGGCAAGTCGAACCTCGATTTCGGCGGCGGAGGCCGGCATGGCCATGCCGGTAAAGACGTCGATGTCCAAGATAAGTTTCGGGGTGGCGGGCGCGCCCGGGACGAGAGCGGACATCTGAAGCGTGCGGACAACGGTCACAAGGTAGGGAGAATCCGGATACAGGTAGGTGTCCTGATGGAAAAACAGGGCGCGCACCAAGGGCAGGTCGTTTTGGACTACGGCTGGCGGGCGGGTGAACACGTCGGAGGGGTCGAAGTCGCCGGGCGGCGGGTCAAACTGGTTCACGAAGCGCAGGCCGATGCGTTGGGCCTGCACGAGTTTGGCCGCGTCGAGGTGAAGTCGATAGAGGCGAAGCGCCTCGGCGGAAAAGCGGGTCCACGATTCGTAAGGAGCCAGACGGCTGAAGGAGAAGGCATCGCGCGCAAACTGGGCGACTTGACGGCCGTCTTCGGAATCGAAACGCACACCATCCCAACCCAAGTCCTGGACCTTTCCGGCAAAGGTGGCGGCGGAGTCGGGGTTGATCTGAAACTCCTGAGAAACTGCGCGTGTGGAATGGCAACGCGGATATGTCGGCAGGGCAGGCTTTAGACGTGCTAAAACCGACTCCTCCTCCCACGGGTCAGGGGTGCGTCCGCGAACCTGCACGATAGCCTCGGAGATTGGAGCCCGGGGCAAGTGTTCGAAAGGTTCTTCGCGGGGAATGGTCATGGGCGACATTGGCGGTGTCGGGCTTATGGACGAGGGGTGCTAAAGGCACGTCCTTTTGTGAGGGACGGCGTTTAGGGCCCGTCAGAAAATTATTGTCGCAATCTGACTCGATCTTTTGGCCGGGGGCGGTGTTGCGCGCTCAGTTACAGCCGCTCGCGGATGCTCCCTCGCGCTCGCCTTGCCCTCGACCAAAATCTCAGCGTCGTCTTGCGACACTTATTTCCTGACAGACCCTTAGCGGTTCCCCGCGAGAGAATCGGCGAGGCCGAGCAGGCCGGGCCAGCGGTCGGGGGGGATGGCGGGGCCGCTGTGGCGCACGCATTCGCTGCCGACGGCGGCGGCGAGTTGGCCGCAGGCGGGGAGCGACCAACCGTGGAGGAAGCCGTGGAGGAAGCCGCCGGCGAAGTTGTCGCCCGCTCCGTTGGTGTCGATGACGCGGTCGGCGGGCACGGGCTCGATGCGGTGCAACTCGCCGTCGCGGGCGATCCAGGCACCGTCCTTGCCGACTTTGACCACGGCGACGAGGCCGGGGGACTCGGCGGCGAGGCGGCGGGCGAGGGTGGCGTAGTCGTTGTCGTTGTTTTCCGGATACAGGGCGCGGATTTCGTCCTCGTTGGCGAAGACGACGTGCAGGCCGCCGGCGCGTAGTTGGGCGAGGAGCCAGTCGCGGGTGGCGTTGATGACTTCGAAGGAGGCGAAGTCGAGCGACACGGTGGCGCCGGAGGCGCGCGCGCCGGCGAGCACGGCGTCGGCGAGGGCGGGGTTGAAAACGAGGTAGCCCTCGATGTGGGCGTGGCGCACGCCGGCGAAATCGGCGGGGGAGATCTCGGCGGGCGAGAGGGTGAGGGCGGCGCCGAGGTCGGTGCGCATGGTGCGCGCGGCGTCGGGGGTGATGAGGGCGAGGCAGCGGGCGTTGGGCAGGCCTTGGCCGGTTTTGTAGCGGGAGAGGTCGATGCCGGCGGCGGCGGCTTGGGCGCGGTAGGCGGCGGCGGTGGCGTCGGAGCCGAGTTTGCCGAGGAAGGTGGTGCGCAGGCCGAGGCGGGCGGCGGCGCGGGTGACGTTGGCGGCGCTGCCTCCGTTTTCGAG
>CAZOGV010000064.1:0-14129 GCA_964579225.1 uncultured Akkermansia sp. | reverse complement strand
TCGAGCACGCCGGGAACCATTTCGTAGGCGGCTTCGACACACCAGAAGCAGCCGCCGCCGAGCACGAGGGTTTCGGCATTGGCGGGGATGACGGCGGGGGCGTCGTCGGGTTTCGGGGCGCTGGCGGAGGATTCGTTGCAGGCGGACATGGCGAAGGAGAGGAAGGCGAGGAGCGGGGCGGGGAGGAGAACGGAGAGGCGCATAACTTTACGAGCGACAGGGAACGCGGGATATTCCCGGATGCAAACGAGGGCGGTGGTGGCGACCGGGGACTTGATCTCACGATCAAGCCTACGGGACGGAAAAACGGAGCGGCGCGCCCGGCGGTCACGCCCTACCTGGGAATCAGCGCATGAGTTTGCGGTATTTGATGCGGTGGGGGCGGTCGGCGTCCTTGCCTTTGCGTTTCTTAAAATCCTCGAGGTAGTCGCTGTAGTTGCCGTTGAAATACACGACCTGGCTGTCGCCCTCGAAGGCGAGGATGTGCGTCGCCACGCGGTCGAGAAACCAGCGGTCGTGGCTCACCACGACGGCGCAACCGGCGAAGGTTTCCAGGCCTTCCTCCAGCGCGCGGATGGAGTTTACGTCGAGATCATTGGTGGGCTCGTCGAGCAGGATGAGGTTGGCGCCGCTCTTGAGCAGGCGGGCAAGGTGGACGCGATTGCGTTCGCCGCCGGAGAGCACGCCGACCTTCTTCTGCTGGTCGCCGCCGGTGAAGCCGAACTGGGCGCAGTAGGCGCGGGCGTTCACCTCGCGGCCGGGCATGCGGATGATCTCTTCGCCGTCGCTGATGGCCTCGTAGATGGTCTGGCCGTCGGGCAGGGAATCGCGCGATTGGTCCACGTGGGAGATGAGCACGGTGTCGCCGATGCGGAGCGTGCCCGTATCCGGTTTGTCACTACCGGTGATGAGGCGGAAGAGGGTGGTCTTGCCCGCGCCGTTGGGGCCGATGACGCCGACGATGCCGCCGGGTGGGAGGGCGAAGGTGAGGTTTTCGAAGAGGAGCTTGTCGCCGTAGGCTTTTGAGACGCCTTGCAGGTCCACGACGAGCTGGCCGAGGCGCGGACCTTTGGGAAGGACGAGTTCGAATTCGCGCTCCTGGGCGGCGGTGTCGGTCGAGTTGACCATCTTCTCGTAAGCGCTGATGCGGGCCTGGGATTTGGCGTGGCGGGCCTTGGCGCCCTGGCGAATCCATTCGAGCTCGCGGGCCATGGCCTTGCGGCGGCGGTCCTCGGTGCGTTGCTCGGTGGCGAGGCGGGCTTGTTTTTGTTCGAGCCAGCCGGAGTAGTTGCCCTTCCAGGGGATGCCGTGGCCGTGGTCGAGTTCGAGAATCCATTGGGCGACGTTGTCGAGGAAGTAGCGGTCGTGGGTGACGGCGATGACGGTGCCCTCGTAACGGGCGAGGTGTTGTTCGAGCCAGTGGACGGATTCGGCGTCGAGATGGTTGGTCGGCTCGTCGAGGAGGAGGATGGCGGGCTTTTGGAGGAGGAGGCGGGCGAGGGCGACGCGGCGGCGTTCGCCGCCGGAGAGGGCGTCCACGATGGCGTCGCCGGGCGGGCAGCGCAGGGCGTCCATGGCCATCTCGACTTGCGGGGCGACATCCCAGGCGCCGAGGCGCTCGATCTCGGCCTGGAGCTTGGCTTGTTTATCGGAGACGGCGTCGCGGGCCTCGTCGGTGTCGGCCTCGGCGAGTTCGTCCCAGGAGGCGTCGTAGGCGGCAGTGAGGTCGGTGAGGTGTTTGACGCCCTCCTCGACGCAGGCTCGGACGGTGGAGCCGGCGGGGAGTTGGGGTTCTTGTTCGAGGAGGCCGACGGCGTAGCCGGGCTCGAAGTGGAGGCGTCCGTCGATCTCGGTGTCGCGGCCGGCGAGGATGCGGAGGAGGGAGGATTTGCCCGAGCCATTGAGACCGAGCACGCCGATCTTCGCGCCGTAATAAAAGGAGAGGGAGATATCGCGGAGGATCTCCTTGCGCTCGATTTTCTTCGAGACGCGCATCATGGAGAAAATGATCTTGGGTTCTTCGGGTTTGGCCATGGGGAGGGGGAGAGGGAGTGAGGGAAGACGGAAGGTAATGAGGGAGTGAGGGAATGAGGGGCGGAGGCGAGCAGGAGTTAAGGAATGGCGGTGGCGGTTTTGGGATAAGTCCCTTGCATAGGTGGCGCGGGAACGCTGCCCTTGGCGGCACTGTCGCCTACGATTCGCCCATGTGGAACTTGCCCAATATTCTCACGCTTTCGCGCATTCCGCTGATGTTCCTCATCGTGGGTTTGATGTATGTGTCGTGGACGGGCGCGGCGACGTTGGCGTTCTGGCTTTTTATCGCGGCGGCGATCAGCGATTGGCTCGACGGGGCGATCGCGCGGAAGCGCGGCATGGTGTCGAACTTCGGCAAGTTCATGGACGCGTTGACCGACAAGATTCTGGTGCTCGGGCTGATGATCGCGTTCGTGCCGGTGGAGCGTCTGCTGTTGCCCTTCGTGTTGGTCACGCTGTGTCGGGAGTTTCTCGTGTCGGGTATGCGCATGGTGGTGGCGGCCAAGGGCGTGATCGTGGCGGCGGATGGCGGCGGCAAGACCAAGACGGTTTCGCAGATGATCGCGCTGGGTTGTTTGCTGGCGGTGCCGATGCTGCGCGTGGATGTGGCGTCGTGGGTGGATTGGCCGTTGGAGGGCCTGGCCGTGGTCGTGCAGTGGGTCGGGTTGGGCGGTTTCGTGCTCGGCACGGTTTTGGCGGTGTGGTCGGGCTGGCGTTATCTGCAACGGAACTGGGCGGCGTTCACCGACTGAGGCGGCCCTGCGAGCGCGCGATATTTTTATGCTGAAAGGACAACCGTTGTGGCCGCGATTTTTGCCCACGCCCTGGGTCGTGAACCTGGCGATGCTGGGGCCGGTGGGCCGGGTGCGGCGCGGGCCGGGCACGGCGGGTTCGGTGGCGGGACTGCTTTACTTCACGGTGTTTTTCGCCGCGTTGCCGGGGTGGGCGGTGGTGTTGTTCAGCCTGCCGATGATTTATCTGGCGGTGGCGATTTGCGGCGAGGCGGAGTTTCGGCTCGGGCAACGCGATCCGGGCGGCGTGGTGCTGGATGAGTTTGTGGTCATCCCGCTGTGCTTCGTGGGCTGGCAATATTTGCCCACGGAGTGGGTGCTCGAGTGGCGCTGGGCGGTGTTTCTCGGGGGCTTCGCGCTGTTTCGCTTCTACGATATCTTGAAGCCGCTCGGGATTTCGAAGTTGCAGGATCTGCCCGGCGGCTGGGGCGTGGTCATGGACGACGTGGCGGCGGCGGTCGCGAGCTGTGTCACCTTGCACCTCGCGGGGTGGGCTTGGGTGACTTGGGTGGGGTGAGGGGGCGCGGGTGGAGGGGAAACGCGGGCGCGGGCTTCGCGAGCGAAGCCCCTACGTCGGAGCGGCGGGCCCGGCGGTCCCGCCCTACCTGGCTCAGGCCCATTCGGGGGGGTTTTGGAGGTGGGGCTTGAGCACGCCGATGCAGGGGAGGTTGCGGTAGCGCTCGGCGAAATCGAGGCCGTAGCCGACCACAAATTTGTCCGGAATCTGGAACCCGACGAGATCGGACTCGAACTCGACCTCGCGGCGGCCGCGTTTGTCGAGCAGCACGCAAGTGCGCACGCTGGCGGGCTGGAGCTTCTTGATCATGCCGACGATCATGGAGAGCGTTTTGCCGGTATCGAGGATGTCGTCGATGAGCAGGACGTGGCGGTTGGCGAGATCGAGGGACAGGTTGCCGAGAATCTGCGGCTTGCCCATAGACTTGGTGTCGTTGCGATAGCTCGAGACGCGTATGCAGTCGAGGCGCACGGGGTTGTCGATGTGGCGGAGCAGGTCGGCGGTGAAGAGAATGGCGCCGTTGATGACCGAGATGACGGTGATCTCCTCGGCGCCGTAGAGCTTGGTGATCTCGGCCCCGAGTTTGCGCAGGCGCTTTTTGATGTCGGCCTCGGAAACGAGCACGGATTCGAGGGCGGAGGGCGTGGCGGGAGCGATGCGGGCGGCGGAGGACGACATGGGAAAAGCTAAGGAGAATGATGATGTGGGCGCGGCGGGCAAGGCCCGCGATGGTGACGGATGCGTGACGCCTGCGCTCGAGCGGCCAAAGCCCTTTGACTCGACGGTGGAGCGGGACTTGCTGGCGGTTTTAACGCGCCCGTTTTCGCCGCATGATATCCATCACCGTTTCCCAGCTCACCAAACGTTTCGGCTCGGTCACCGCCCTCAAGGGGCTCGATTTGCGCATCGAGACGGGCGAGCTGTTTTTCCTTCTAGGCCCCAGCGGATGCGGCAAGACGACTTTGCTGCGCAGTCTGGCGGGGTTCTACATTCCGGAGGAGGGCGTGATCCGCTTCGGCGAAGAGGACGTGACCCGGCAGGAACCGCATCGGCGCAACACCGGCATGATGTTTCAAAGCTACGCGCTCTGGCCGCACATGAGCGTGGCGGAGAACGTGGCCTTCGGCTTGGTGGAGCGAAAGGTGCCGAAGTCCGAAATCACGCGGCGCGTGCGCGAGGCGCTGGAATCCGTGCGCATGGCGGACTACGCGGAGCGCAAGCCCAACCAGCTCTCGGGCGGACAACAACAACGCGTGGCGCTGGCCCGCGCGCTGGTGATTCGGCCGCGCTGCTTGTTGCTCGACGAACCGTTGAGCAATCTTGACGCGAAGCTGCGCCTGGAAATGCGCGCGGAGATCCGCCGCGTGTGCAAGGAGTTCAAGCTCACGACGGTTTACGTGACGCACGACCAGAAGGAGGCGCTCTCCATCGCGGATCGCATGGCGGTGCTCGACGGCGGACACATCCTGCAAGTCGGCACGCCGCGCGAGGTGTATTGCCGGCCGGTGTGCCGCACGGTGGCGCACTTCATCGGCGAGACGGATTTTATCGAAGGCAAAATCGTGTCGCGCAGCGGTCGCGACGCGGAGGTGGAGACTGGGCTCGGGGTGTTTCGCGGTGTGCTGGGCGATGCGGCGGCGACGGCGGGCGCGGGCGCGGCGGTGACGCTTTCCATCCGGCCCGAGTGCTGGACTCTCGGCGAAAAGCGCGGCGACGTGAACAACGTGCCAGGGCGCATCGGCGAATCGATCTACCTCGGCGAGGTGGCGCAATACGGCTTCGTGGCGGACGGGGCTGGCGGTGCGAATGGCGCGAATGGCGCGGCGGGGCCGACGCTGAAAATCTTCGAGCTCAACCCGCGTCATGTCGGTGGCGCGGCGGAGGGCGGGTTGTTCGCGCGTGTGGATGCGCAGGACGTGGTGATTTTGGAGCGCTGAGGACACACGAGGCACGATCATGACGCGCAATATTGTTCTCCTGGTTTTGCTGGCGGTGGTGCTGACGCTACCTTTCGCGCTGCGTCCGGGCGCGGAGGCGGGGGGCTCGGTCGCGGGCGGCGGCGCGAACGTGGACACGGTCATCATCATCTCGCCGCACAACGAGGCGATCCGCCACGAGTTCGAGATCGGCTTCCGCCGCTGGCACCGCGAGCGCACCGGGCGCGAGGCGCGCATCGACTGGCGGCTGATCGGCGGCACGAGCGAGATCGCTCGGTATTTGGAAGGTGAATACAACGCGTCGTTCCGCAACCACTGGACGCGCACGCTGGGGCGTTCGTGGAGCGCGGTGGTGGAGGGAGCCTTCGCCAACGCGCGCCTGCCGGCCGACGCGCCGGCGGAGGCGAGGGAGGCGCGGGCGGCGTTTCTCGCCTCGAACGAAGTGAACAGCGGGATCGATCTTTTTTTCGGCGGCGGCGTCTACGACTTCATCGTGCAGGCGCGGGCGGGGCGGCTGGTTCCGCTGCGCGAGCCGGGCGAGCCGACGCCGGACTGGATGACGGATGCGGTGCTGCCGCTGAAATACGCGGGCGACGATTTCCGCGATCCGGAGGGGCGCTGGGTGGGCGCGGTGCTGAGCTCGTTCGGCATTGTGTTTAATCGCGACGCGCTGGCGAGGCTTGGGCTGCCCGAGCCGACGACGTGGGCGACGTTGGCCGATCCGCGATATCAAAGGCAGGTGGCGCTGGCCGACCCGACGAAGAGCGGGTCGATGAACAAGGCGTTCGAGATCGTGATCCAGCAACGCATCTACGAGGTGGTGAACGCGCGGATGTCGGTCGCGCGTTACGCGACCGAGGAGGCGCGGGCGGCGGCGGAGAAGGCGGCGGTGGCGGAAGGTTGGGCGGAGGGCTTGCGCCTGCTTCAGGCGGTGGCGGCGAACGCGCGCTATTTTACGGACAACGCGCAAAAGGTGCCGATCGACGTGGCGGCGGGGAATTGCGCGGCGGGCATGTGCATCGATTTTTACGGGCGTCAACAGGTCGAGGCGCTGGCGCGTCGGGCGGGCAGCGAACGCGTGGGATATGTGTCGCCGGAGGGAGGCACGGTGTTTTCGGTGGACCCGATCGGGCTGCTGCGCGGCGCGCCGAACAAGGCGACGGCGCTGGCGTTTGTGGATTTTGTGATGTCGCCGGAGGGGCAGCGTTTGTGGAACCAGAAGCCGGGCACGGAGGGCGGGCCGGAGCGCTACGCGTTGCGCCGCTTGCCGGTGCGGATGGATTCGTATGACGAGCCGGGCTTGGCGGAGAAGCGGAGCGATCCGGAGGATATGCCGTATGCGATCGCGGACCCGCTGGTGTATCGGCCGGAGTGGACGGGGGCGCTGTTCAGCGAGCTGCGTTTCATCATGCGCGTGATGTGCCTCGACGCGCATCCGGAGTTGGTGTCGGCGTGGCGGGAGATCGTCGCGGCGGGTTCGCCGCCCGAGGCGCTGGTGGTGCTCGGCGACATGTCGGCGGTGGACTACGCGACGGCGCTCGGGCCGATCAAGGACGCGCTGCGGGCGCGGGACGCGGTGGCGGAGTTAAAACTCTCGCGCGAGCTCGGCGCGCATTTCCGGGCGCAGTATCGGCGGGCGGCGGAGTTGGCGCGGCAGGGAAGGTGAGGCGAGCGGTCCGGGAAGGACCCATAGAATACGGAGAGTCTTCCGGGACGTTGACCGGGAGGCATCTCGTGTGCAGCGTGCGCCTCCATGCCTGACGCCAACGCTCCCACGATCCTTGTCATCGATGACGACGCCGAAGTCCGCTACTCGCTGGGGCGGGTTTTATCCTCGAAGAAATACCAGGTGCTGGAGGCCGGCAGCGGCGAGGCGGGCGTGGCGGCGGTGAAGAAGGGGCCGGCCCCGGATTTGATTTTTCTCGATGTGCGCATGGGCGGCATGAGCGGGTTGGAGGCCTTGCAGCATATCCGCGCGGCGAATCCGAAGCAGCTGGTGATCTTGATGACGGCCTTCGGCACGGCGCAGACGGCGATCGAGGCGATGAAGTATGGGGCTTTCGACTACATCATGAAGCCCTTCGATCCGGCGAAGGTGCTGACGCTGGCGGAGAACGCGTTGCAGGCGCATGCGGACATGCGTTCGGCGGGCGACTATAAGCCGACGATCAACGCGGACGATTATCGCGAGGGCATCGTGGGCGCGTCGCCGGTGATGCAGGACGTTTTTAAGGTCATCGGCCAGGTGACGGCGAGCGACGTGACGGTGATGATCACGGGCGAGAGCGGCACGGGCAAGGAGTTGGTGGCGCGCTCGATCTGGAAGCATTCGCACCGGGCGAAGGGGAATTTTATCGCGGTGAATTGCGCGGCGATTCCGGACAATTTGATCGAGAGCGAACTGTTTGGTCACGAGAAGGGTTCGTTCACTGGCGCGACGACGCAGCGCATCGGCAAGTTCGAGTTGTGTGATCGTGGCACCATTTTCCTGGACGAGATCGGCGACATGGCACTGGCGACTCAGACGAAGATTTTGCGCGTGTTGCAGCAGGGCGAGATTCAGCGCGTGGGCGGCACGGACACGATCAAAGTGGACGTTCGCATCATCGCGGCGACGAACAAGGATCTGGAGGCGATGGTGAAGGCGAAGACCTTCCGCGAAGATCTTTATTACCGGCTCAATGTGGTGCGCATCAAGATGCCGCCGCTGCGGGATAGGCGGGAGGATATTCCGCAGATCGTGGATTTCTGTCTCCAAAATCTGGTTAAGCAGAAAAAGGCGCGGGTTTCAAAAGTGTCGCCCGAGGCGATGGCGGTGTTGGCGCGTTACGACTGGCCGGGCAACGTGCGCGAGCTGGAGAATCTGGTTTATCGCAGCGCGGTGATCGCGCAGGGCGACGCGATTTTGGTGAAGGATTTGCCGGTCGAGGTGCTGGCGAGCGCTGGCGCCGGGGTGGTGACGGCGGGGGCGTCCACGCCTCCGTTGGTGGTGGCGGCGGTGGTGGCGGCGACTCCCGTGGTCGCGGCGGCTGAGATGGCCCCGGTGGCAGGCGTTTCTGCGGTCTCGGCGTCGGCGGGACCAACGTCGGTGCCGGAGGCGCTGGACTACTTGCACGTCGAGCTGAGCAAGGAAGCCGAGCCGTTGCTGGAGCGTTTGGAGCGTGAGATGATCGTGCGCACGCTGAAGGCGTTTGATGGTAACCTGGCTCGGACTTCGGAGCGGCTCGGCATGACGCGCGCGACCTTGCGCAAGCGGGTCGAGGAGCTGGGTCTGCAACAGGGTTGACCGATGGCGAGACGTCGCGCAGATACGCGGACGTCAGTGAGTGTAAGCGATGTTCCGGAAGGGTGGCAGAGTGGTCGATTGCTCCAGCCTTGAAATCTGGCGAACCGAAAGGTTCCGGGGGTTCGAATCCCTCCCCTTCCGCCATCCTTCGCCCTGCGGGCTACGGATGGCGTGGCCTTGGCGGATGCAGGACAGGGTAGTGAGGGATTTGAACCCGGGTTCGCTCGCTGTCGTAGTAATCCACGTGGATGCGGTAAATCTCACGGTCGAGTTTGATCATTCATTTTTGGCTGCAGGGATAGTGGATTGGAGGCTGGTGATGAGGGAATTTTATCAACCTAGGCTGCGGTGTTGCGCGGATGCCTTGCGGCGTGGCGGCGGGCGATCCGGGTGAAGGCCAGATGATGATCGCCGGAGGAGGTGAGGTGGCTGATTTGCTTCAGGAGAGGGTGCCGCGAATCAAGGCGCCCATGCGGTTGAGCTCGGAGCGGATGTCGATGAGGCTGGTTTGTGCCGCGTCGGGCGGGAGGCCGGCCAGTTCGGCGAGTTCGGGGGTGTTGCGCCAGAGATGAGTTTCGGAGGGAAGGCCTTTGCCCAAGGTGGATGCGATCCAGCAGGCGATATGTAGGCGGGCGGCGAGGGATTTTGTCTCAGGGCTGGCGTTTGCCGGTCTTCGGTGATGGCGCGCGGCTTCTGCGAGGTTTTCCGGGAGGTGCCACGCTTCGAGCAGGTAGCCGGTGACCTCCGAGCTGGAGGCGCCGAAATAGGCGCGCTCGTATGCGGCCTCGTCGCCGAAGCCGGCGGGCACGACGGTTTCCTGGGCGGATTTTTCGGATTTGGCGACGTTTTGCAGGACGAGTCTTCCGGTGGGGCGGAGCAGGCCTAGGGTATAGGCGGGGCGGTCATCTTCGTGGGTCAGGCAGGAGAGCACGCCCATCGCCACAGCGGTGGCGATGGAGTTTTCCCAGATGAGCTTAGCGGGTATTTGATAAAGGGAAAGATGTTGGGAAAAAAGTTGGCCGGCCACGGCCTGTCCCATGATGCGATTTACCTCGCGAAGGCCCACGCGGTTGATGGCGTCGTTGACGGATTTGATGGGCTCCGATTGCCGGTTGTAGGCGCTGTTTGCGGATCGCACCACAGCGGAGGCGATGCCGGCATCGAGTTTCACCAAATCCATGATGTCGTACACGGACGCGGTGGGACTGGCGATCAGTGATTGCAGGCGCGCGTAGATGCCGGCTGCGGCGGGAATGTGGAGAGCGGCTTGCCGGATTTTTTCCGGCATGTTTGCGGTTGTCTGCGAGGTGGTCACGAGGTGCTGAATCTATCGCCTCGTGGGAGGGGGAACTTTAGCGATTTGCTTGCGGGCGCGGTTTATTTTTTTCGGCCGAAGAAAAAGAAGAAGTAGCCGCCGACGAGCGCGAGGAGGACGAGCCACCAGAAGTAGCGGAGCTGGCGCGAGGCCAGCTCCACGAAGGCGAGCATGCGGGGGAATAACACGCAGAGCACGATCACCAGCAGGCCGACCGCGATGTAGCCGAGGGTGCGGCGAAACTTGGGCGAGGGTGGCTCGCCGGGAGTGACGTTGCGCATCGGACGGGGCATGGGCGGCTTGTGGTGGTATTCGGACCTCGGGGAGATCTTGGATATGCGAGGAGAGATGAACGGCGGCGGCGGGAACGGAGTCCCGCCCTCCAAAAAGTGACCGTCCGGATCTGGAGGGCGGACCTCCGTGTCCGCCGCGATGTTCCTCAGCGACGGGCGGGCGCGGTCGAGGTCGGCGCGGCGGTCGGGAGGGCGTTGAGCGGAAGGATGAAGTTGGTGCCGGAGCCTCCGTCGCCGCCACCGCCGATCACGAGGGGGGAACGGCCGTCCCACTTTTCCACGATCTGGAGCTGGATGAGGCCGGGGGTGTCCTGCAGGGCTTCGCCGCGGATGCGGATGGCCTCGGCCTCGCCTTTGGCGCGGATGATGGCGGTGTCGGCCTCGATCTGGGCTTTTTGCTGGGTGAAGCGGGCTTTGGCGGCTTCCTGCTCCTGCACCATCTTGGACTCGATGGCGGACTCGAGTTCGCGGGAGAGCGTGATGTCCTCGAGCACGATGTCCTCGATGGTGAGGAGCGAGTCGATCTTGGCGCGGGCGGATTCGAGGGCGCGGTTTTTGATCACCTCGCGCTGGCGCACGATTTGTTCGGCGCTTTGCAGGGCGGTGACTTCCTTGAGGGCTTCTTGCACGCGGGGGGCAACGAGGCTGTCGAAGGGGTCGCCGGCGAAGTCTTGGTAGATGCGGACGACGGAGGACTCGGGGATGCGGAAGAGCACGCGGAGCTTCATGTTCACCTGCTGGAGATCGGAGGAATAACACTCGGCGGGCAGGCTGCGGGTCTGCTGGCGAACGAGCACGGGGATGACGTGCGAGATGAACGGGGCCTTGGTGCCGAAGCCCTCGGGGAGGGCTGCGGGGGAGACCTTGCCGAGCGTGACCATGGCGCCGCGCGTGCCGGGATCGACAACGTAGGTCGCCTGCGAGGCGGCGATGACGAGCACGAGGATAACGATGACGGTGCCGATGAGTTTACCGAGTGAAGACGGATGCATGGCGGCGAGGCAGCAGGCGCGGCGGACGTATCGCAAGCCCATACGGCCTTGCGCTTGCGCGGTCGCGGCGGCGGAATCGGCGCACATTTACGTAGCCGCCGATTTTTTTCGCGAACCCATGCCGTCACCGATCACCACGCATCTTCTCGTCGATGGTTCCAACGTGGTGCAGGCGTGGGCGGACACGCGGGCGCTGGCGCGGCGTGATCGCGAGGCGGCGAAGGCGCTGCTCGTGCGGCGCGTGGCGGTGTTGCGGGATTTTTCGGGGTGGCGGGTGACGCTGGTCTTCGACGGGCGCGGGGAGGATTTGAGCATCGAGGCGGTGGACGGCGCGGCGGATTTCGCCTGCGTGCACACGCCGGCGGGGGCGACGGCGGACGACGTGATCGAGCAGCTGGTGGGGCGGGCGGCCGAGCCGGGCGCGTGTCTGGTGGCGACGGCCGACCAGGCGGAGCGAGCGACGGTGGAGGCGGCGGGAGCGGCCTGGTGTTCGCCGGAGGATTTGGCGCGACGTATCGACTCGGTGGATACGCGTCAGGCGCGCGCGGTCTCGCGCGCTAACGCGGCGACGGAGCGCGACTGGCGCGCGGGAGGAGAGGCGAGATGAGCGCGAAGGCGGATACGACGGCGGACGCGGTGGCGGAGATCGCGGGGCTGCACGGGGCGTTCACGTTTCCCGAGTTGTTGTTGCAGCGCATCTGGTGGCGAGGGGAGTTCGACGCGCGGGCTTTGCGGACGCGGGACGGGCGGGTGTTGCGGCTGAAAAAGCGTGGGCGTTGGAACCGGTTGGGCGGGCCGGATTTCGCGGACGCGGAAATCGAAATAGGGGAGGGCGCGGCGCGCGAGGTGTTGCGCGGCGCGGTGGAGGTGCATTTACGCGCGGTGGACTGGGATCAGCACGGGCACGCAGCCGATCCGGCCTACGCGGGCGTGGTGTTGCACGTGGTGTTGTTTCCCTCGATGCGCGAGTGGACGGCGGGCGCGAGCGGGCGGCGGATTCCGATCTTGGAGTTGTTGCCGCTGCTGGAGCGCGACCTGGAGGCTTACGCGGAGGAGGCGGCGGTGGAGGGAATCGCGGGGCGGACTTACAGCCAGTTGCGGGAAATTTTGGCGGGCATCGCGTCGGTGAAATTGCGCGCGGAGGTGGCGCGGCATGCGGAGTGGCGTTGGTCGGCGAAGGTCGGGCTGGCGCGGGCGCGCATCGAGCGGCTGGGATGGGATGAGGCGTGTCATCACGCGGCGTTGGAGGTGCTGGGTTATCGGTTTAATCGCGCGCCGATGTTGGCGATCGCGGAGCAGTGGCCGCTGGCGGCGTGGCGGGCGGGCGTTTCGGTCGCGGCGGTGTTTGAATCGCAGGCGCAAGAATGGAGTCGCGGTGGGGTGCGACCGGCGAATCGGCCGCGGCTGCGTTTGGCGCAATACGCGGAGTGGGTGGCGGCAAGGCCGGACTGGCCGGCGCGGCTGGCGGGGTGGGGCGAGGTTGTGCGCGGCGAGCCTTTTGGTGTCCGAGGGCGGCGAATGGCGGAGGGCAAGGCTGTGGCGCAGGCGGTTTGCGGCGAGGTTTTGGGTGGGTCGCGTTTCGACACGTGGGTGTGCGACGCGGCGCTGCCTTTGCTGGCGGCGCGGTTTGGCGAGGACGGGTCGGCGGAGGGCTTGAGGTTGCGTTGGCTGGGTTGGAAACCGGGGGATGCGCCGGAGGAGTTGCCGCGCTTGGCACGGGAGTTTGAGGTCGCGGGCGAGGGCGGGAGAGTGTTGCGACAGGGGGCGTTGCAGGGCTTGTTGGGCTGGTTGGCCGCCTTGGCGGGGCGAGCGGGGCGCGGGGCTTGACAGCGTTTTGCCGTCTTCGCTTACTGCTCGTTTTTATCACAGTTCACTTTCCAAAAAGTGGGCCTTTCGGCCCGCTTTTTTTTTCCCCACAACACTCGATTCCACATGAGCCAAGAAATCCTCGCCGTCCTAGAATACATGGAGAAGGAACGGGGCATCGCGCGCGCCGACATGATCTCGGCGATCGTCAACGCCATCAAGGCAGCCGCCCTCAAGGGGGTTAACTCCGGTCAGGAGCTCAAGATCGAGATCAGCCCCAAGAACGGCCAGCTCAAGGCTTGGGCGGTTTTGAAGGTGGTTGATTCGGTGAGCGATCCAAGGCTCGAGATTCACGTTGAAAAAGCCCAGTCGCTTCAGCCCGGCGTGCAGATCGGCGACGTGGTCGAGAAGGAAATCAACCCCGCCGAGCTCGGTCGCATCGCGGCCCAGACCGCCCGCCAGGCGGTGATGCAGAAGCTGCGTCAGTTCGAGAAGGACCGCATTTACGACGACTATAAGGACAGCGTTGGCAACATCGTCACCGGCACCGTGCGTCGTCGCGAGCGCAACGACATCTACATCGATCTCGGCAAGTCCGAGGCCGTGTTGCCCGGTCGCGAGCAGGTCCCCGGCGAGGAGTATCAGGCGGGTGATCGCATCCGTGCCCTGTTGCTCGCTATCGAGAGCACGCCCCGTGGTCCCGAGTTGGTGCTTTCTCGCGGCAGCCCGAAGTTTGTGCGCCGCTTGTTTGAGGTCGAGGTCGGCGAGATCGCCGACGGCACGGTCAAGATCGAGGCCTTCGCCCGCGAGCCGGGTTATCGCACCAAGATCGCCGTGACCAGCAGCGACCCCAAGGTCGATCCGGTCGGCGCCTGCGTCGGCGCCCGCGGCGCCCGCGTGAAGACCATCGTGCGCGAGCTCAACGGCGAGAAGGTCGATATCATCAACTGGTTCACCGACCCGAAGCAGATGGTGCTCGAGGCGATGAAGCCCGCCGTGCCGCGCGACATAGTGATCGACGAGCGTTCGAAGCGCATCCTCCTGCGCGTCGCGACCGATGATCTCGCCATCGCGATCGGCAAGAAGGGTCAGAACGCCCGCCTCACCTCCCGCCTTATCGGCTGGCGCATCGACATCGAGGAGCACAAGACCGAGGTC